>ONSC01000131.1:0-6721 GCA_900320365.1 uncultured Bacteroidales bacterium
TCCAAGGTTTGTCTGTGAGACACCTTGGGGTCTTATCCGCAATGACGGTATCCTTCGGCTCCTGGACAAACGCCTGGAAGAAAGAGACACTTGGCAAGGAGAAAAGTATTTCTTATCTTTGTAAGGAACTGATCAGTAATGTTATGAAAAGACTATTCGGATTTTTCTCAACGGCTATTGTCGCCGTTTTCTTTTCCCTTACACAAGCCTGGCCATGAAGAAGGGAGAGGTCAAGCAGTTCCAGGTTGTGTTCAATCCGGAATACGCCAATAATAAGAACGTCACGTGGAAGTCATCCAACACGGCTGTTGCCCTTGTTGATGATTCCGGGAAGGTGACCGCGATAGGAAATGGCGAGACGGACATCACCGCGACTAGCGAGGAAGGCGGCTTCACCGCCACTTGCAAGGTCACTGTCTCCCAGGTGGCTGGCGGCGGTGTTGGTACTTTGGTTAATAATTCGTAACTTTGCCTAATTAAACTCATCACAATGGCGAAGTTCGTAAACAGAGAGATTTCCGAAGGCCTCACCTTCGATGACGTGTTGCTGGTTCCGGCTCACTCCGATGTACTACCCCGTGACGTCGATGTGACGTCAAACTTCACTACGGACATAAGGCTTCACACCCCGATCGTGTCCGCCGCGATGGACACTGTCACCGAGTCCGCCCTCGCTATAGCGATGGCAAGGGCCGGAGGTATTGGAGTCATCCACAAGAACATGTCAATCGAGCGTCAGTGCGAGCAGGTTCGCCATGTCAAGAGGGCTGAGAACGGGATGATTTACGATCCAGTCACCATCCGTCCGGAAGCTACCGTCGGAGAGGCTCTCGCCATGATGAGCAAACACCATATCGGTGGTATCCCCGTGGTGGATGGCAACGGCTACCTCATTGGAATCGTGACCAATAGGGACTTGAGGTTCCAGGAGGATATGGCCCAGCCTATAAATCAGGTGATGACCAGCGAGAACATCGTCACCGCTCCAAAGGGCATCAATCTCGCTGACGCCACTAAGATTCTCCAGAAGAGCAAAGTCGAGAAGCTCCCTGTCATTGATAATGACGGCAAGCTTGTGGGGCTTATCACATACAAGGACCTCATGAAGATCAAAGATAACCCTATCGCTTCCAAGGACAGCAAGGGCCGTCTGATGGTTGCTGCCGCCGCTGGAATCAAGTCGGATACAGTTGAGAGAATAGGGCTGCTTCTTGATGCCGGTGCTGACGCTGTCGTCCTCGACACCGCCCATGGACATTCCGAGGGAGTTATCCAAATGGTCAAGAGGGCATGCGACGCTTTCCCTGAGGCACAGATTGTCGCTGGAAATGTCGCTACCGCAGAGGGTGCCAAGGCTTTGGCCGATGCGGGAGTTAAAGCCGTCAAGGTTGGAATCGGCCCCGGATCCATCTGCACGACGAGAATCATCGCCGGTATCGGCGTGCCTCAGCTCACGGCGGTCATGGAGGCTTGTGAGGCGCTTAAGGGTACAGGCATCCCCGTGATCGCTGACGGAGGTATCAGGTATTCTGGAGATATTGTCAAGGCTCTCGCGGCCGGCGCCGGCACCATCATGGCCGGATCCCTTTTGGCCGGAACCGAAGAGTCTCCGGGTGAGACCATCATCATGAGCGGTCGCCGCTTCAAGTCCTACAGGGGAATGGGTTCCCTGGAGGCTATGGAGCAGGGCTCCAAGGACAGGTATTTCCAGGACATGGAGGCCGACATAAAGAAACTTGTTCCGGAAGGAATCGTCGCCCAGGTGCCTTACAAAGGCACAGTCTCTGAGGTTGTCTACCAGCTCGTGGGCGGTCTCCGCGCTGGAATGGGTTATTGCGGAGCTCACAATATCGAGCAGCTTCGTAACGCTAAGTTCGTCCGCATCACCAATGCCGGTTTCCTGGAGAGTCACCCTCATGACGTGACCATCACCAAGGAAGCTCCTAATTATTCCAGATAAGAGAACTGACATGTCCCGGAGAATCCCGGCGTTCGCCATAGTCGCTTTATTGGCGCTATTACCTTCCTGCAAGGCATTCCAGTCGTTTATTCACGACGGGGAGGTGGTGGCGAAGCTAGGGGAGCATAAGTTGTACCTCTCCGAGTTGGAGAAAGTCATACCCAACGGAATCAGCCCTGAGGATAGCGCCGGCCTTGCTAATCTTTACATTAACTCCTGGGCTACCGGCAAGGCTTTTCAGGACATCGCCGAGCAAAAGCTCAGCAAAGAGGAGAAAGACGTCTCAAAAGAGCTGGAGGATTACAGGCAGTCCCTATTGAGGTATCGTTTCGAGCAGAGGTTCATCTCCGAGAGGCTTGACACGACTGTCTCGGCGAAGGAGGTTAATGAATATTACGAAGCCCATAAGGATAATTTCAAACTGGAGAGACCTATCCTCAAGGCGAGGTTCATGAAGATCTCCGAGGATTCCCCTAACTTGCAAAAGATCAAGAAGCTGATGTCTTCTGACAAGGTCGGGGACGTGACCGCGGCGGATAGCTTGGCTTTCAACTCCGCCCAGCGTTATGTCGATTGCTCAGACACATGGATTGACGCGGCCACTTTGGCGGGGGATTTCGGTGTGGATTACATCGAGATGCTGTCGAAAAAGAATGGCAAGTTCATTGAGATCAAGGACGGGGACGGGTTCCTTCATGTGGCCTTCATCGCTGACATGGTGAAAGCCGGTGATGTGCCTCCAGAGGAGTATTGTGAGGAAAGAATCAAGGATATAATCATAAGCGGGAGAAAGCACAAGCTGCTGACGACTTTGGAACAAGACTTGATAGAAGACGCCAAGGCCAAGGAGAAATTTGAAATCTACTCTACGAAATGATAAAGAAAACAATAGTCACTTTATTGGTGGTCCTCGCCACATGCTCGGCAGGCTTCGCTCAGAAGTACAAATACATAGACAAATCGGTTGCGGTTGTCGGCAATGAGTTGATCCTTATCTCGGACATTGAAGGTTCTGTGAAGGAGAGGAGAGCGCAGGGGCTGATGTCGGATAGGAATGTCCGTTGCGAGGTCCTAGAGACTATGCTCGAGTCCAAACTCCTGCTCATGCAGGCCAGGGTGGACTCTCTCACTGTCAACCAGGACAATGTTGAGGGTATGTTGTCCCAGAGAGTGGATCAGCTCCTCACTTATATGGGTGGCCAGGAGCAACTAGAGCAATATTTCGGAAAGCCGCTGTACCGCCTCCGCCAAGACTGGCGCAAGCAGTATGAGGATCTTAGCCTCACACAGCAGGAGCAAATGGAGATCATGAAATCCGTTCCTGATATGACTCCCTACGATGTGAAGGAATACATGGATACGGTTGACACAAAGAACCTCCCCATAGTCCCGATCAAGTACCAGCTTAGCCAGATTTGTCTCTATCCGGACCGCGAGGCGGCGAATCTCGCTGTGCGTGAGAAACTTCTGGAGTTGCGGGAGAGAATTATCAACGGAGAGAAGTTCTCTACCCTCGCAAGGATGTACTCTGAGGATCCGGTTAGCGCACGTAGGGGAGGAGAGCTCGGAATGGCCTCCAAATCAATTTATTGGCCCGTCTTCTCTGATGCCGCCATGGCCTTGAAGCCAGGTGTCATCTCCCAGATAGTCGAGACTCCTGATGGATTTCACATCATTGAGGTTCTGGAGAAAAACGGAGATATGTTCAATTGCCGCCATATCTTGATGAAGCCCCAGTACACAACGGCTGATAAGGAGAAGGCTTTCAAGACATTGGATAGCTTGAGGACAGAGATTCTCAACGGAGCGGTCACTTTCCAGATGGCTGCCAGCTTCTATTCGCAGGACGCTCCCACCAAGACTAACGGTGGGCAGATGTCGGATCCCAACACCGGCTCCGCATATTTCGAGATTGACCAGCTCAAGCCGGAGGATTATAAAGCCATAAAGGATTTGAAGGAAGGTGAGATCTCCGCGCCGGTCCAGTCCACTGATAATGATGGACGACCGGACCAGGTCAAGGATTTCGTGGTCGGTAAGACCAACTACAAGATTATCCGTGTGGATAAGATTATTCCCGCTCACACGGCGTCTTTCGAGTCTGATTTCTCGCAGCTTCAGGGAGAAGTCAGGAGAGAGAAGCAGCAGGCGGCGTTGGACGAGTTCCTGGAGAAGAAAATAAAAGACACCAGGATAGTCATTGATCCTATGTTCAAGGACTGCGAGTTCCAACGTTCCATCTGGACTTCGAAGTTCAGTGAGTAAGTGTGATGTCTGTTCGCCGTCTCGCATATTCCATCTTTTTTATTCTGCTCCCGCTGGTAGCCCAAGCCCAGTTCTCTGAGCGGACAGACAGTCTTGTGCGCCTTCTCGGGTGTGACAAGCTTCAGCTTGAGGAGGTGAACGGCCACAGCTTCAGAAAGGCTCTCGGGAACGCCCGTTTCGAGCATAACGCCACAAAATTGATTTGCGACACCGCCTTGTGGGATGTCGATGCCAATGTCATCAAGGCTATTGGTCATGTGAGGATCATCCAGAACCGGACTGTTCTCACGAGTGACAATCTGGATTATTATATCGGCAGTAGTCTCGCGGAGTTTAGAGGCAGTCTGGTACAGCTTCAGGATAAAGACAGGAACACGCTCAGGACGAGGAACTTGGACTATGACACAGCCGATAGTGTCGCCATCTTCCGTAACGGAGGGTCTTTCCGGGATAAGGATGGCCAGATCATCGAGAGCGATATTGGAAGGTACGACGCGAAGACAAAGACTTTCCGTTTTTTCCGCGATGTAAACATGTACACCGACTCCGTGTTCGTCAAGACAGATGACCTTGACTTTAACACTGAGACTTCTATCGCGGTATTCGGCACGGGCACGCACGCTTGGAGGGGCGATAATATGCTCTCCGCTAATGCGGGCTCTTACAACCGTGCCGCGGAAGTGTTCACTTTCATGAAGAATGTCCATCTCCTGACACTAAACCAGGAGGCTTGGTCCGATACTCTGGTTTACGAGAGGGCTTTCAACAACGCTGAGATGTTCGGCAACGTGGAGCTGCTTGACACGACCAGGAATGTCGCCGCGGTGGCAGGTTACATGCAATATGTGGATTCCCTCGAGCGGATAAGGATGCTCAGGGATCCCTCAGTTATCGCTGTTTTCGAGCAGGAAGGAACTAAAGACACGGTGTATGTCCGTGGTGACGAGCTTCTTTATTGGGCTGTCCCCAGGTGTGAAGTGTCTGAGAATGAGGTTACCAAGTCCCAGAAACGCATGGAGGAGCTTGCTGTGGACCCTGTCGCTGAATACAGGCGTAAGGCTTATGAGGCGGCTGTCTCAGCGGCGGAAGATGCGAAAAGGAAAAGGGAGGAAGAGGATCCTAATTTCAAGGGAAGCAGACCAAAAGGTGGTCCTTACGCTGAGCCAATATTTCAAGTTCCTGACTCGTCTGCCGCTGCCCAAGTTGACACAACTGACTCGGCGCTCTCGGACTCCACCAAGATCGGGTTCCTGCTTGGGTTGCGGAACGTCAAGGTGTTCCGCAAAGACATGCAGGTGGTCTGCGATTCGCTCGTCTACAACGATCTTGACTCTTTGGTGAGGCTATATCGTTCCCCGATCGTGTGGAATGAGATCCGCCGACAGTATTCCGCTGACAGTATCACTGTGGTTTTGAAGAACAGGGCTCTTGAAAAGGCGAGCCTGATGTCAAATGCCTTCATCGTGGTTCAGGAAGACTCCCTGTGTTTTGACCAGATCAGGGGCACGGAAATGATGGCGTACTTTGACTCGACAGGCACTTTGAGGCGTTTTGATTCAATGGGAGGGGCCTCCGGGTTATTTTTCCTCGAGGAGAAAGGAGCTTTCGCGACGGTAAACAAATTCGAGGCGAAAATGCTCTCAGCCACTTTCATTAAAGGGAATATCAATGACCTGGTCTATTATGAGCAGGTTAAAAGTGACGCCTATCCTGCCGTTCAGCTAAAGAAAGATGAGCGTATACTAAAGGGATTCGAATGGCAGCCTGAAAAGCGTCCGAAAGGCCCCGAGGATATCGTCGCATATACGCCTCGAAAGTCGGAAAGAGCTCGTTATGAGAGTGTTCCGCATGCTAAATTCGCACAGACTGAGATATACTTCCCTGGTCATATAGCCAACATCAACAAGATGCTCGCCAGTGCTGATTCCCTCAAGAGGGCCAGAGAGGCGGAGCGTCAGGCAGCGGAAGAGTTGAGGAAAGCCGAAGAAGCATTGGCGGCGCGGAATGCTAAAGAGGCTCAAGCTGCGCAAGAGGCTCAAGAAGTTCAGGAGGTTGAGGAAGGACAGGCCGAAGGGGCTGAAACAAAGTCTGTTGAGGCCATTGGTGAACCCACCGCACCGAAGAGTCCCACCGCACCGAAGGATAGTATCAAAGCCACTCTTCCCACTGAGGCGCTTGATTCGTTGGGGACTGCTGTATCAGATTCTCTTGCTGCGGTGTCCGATTCGTTGGCTGCCGTGAAGGCGTTGGCAAGAGAGAAGTTTGTAGCGGACTCGTTGAAGACCGCTAAGATGGATTCGCTAAGGCGGGCGTTGACAGCGGACTTGGATGCCGAGAAGGCTTTGAAGAAGGCTCAGCGAGACGCGAAGAAAGCCGTTCAAGACAGTTTGCGTCAGGCTAGGGTTGCCAAGAAAGAGGCCAAATGGGCCGCTCTTGACGCTAAGGATGCTGAGAAGGCCGCCAGGAAAGCGGAGAAGAATGCTGAAAGACAACGAG
>ONSC01000131.1:6743-12196 GCA_900320365.1 uncultured Bacteroidales bacterium
GAACGCTATAAGGCTCGTTACGAGAAGAAAAAGGCCAGGCAGGATGCCGCCGCTTTAAGGAAGAGGCATTAGTCTTGCGTGATTTGGGGTGTAGGACGGCGCTTTTGTCCCGATATTTGTCTCTCCTTTAGTTATCTTTGCTATCTACCATTATAATGCTAAAGTTTTGAGACCAATTATCCGATCATCCCTGTTCCTTGTTTTATCTGTCGCTTTAGCGGCATGCTCTGGAACTTCTGAGACAAATCTTGTCTCGTATGCGGACCCCTTTGTCGGGACCGGTTTTCATGGTCATACATATCCCGGTGCCACCACCCCTTTCGGGATGGTCCAGTTGAGTCCTGACACCAGGAACAGGACTTGGGACGGGTGTTCTGGCTACCACTACAGTGATGCTTCCATCCTTGGTTTCTCGCACACCCACATCAGCGGTACCGGTTGCGCGGATCTCGGTGATTTCCTTTTCCTTCCTTTCATCGGGAAAGATATTCCCATAAGCCTGCCATTCTCTCATGACGATGAGAAAGCCTGTCCCGGGTACTACAAAGTGGACTTCCCGAAAGCTGGCCTTACAGTGGAACTGACCGCTACCACCAGAGCCGGAGTCCATCGCTACACGTTCAAGGGAGAAGGGGAACGCCATATTCTGATTGACGCGGCCTATAATATCGGGGAAACACATCCTGACCGGATATTCATGGACATGGAGGGAGATTCTGTTGTCAAGGGAGGCCGCCATGTCAGCGGTTGGGCTCCTGACAGGCAGATTTATTTCAACGCCGTTTTCTCTGTCCCTTTCTCTTCGGCTGAAAAGCTTGAAGGAGACAGGATGCTTCTCACCTTCCCTGAGACGACGAAGGAAATGACTGTTTCTGTGGGACTTTCACAAGTTGATACTGACGGTGCCGCGCGTAATCTCGCGACCGAGGTTGGCGATAAGGATTTCGACACCATCCGCAATGAGGCTTTCGATACCTGGGCAGAGGCCCTCGGAGCCATAAAGGTAGAGGGTGGAAGCAAGGAGGATAGAACCAATTTCTACTCAGCTCTTTACCACACAATGATAGTTCCTAACCGATGTGATGATGTGGACGGACGTTACAGGGATTTCAGCCAAGAGATCGCCACTGTGCCTGAGGGAGGGGCGTTCTACTCCACGTTGTCCTTATGGGATACTTTCAGGAGTTGGAACCCTTTGATGACGTTCATCAATGTGCCTCTTGTCAATGACATGGTGTTCAGCCTAATGGACATGGCCGACAAGGGAGGGAGACTTCCCATGTGGCCTTTGACCAGCTCTGACACCGAGTGCATGATAGGTTATCATGCCGTCTCCATGATGGCGGACGCTTGGCTCAATCTCCACTCTTTCGATTATGAGGAGCCTTTCAAGGCCATGATAAAAGCCTCCAACACTGATGCGAGCTCTGAGTCTTACAACGCTTATGGGTATGTTCCCGCCAACATTCAGGCAGAGTCGGTTTCCAAGACTCTGGAATTCGCCTATGATGATTGGTGCATCTATCGGATGGCCGAGGAACTTGGACTTGAGGATATAGCCAATGAATATTATTCCAGGGCAAGGCGCTACACCGCCCTGTTTGATGCCTCAACTGGTTTCATGCGTGGAAGGGACTCTGACGGTAACTGGATGCCTAGGTTCAATCCGATCGGCAGCTCCAGGGACTACACCGAAGGTATCCCGTGGCAATTCCGGTTCTTCGTTCCTCACGACTTCAATGGATTGACGGCTCTTATGGGAGGCAAGGACGCCATGGTCGCCGCCCTGGACTCCCTGTTCACGTATGACGAGAGGGATCCCGGGACTGATATCGGTGACATGACCGGTCTTGTCGGCCAGTACGCCCACGGCAATGAGCCCAGCCATAACATGGCATATCTATACAATTTCCTGGGTCAGCCTTGTAAGTCCCAAAAGCTTGTGCGTCAGTTACTTCAGGAAATGTATTCTCCCACTCCCGAGGGCATCAGCGGCAATGAGGACTGCGGCCAGATGTCGGCGTGGTACATCCTCTCGTCACTCGGTATTTATCCTATCTGCCCCGGAACTGGTGAATATGTATTCACGGCTCCTCTTTTCAAGAGGACCGTCATCTCATTGTTTGGAGAGGAGGATCTTGTTATCACTGCCGATCATCCTGAATATCCATACATCAAATCAGTTACCTTTAATGGGGAACCTGTTGATGCTCAGTTTATTACTTTCGATAGACTGCGTGATGGAGGCGAACTGGCCTTCGAGTTGTCGAAGGAGCCGGTCTCAGACCGGGATAATCTCCAGGCTCCGTATTCCATGACTGCGGGTGATCAGGTATCCATGCCTTATGTCACTGGAGATCCCGTATATTACGAAGGAGACTTTGAGGTTCTCCTGAGGAGCAGGACTGAGGGAGCCACGATCAGGTATACACTGGACGGCACTGACCCGGATGAGAATGCCGCTCTTTTCGAGAAGCCATTCACGATCAATAGTGATGTGATTATCACCGCCAGGGCGTTCAAGGATGGGTTGGCACCAAGTGAAAAGATGAGAGTACATGCTGTTCCCGCTGTTTTCTTACCTTCGGCGAAGGTGTCTGGACTAAAGCATGGATGTAAATACACCTACCATACTGGCCTTTTCTCACGCACCTCTGATGTCAGGGCAAGCCGCCCTGTTTCCTCAGGATTGATGGAATCTCCCTCGATTAAGGATGCTACGGATGAGGATCATTTCGGATATGTGTTCACTGGCTATCTGGATGTCCCTGAGGATGGCATCTGGGACTTCGCTCTCCGCAGCGATGATGGCGCTCTTCTGGAGATAGACGGAAAGATTGTGGTGGACAACGATGGTTCACATGCGGCTTACACAGCCACCGGTCGTATTCCCCTTAAAAAGGGACCTCATCCTTTCCGCCTCTCCTATCTGGAGGATTACGAGGGGCAGAGCCTTTTCTGGGCTTGGAAGCCTCAGGGGGGAGAGAAGTTTGAAAGGATACCGAAAGATGCGGTTTGGCATAAATAGATTCTTCGTTTCGCTCAGAATGACAATTAATATAACGATATGCGTAAAATACTGATAATCTTCGCGGCTGCGGCGTTGAGCCTGACTCTCCAGGCACAGCGTCCCATCGCTTATCATTCCCACAATGATTACGATCGTATTGCTCCTTTCTGGGAGGCGTATTCACAGCATTGCACCTCGATTGAGGCCGATGTGTTCCTTCAGGACGGCGAGATTCTCGTGGCTCACAACAGGAAGGATGTGAAGGCCGACCGTAGCCTGCGATCCATGTACATCGAGCCGATAGTCAAGAAGTTCCGTGAGAATGGCGGACGAATGTGGAAGGGAAGCGATGATCTCCTTCAGTTGGTTGTCGATCTCAAGAGTTCTGATGCCCTTCCCGGAGTAGTGGCTCTCGCTGAAGAGTTTCCGGATGTGTTCGCGAGCGAGAAAGGTGTCAGGATAGTCATCACAGGTGGATATCCCGCCCCAGCCGATTATGGTGAATGGCCATCCTGGCTTTGGTATGACGGTGACTTCACGGATGGGAAACTCAATTATACCCCTGATCAGTTAAAGCAAATCGCGATGATCAGCACCGACTTCCGCAAGTTCGCCAAGAAGTGGAACGGCAAGGGTAGGATGATTAAGCCTGAAATGGAAGCCGTTACGGCCGCCATTGATGCCGTACATGCTATTGGGAAGCCTATCCGCTTCTGGGATGCTCCAGAAGGGACCACCGCCTATTTCACCTTCCATAGGCTTGGGGTGGATATCTTCAATACAGATCATCCTGCCAAATGCGCTCTTTTCTTTGATGACTGGACCAACAAGAACTTCAGGATGGGACGCCATACCGTCAAGGCTGGTGTCACCGGGACAAAGAAGCTGGACAAGGCGACCCGTGATTTCCAGGGCTTCCAGAATGAGAAGATGATGCTCGACAAGGGGATTGACGTCTATACTCCCACCTACAGGAACGACGGTTCCACCAAGAAGGTTAAGAATGTCATATTCCTTATCGGAGACGGTATGGGATTGAATCAGATTCTGTCAGGAGCTTACGCTAATGGACGTGACCTTTCTATGCTGAGAATGAAGAACATGGGTCTTCAGTTCTATAATCCTAATGACGATTTTATCGGGGATTCAGCATCTGGTGGTAGTGCTTTGGCAACGGGTGAGATATCCTGGACCAGGCATATTGCTTCCAATGAGGACGGCTCAGTGGAGTATCCTTCTTTGAGCGACTATTTCCACGCCCAAGGGAAGGCTGTCGGAGTTGTCACCTTGGGTGACCTTGCGGATGCCACCCCCAGTGTTTTCTACGCCCACACTGCTGAACGCGACAGTATCGAGAAAGTGACTAGGTACTTGGCCACAAACAAAACCCTTGATCTTCTTGCCGGTAGTGGGACAGACTATTTCGAGGATCCCCGGGAGGATGGTTTCGACCTTATGACCGCGATTAAAGCGAATGGATTCAACTACACTCATGACGCTTTGAGCGTGAGTTCCATTCCCGGCAGAGTTATTTGCGCTGACCGGAGGATGGGGGCCTATGCCCGTCAGGAGACTTTGAGTTTCCTTGCTGATATAACCAAGGAGTCTATAGCCAAGCTTCAGAAATCCTCAAAGAAGGGATTCTTCTTGATGGTTGAGGGAGCTAAGATTGACTATGCGGGGCATTCCGACTGCTTGCCCGCCTCGATTATAGAGACTCTGAGTTTTGATTTGGCTGTGGCTGAGGCACTTAAGTTCGCTGACAGCAACGGGGAGACACTTGTCGTGGTGACTGCGGACCACGAGACCGGAGGGCTCACAATACTTGATGGCGATCTTGCCACCGGTCACGTGCTGGCCATCTACAACTCAGATGACCACACTCCGCTCGCATTGCCGGTGTTCGCTTATGGGCCCGGATCGCAGGAGTTCAAGGGCACTTATATGAATTACGACATCGCTCGCGCGATTAAACGTATAGTAAAGAAATGAGACGAATCCTTATAACCACCGCCTTGATGGCGCTTTGTGCGGTCGGTATATCGGCCCAGGATCTCAAGTCCGGACCCTATGACCTTCCGTACAAGAACACCTATGTCAAGAATATATTCGTTTCGGAGAACTCTTTCCGGACGATGAAGCCGGAGACAAAGGCTCCCAAATCCTTCAAGGAGGCGCAGAAGATTCTTCCCTCTCCTATATGGGAGGGCCATGAGAAGGAGATTGAGATGTACTGGCATGCCTGGAAGATCGCTGTCGGCAACATCCGACAGCCTCAGGAGGGCTCAGGTTTCGTCTCCCCGTATCTTGATGTCGCTTACAACGGGAATATATTCATGTGGGATGATTCTTTCATGATGATGTTTGCCCGTTACGGATACCGTTTCTTCCCGTTCCAGAGGACGCTGGATAACTTCTACGCCAAGCAGCACCAAGATGGTTT
>ONSC01000133.1 GCA_900320365.1 uncultured Bacteroidales bacterium
CATCCAGGAGTGCATCAATCAATTGCAGATCGCTGAGAACGCCGAGCGCCTGAAGGAGGCCGGTGACTGATAGATGGCCGGTCAGGCCAGCAATGATTATAGTGTACTAGGAAACCACTTAAAAAACTAGGAATGACAAAAAGAAGTTTTTCTCCAGCATTCACGCTGATGGCCGTGATCTTCACGGTATGCCTTATCACCTCTAACTTATTCGCCGCCAAGGTTTTCGCGATAGGAAAGGTCGCTCTGCCGTGTGCGGTTTTGATCTTCCCGATCTCATATATTCTCAATGACTGTTTCACTGAGGTATGGGGATATAGGAAAGCGCGCCTGGTCATCTGGATCGGCTTCGCCATGAATCTTTTCGTGGCGATCATGGCCCAGATAGCTGTGCTACTCCCTGCCGCTTCATTCTGGACGGGTGGCGAGCATTTCGATTTTGTGTTCAAGATGGCGCCCAGGGTGCTTCTGGCCTCTCTTCTCGCATTCCTCGCCGGCTCCACCTTCAACGCCTATGTCCTGAGCAAGATGAAAGTGGCCCAGGGTGGAAAGGGATTCTCTCTGAGGGCTATAGTGTCATCCCTGGCGGGGGAGTGCCTTGACTCTTTGATATTCATGCCCATAGCTTTCTGGGGTACGCCGATAAGGAATCTCGGGTGGATGATGCTTTGCCAAGTGTCCTTCAAAGTTCTTTACGAGATACTGATCCTTCCTGTGACTGCGGCTATCGTCAAGAAGCTTAAGGCTGTGGAGGAGGATGTCTATGACAACGATGTCCGTTACAATCCTTTCAAGATTTTAGATTTTTAGGAATATATGGAAGACAGGAAAAAAGAGGGCCTGGAGGCCCTTGGCCACGAGACCAGATACAAGATGGATTATGCTCCGGAAGTCCTTGAGACTTTTGAGAACATGCATCCTGGCAGGGACTACTGGGTGAGGTTCAACTGTCCTGAGTTCACGACTTTGTGCCCGATTACCGGCCAGCCGGATTTCGCCGAGATCCGCATCAGTTATATCCCTGACATGAGGATGGTTGAGAGTAAGAGCCTCAAGCTCTATCTGTTCAGTTTCCGCAACCATGGCGGTTTCCATGAGGATTGCGTGAATATAATTCTCAACGATCTTGTGCGCCTGATGGATCCGAAGTACATCGAGGTGCTTGGATTGTTCACCCCCAGAGGTGGCATATCCATCCATCCTTATGTCAATTATGGACGCCCAGGGACTGACTATGAGACATTAGCCAAGCAGAGATTCTCCACCCACGAGTGACAATTTGTCAGCCTTCGAGGCTTGGCACAACATTGGTTATTTGATCCGAGGCTGACCGTGGTGTCAGTCCCGGATTAATTTTGTAAACAATAAAAGGAGAAAAGAATATGGGAAAAATCATCGGAATCGACCTTGGAACCACCAATTCGTGCGTTTCGGTCATGGAAGGCAACCAGCCTACCGTCATAATCAATAACGAGGGTGAGAGGACAACCCCTTCCGTCGTGGCTTTCACTGACGGCGGTGAGAGGAAGATCGGTAACCCGGCTAAGCGTCAGGCTATCACCAACCCTCAGAACACCGTCTTTTCCATTAAGAGATTCATGGGAGAGACTTACGACCAGGTCACCAAAGAGGTCAGCCGTGTTCCTTATAAAGTCGTCAGGGGAGAGAACAATACCCCCCGTGTTGACATCAATGGAAAGCTTTACTCACCGCAGGAGATCTCAGCCATGATTCTCCAGAAGATGAAGAAGACTGCTGAGGACTATCTCCGTCAGGATGTCACTGAGGCTGTCATCACAGTCCCGGCTTACTTCTCTGACTCACAGCGTCAGGCTACCAAGGAGGCTGGAAAGATCGCCGGTCTGGATGTGAAGAGGATTATCAACGAGCCCACCGCCGCCGCTCTCGCATATGGCCTTGACAAAAAGAACAAGGACATGAAGGTCGCTGTCTATGACCTTGGTGGTGGTACTTTCGATATCTCCATCCTTGAGTTGGGTGGTGGTGTGTTCGAGGTCAAGTCCACCAATGGTGACACCCACCTCGGCGGTGATGACTTCGACCAGGAGATCATCAACTGGCTGGCCGCGGAGTTCGCCGCTGAGAATGGCGGGATCGACCTCAAGAAGGATCCTATGGCTCTCCAGAGGCTCAAAGAGGCTGCTGAGAAAGCAAAGATCGAGCTTTCCAACCAGACTTCCACGGAGATTAACCTTCCGTACATCATGCCAGTCGACGGCATTCCCAAGCACCTTGTGAAGACCCTTACCAGGGCTAAGTTCGAGCAGATCTGCGACAACCTGTTCCAGAGGTCCATCGAGCCTTGCCGTATCGCTCTCCGCGACGCCGGTCTCCAGGCTTCCGATATTGACGAGGTCCTTCTCGTCGGAGGTTCAACTCGTATTCCTAAAGTCCAGCAGCTTGTCAAGGACTTCTTCGGAAAGGAACCAAACAAGAGCGTCAATCCTGACGAGGTCGTCGCTATAGGCGCCTCCATCCAGGGTGGTGTCCTCGCCGGTGACGTGAAGGATGTCCTCCTTCTGGATGTCACTCCGCTGTCGCTCGGTATCGAGACACTCGGTGGTGTCATGACAAAGCTGATTGACGCCAACACGACTATACCTACCCATAAGAGCCAGGTCTTCTCCACAGCGGCTGACAACCAGCCTTCAGTCGAGATCCATGTTCTCCAGGGTGAGCGTCCGATGGCCAAGGACAACAAGGAGCTCGGTCTCTTCCATCTGGATGGAATCGCACCCGCTCCTAGAGGAATCCCTCAGATCGAGGTTACTTTCGATATAGACGCGAACGGTATCCTCAATGTGTCCGCGAAGGACAAGGCTACAGGCAAGGAGCAGAACATCAGGATCGAGGCTTCTTCCGGTCTTTCCGATGCCGAGATTCAGAGGATGCGTGATGAGGCCAAGGCCAATGAGGCTGCCGACCAGGCCGCCAAGGAGAGGGTAGACAAGATCAACAACGCTGACGCTCTCTGCTTCCAGGCTGAGAAATTCCTCAAGGACAATGGAGACAAGGTCCCCGCTGACGTGAAAGCTGAGGTCGAGAGCAATGTCAACCTCCTTAAAGAGGCTGTCAAGACTCAGAACCTCTCAGACATCGACAGATACTCTGAGGCTCTCAGCAAGGCATTCGAGAAGATGTACCAGGCTCAGCAAGGTGCCGCAGGCCAGAATCCTTACGGCCCTCAGGGTGGCCCTCAAGGCCCTCAGAACGGCCCTCAGGACCAGGGACCTGACGAGCAGTAATCCAATAAAGACCATTATTAAGGCCGGCGGTTTTAACTGCCGGCTTTTTTTTGTATATTTGAAAGTATGAAGATTAGCTTTGATACAAGCCTTGGCTGCATGAACACATTCAAGATGAATGTGAAGTGCCGCTGTCTCGTTGAATATGATCATGTGGATGAGTTGAGGGAAGCTGTTTCGGATCCATCGTTGCCTCGTCCTCTCTTTCCAATCGGGGGAGGCAGCAACCTTCTTCTCACCAAGGATTTTCCTGGTACAATCCTCCACGGCGCGATCAAAGGTATTGTGAGGCAGGATTCGGGAAGAGTTCATGTCGGTGCTGGCGTTGTTTGGGACGAATTCTGCGAGTGGTGCGCTTCTGAAGGACTCTGGGGGCCTGAAAATCTCTCATATATTCCCGGAGAGGTCGGAGCCTCAGCGGTTCAGAATATCGGGGCGTATGGAAGGGAGGTTTGTGAGTTGATCTCCTCTGTCGAATGTGTGGATACCCATGATGCTGTCGTGGTGAGAATTCCGGCGGAGGAGTGCGGGTACGCATATCGTGACTCTCGTTTCAAGCATGAATGGAAGTGGAGATATATCGTGACGGGAGTCATATTCAAGGTCTCCGAGACCCCTGTCCCGATTCTGGATTACGGTCATGTCAGGGAAGCTGTAATTGAGCGTTTCGGGCAAGATGCCATTGACCATCTTTCCCCGGGAATGATAAGGGAGACAGTGACTTCCATCCGTAAATCCAAGCTTCCTGAAGTGTCGGAGCTTGGGAGTGCCGGTAGTTTTTTCCGTAATCCTTATGTCACAGCTGAGCATTATGCCAGCATTCAGCAGATAGCTCTTCGAGATGGTCTGGGGCCTGTGCCTCATTTCGAGGTGGGGGAGGGACTTGTGAAGGTTCCCGCCGCGTGGATGATTGATAAGTGTGGCTGGAAAGGCCGTGGACACGGCGGAGCTGCGGTTTATGAGAAACAGCCGTTGGTGATCGTCAACGGTTCTGGGAATGCCGCGCCGGAGGATGTCATGGCCCTGGCGGCTGAGATACAGTCTTCCATTAAGGAAAAGTTCGGGGTTGACCTCGAGCGTGAAGTTGAATATGTCTAATAACCAATACAATGAGTTCATTCATAATTGAGGGAGGCCACAGATTGAGCGGTACCATAGCTCCACAGGGAGCCAAGAACGAGGCACTTGAGGTCATTAGCGCCGTTCTCCTCACCACCGAGGAGGTTCAGATGTCAAACGTCCCGGAAATACTTGATGTAAAGAACCTTATCTCTTTGCTTCAGATGATGGGCGTCCAGGTCTGCAGGAAATCAGAGGGAGAATACACATTCAAGGCTGAGAAACTGAATCTGGATTTTATTGAAAGCAAGGAGTTCGTGCGGATGTGTTCTACTCTGAGAGGTTCCGTGATGGTCGCCGGACCATTGCTCGCCAGAGTGGGCCGGGTGTGGTTCCCTAAACCTGGCGGGGACAAGATTGGACGCCGCAGGGTGGACACCCACATTTCAGGCCTCATGTCCCTGGGTGCCGAGCTTGATTATGACACGACCCGAAAGGCATACAGGCTGCAGTTGCCTGAAGGTAAACACTTGACAGGCAAATACATGCTACTTGATGAGGCATCGGTCACCGGAACAGCAAACATCCTTATGGCCGCCTGTCTCGCGGAAGGGAAGACTGTCATCTATAATGCCGCTTGCGAGCCATACATCCAGCAGCTCTCCAAGATGCTTACGGCCATGGGGGCAAAGATAGAGGGGATAGGCTCCAACTTGTTGACCATCACAGGAGTATCGAGCCTTCACGGGGCATCTCACAAGATATTGCCGGACATGATCGAGGTCGGTAGTTTCATTGGTATGGCCGCGCTTTGCCAGAGTTCCATCACCATAAAGGACACTTCCTATGACAATCTGGGCATTATTCCGGAGAGTTTCCGTCGTCTTGGTGTCAAACTCGAGCAGAGGGGGGATGACATATTCGTTCCAGAGCAGGAGAGTTATATTATCGAGTCCTTCATGGATGGCTCGATCATGACTATAGCTGACGCTCCTTGGCCTGGACTCACACCTGACCTTTTGAGCGTTATCCTGGTTGTGGCCACACAGTGCCGTGGAAGTGTCCTGATTCATCAGAAGATGTTCGAGAGCAGGCTCTTCTTCGTTGACCGTCTCATAGATATGGGTGCTCAGATAATCCTTTGCGATCCTCACAGGGCGGTCGTGATAGGCCACGATCATAAGAACCAGCTAAGGAGCGGCCGTATGCTGTCTCCGGATATCAGGGCTGGTATCGCCTTGCTCCTCGCCGCGATGTCGGCTAAAGGAACCAGCGAGATCGGGAATATCGAGCAGATTGACCGCGGCTACCAGGACATCGAGAACCGTTTGAATTCTCTCGGAGCCAGAATCGTCAGGAAAGCCTAACCTCTCTTCAGGCGTAGGGAGTTCGTCACCACACAGACAGAGCTGAGGGCCATGCAGGCCGCGGCGATCATCGGGTTCAGAAGGAAGCCGTTGACCGGATATAAAATGCCTGCCGCAATAGGAACAGCGAGAATATTGTAGATGAAAGCCCAGAAGAGGTTCTCCTTAATGATTTTGCTGGTCCTTCTGGACATTTTGATCAGCTGGGGGATTGAGTTCAGATCGGAATTGACGATCGTGACCATTGATGCGTTCATGGCTATGTCAGTCCCGTTTCCCATTGCCACACTCAAGTCCGCCAGCGCCAAGGCCGGGCTGTCATTGATACCGTCTCCTACCATGGCGACCTTTCTGCCTTGGGACTTCAACTCCTTGATATGCTCGTGTTTCCGGTCGGGAAGAACTCCTGATATCACATTCTCTATCCCAACCTTAGAGGCCACTTTCCCTGCTCTCTCAGGATTATCCCCGGAAATCATGTAAACATCAAGTCCCATCCGCTTCAGTTCCGCCACAGCGGCGGCGGAGGTTTCCTTCACCTCATCCACGAAATCCATCTCAGCTGTAGGTACGACATCCGCGGCTAATTCTTTGGTGATGGTCCCGGTTTTGTCGAACACGATAGTGTCAATGTCTTTCGCTATTTGGAGAGAATCGGCGTCTTTTATCAGGATTCCCTTGCGGGCGCAGTTACCGATCCCGGCGGTCAGGGCTGTCGGCGTGGCCAGTCC
>ONSC01000134.1 GCA_900320365.1 uncultured Bacteroidales bacterium
AAGAGAAACCTGAAAAGATTCCCATCTGATTTTATGTTCCAATTAACGGTGGAAGAGGTCAGGGAGATGTCATCACAATTTGTGATATCATCAAAAAGAAAGGACTCCGCGCCACCTTTTGCCTTCACAGAACAAGGAGTAGCCATGCTATCTGGCTTATTAAACAGCGATGTTGCCCCGAGGCTACGTATAGGTTTCAAATAATATGTCATTCTGAGCGTAGTGAAGAATCTATTCTTTTTTCAGTTCTGTCGCGGGGTTGGTCCGGGCGGCCTTGAGGGTTTGCCAGAGGACGGCGAGGAACGAGATCACCAAGGCGATCACGGCACCGACCACGAACACCCAGCCGTAGCCATCAATCCTGTAGTAGAACTGTCTCAAGTAACGCTCGGCGAGGAACACCGCGATCGGCACCCCTATCAGGATAGCCACCCCGACCAGGATAAGATATTCAGTGACTGCCTTCCTTGTCTCGGAAGCGACAGTCCCGCCGAAGACCTTCCTTACCGCTATATCCTTGGTCTGCATCCCGGCGTAATAGGCGCTCATGGCGACCAGCCCGAGGAGCGAGATGATCGTCGCGAGCAGCATGAATAACTCAATGAGGCTGATGAAGTTCCGGGTCTTCTCCATACCTTTCTTGATAAGGTCAGGGATGTACCCGTAGTTTTTCTCTCCATATTCCTCGTCGCCGGTTATCCTGAGACTCTCCTGGCGGCCGATTTCCTTTAACTCAGCGCGAACCTCCGGATCGAACCTGTTAAGCTTCAAAACGCAAGTTGACTGGCCCTCCAAGTCGTTTATCGCGACAATACCGATTTCGTTCCCAGAGATCTCTGACGCGCTCTTGGTCGCGAAGTCCTTGATTATTCCGCCAGTCTCCATCTGGCCCCAGATCTTGCCAAACACATCAGGCGCGGCTTGATTCTCCTCATCGATATTATAAATCCTCGCCGCTGATTCAGTGAACCATAAGGAGCTCTTCTTTGGCCTGCCAAAATCCTTGACCTTCTCGAATCCGAACATTTCAAACGCATCCTCATCGCACTGGAGCAGACGGATGTAATATTTCTGGCCATCAACCGTCGTGGAGATCGAGATGTTTCCCTTGCCCGGGAAACCTTCAGATACTCCTATCTTGTCAACGTATGGCTTCGCCGCCAGCGCGTCTCTTCCAACGTCTCCGGATGAGATGTAATAAAGGTTGTCAACATTCGCTCCCAAAGGCATGTTCACGAGGTGGTTGTACTGGAGCTCCATGACAAGGGCCATCGCAATCAGAGCGACGGTGATCACATTCTGGATGATGATGAAAACCTTGGAAAAAAGGCTCTTGGTCTGACGCCGCTGCTCTCCCTTGATGATGGAGACCGGGTCGTGACGGAAAGTCATAGCTGCGGGAACAATCCCGGAGATGGCTCCCACCAGGCAGGCGATCAAGATGTAAGCGGCGAGATACAGCGGTGAATATGCCACGTCAAGCCCTATGTCTCCCACCATATACCGGTTGAAAACCGGCTCAAGAGATTTGGCCAAAAGCATTGCCAAAGCCATGCAGACGGCCACGAAAGCAATTGATTCTGAGACATATCGCCAGAGTATCCTGCCCTTGGACTCCCCAAGGGTCGAGCGGATGGCCATCTCCTTTGCCCTCTTGCCCGCCAGGGCGACGCTGAGGTTGATGTAGTTGAAAAGAGCGGAGGCCAACAGAAGGATTCCGACCGCTATCAACACATACAGGAGGGACTTGTTACCCTCTTTCAGGACACTTCCGGACTTGTAGAAGTAAACATCCTTGAATGGCATGGTCATCGGGCGCTCCGGCTTGTTGACCTTATAGAAATTGGCGAACTCCTGCCGTATCAGCGTGTCAATAAGCGCCCTTGTCTCTTTGTGGTCGGCCCCTTCCCTGAGTTTGATCAAAACCAGGTTCAACGGGAAGATGAATTCCGAGGTGGACACTTCGTCCGGTCCTCTGAAGGCACGGTAGATGTCGCTCCCTTCCAAGATGGAACGTTCATTTTCCTTGAGTACTCCTCCCACCACACAGGTGTCATTCCTGACGATGATAGTCTTACCGACAGGATCCATGTCTGGGGATATCTTGTTCGCGAAAGACTCCCCGAGAATCACCTGGCTCCTGTCTTTCAAGACATCCGCAGACCCGGAGATGAATGTCTGCGGGATGAATTCGAATATCTCTGGATCTATCTCATAAAGACCGACCGATCCCTGGACTCTCTGCCCGTTGAAGATCGCTGAGGTTCCGAAATCACTGACCCTTCCTCCAGCCTCCACGTCAGGGACACGGTCCATGACAACCGACAACTCGCCCGGCCATGCAGACAAGTATTCCTGACCGCCGCTGAGGGCATAAATCCTCTGATGGTCAACCGCTTCCCTGGCTGTGGAGAACTGCTGCCAAGTGTAGCAGGCGATAATAACCACGAAGGCCAGGCTCACGATGAGCCCGGCTGCCTCGATGGCCGTGTATAGTTTGTTTCTACTTAAGAACTTCAGGTAGCTTCTCATCTCTATTCTTTTTTCAGTTCTGTCGCGGGGTTGGTCCGGGCGGCCTTGAGGGTCTGCCAGAGGACGGTGCCGAAGGAGATTGCCAGGGAGATAACCACGGCAACCGCGAACACCCATCCGTACCCTTCAGCCCGGTAGGCGAACCGCTCCAGATAGACCTGGGCAGCCCAGATCGCCAGCGGAATGCCGATCAGGCAAGCGACACCCGTCAAGATCATATAGCTCTTCACATTCCTCCAAGTCTCGCTGTTCACATCTGCCCCGAAAACCTTACGCACCGCAATCTGCTTGGTGTTCTCGTCTGCGAAGTACGTGCTCATCGCAAGAAGCCCCAGCAGGGATATAAGAACCGCCAGAACAGCAAATAGTTCCACGAGGTGCAAGGTCCTGCGTACCGGAGCCAGTTGCTTACGGTTGATGTCTTTGATGAAGCCATATCGCCAGGAGGGTTCCTCCACACCGGAGGTCTCAAGGCGGAATTCCCGGTAAGCTTGCCGGATCTGGTCATCATAGGATTTGTCTTCACCGGTCGTCCCGATGAGCAGGCAATTCGCATAATACAGTTCCTCTACTCGTGTAACGATGACACCGCCATTGGGATTGATATCGCTTTCTGATGCGGGACGGGCGGGAAAGTCCGTCACGATTCCCCCGATGAACTCCGGCTTTGCTCCGTTCATGCTGATTCTCCTCGGGAATACGGTAGATGTGTCTGACACCCCTGCCGCATTGAAAGCGCTCCGGCTCATCCACAGCGAATGCGTCAGCGGATGTCCGAAATCCTCCTCCACTTCCAGTCCCAGCAGTTTGAAATAGGTGGAGTCGCAAAGTATCACGGGCATATCCACGTGGTGTTCTTCGTCCACCCTGACCCCCATAGTCATATTTATGAGTCCCGGAATGCCTCGTCCCACGCCAGCTTTTGTCACAAAGGGAAGTTGTTCCACTTTGTCCTTGAAAAGTTTCATCTGGTCATAGTTCTGTGCTGAATACTCAATGTAGTAAAGGTTGTCCGTCGCTGAGTGCGTCGGCCTTGTGAGCATATGCCGCATCTGAACCTCCATCACCAGGGCCATCGCGATCAAGAAAACCGAAAGGACGTTCTGGACGACAATGAATACCTTGCTGAGTATCATTTTGTTACGGCGTCGAAGAGTGCCTTTGATCACATCTATAGGCTGGTAGCGTGATGCCGCGAAAGCCGGGAGTAAACCGTTGATGACGCCCAGAACCAGAATGCCAACCAAGTACGCCATAATATACCCGGGTGTCATCATGAATGACAGCCTGACACTGGTGTCTCCCATGCCCAGCATCAACTCATCAGGGTCGCTGGTGGAAACCAAGCTATTCACCATGGGAGCCAAGAAATCAGCCAACAGCAGCGCCACCGCGAAACATACCGCGGTAAAGGCCACGGATTCGCCGATATATTTCCATAAGATGCCGGTCTTGTCGGCCCCGAGGAGCCTCCGGGTGGCCATTTCCTTCGCGCGTTTACCCGTAAGCGCCAGGCTCAGGTTCACATAATTGAAGATGGCCGAAAGCAAAAGCAGCAGGACAACGATGGTCAGCAGGCGCAGTATCTGGACATTCCCCGTACGGGTGAGGCCGTTGCTGCCACCGGTGAAGAAGAAGGCCTCATCCATACGGTAAGATTTCCAGGAATCCACCTTCTCCTGCCCCCAAGTGGGGTCGTAGTTTTTGTGCAGAAGGGTTTTTACCTTTGCCTCCACATCAGCGAGGTCGGCGTCTTCACGAACACTGAACCACGTTGTGTAGTTTCCGATGCTATTGAAGGCTTTCCCCTGTTCCGCAGCCCAAGTCGCGCTGATATTCGTGATTATGTCCACGGGCATGAAGAAGGAGCCGTCGAAGTCCGCGAATATGCCCTTGATGGTGCGGTCCGTTTGATCCACCTTGATGACTTGGCCGATGAGACCCCCGGTCAAGCCGGGGGTGACGGCAGAGGCCCTGCCGGTTGTGACGGTTGCGTCATTGCCGACCTGATCGGCAATCTTTCGAGCGAAGGATTCGCTGATCAGGATGTCATCCTTGCCTACAAAATCCCCGAGACTTCCCTCCAGGAGGTGATATTCCGGAAACACCTTGAAGAAGTCGGCGTCGGTCTCGATTCCAGATGCTTGGATTGGTTGTTCGCCGCTTTGTATTCTCGGCTGCCAGAGCATCGCCACGTGGGTCGCCGCCTCGACTTCCGGAATATTCATCTCCAGTTCCTCTTTGTCCCAATAGGTCAGGCCAAGAAAGTCATCATTTCCCAGCGTGAAGGTCCGCTTCCAGTCCGGCGACTCATGCGCGACCTTATACTGCTGCACGACATAGCTGCCGATCAGAATCACGAACGCTAGGCTCACGGCCAGCCCCACAGCCTCTATGACCGTGTATAACTTATTGCGGGAAAGGAACTTCAGGAAACTCTTCATTGGATTTATTAAAGCTCGTTCTTCACGTCGGAGACGATCTGGCCGTCAAAGAGGTCGATGGTCCTCTGGGCGACAGCGGCGTCCTTCTGGCTGTGGGTCACCATCACGATGGTGGTGCCATCCTGGTTCAGCTCGGTGAGAAGATCCATAACCTCTTTGCCGTTCTTGGAGTCGAGGTTACCGGTAGGCTCATCGGCGAGGATCAGTTTCGGGCCTGCCACGACGGCGCGAGCGATGGCCACGCGCTGCTGCTGACCACCGGAGAGTTGCTGCGGGAAATGCTGGGCACGGTGGCTGATATTCATTCGATTCATGATATCTGTTACCTTGGCCTTACGCTCACTGGCACTGATGTTCAGATACCGAAGCGGCAGCTCAATGTTCTCATACACATTGAGTTCGTCAATCAGGTTGAAGCTCTGGAACACGAAGCCGATGTTGCCCTTGCGGAACTTGGTGCGCTCCTTCTCCTTGAGGTTCGCCACCTCTGTGCCGAGGAGTTCATAGCTGCCGCTGGTGGGGTTGTCCAGCAAGCCCAGGATATTCAGCAGCGTGGACTTGCCGCAGCCCGAAGGGCCCATGATGGCGACGAACTCCCCGTCCTTGATTTCAAAGCTGACGCCGTTCAGCGCCGTGGTCTCGATCTCTTCCGTCCGGAAGATTTTGGAAAGGTTGGATACTTGAATCATCTTTATGGTATTTACACTTTTGCCGTTTGACAAGACGTAAACAAACACCGAGCCATTTCAATTAAATTATTGTTTGTCAATAACTTACGAAATAATGCAAAGTGTAAAGACTGTAAAGGACTTTACACAAAGTGTAAATATGGGTTTACACTTTGTCATTTCCGGAGAGTGTCGGTTGTGCCGCTTGTGTCGCTTCTAGAAAAACTATATTTTGATGTCGTCCGTGTTGAACTTCTGCATTTCCTGGACGCGGATGCTATCGGCGACATCAACATAAGGCTTCATTGACTTGTAGTCAGCGTGACCTGTCCACTGCATTACGACATTGACTGGAATTCCTTTCGCAAGAGCATTACAGATGAAGGAACGACGGCCGGTATGGGTGCTGACGAGTTCGTGTTTTGGCGATGTTACATCACGCCGTTCATTACCCTTGTAGAAGGTTTTGCGTACCGGTTCGGATATGTCTGCCAACTTACAGAGTTCTTTCAACTCCGCATTCATTTTCTGGTTGGAGATAACAGGGAGAGCCTTATCACCAGGGATAGGAACATCCTTGTATTTGTCCAGGATTCGTTGCGTTACCTTGTTGAACTCGATCCTTATGCTATCGGCAGTCTTTACTGTTGTTACGTCGATAAACGAATCCTTTACATCGCTCTTTTTCAGATTCTCCACATCTGAGTACCGGAGACTGAAAAAAAAAAAAAAAACGAAGACATCCCGGACCTTTTCCAAGTGTTTCTTTCCTTCAG
>ONSC01000135.1 GCA_900320365.1 uncultured Bacteroidales bacterium
CGCGTCAAGGACTTTCCCTTTCAGAGCGAAACAGAACTCCCTGTCCGTATCGTAGCCAGGGTTGATCAGGGTGATTGTCAAGACCCCGTCTTTTATTGTAGCGGCGGTAGTGTAGTCCTCATCATCCATGATCTTGCAGACCTTCCCGTCTTGGTGGGCTTTCATCATCGCGAAAATCTGGCCATTAGCCGTGAGGCGGCTGCCTTCCGGGGTGATCAGTATGGCACCCTCTCCGATTGGCTGGAAGTAGCAGACTATCGGTATGTCAAGAGCCGCGCTCTCGTTGATGTAGAAATGCATGGTCCTGGCGGCGTAGATCCCTTCACTGACACAGGACGGACGGTACCAGGAATACCACTGGTTCCACTCGTCAAAAGAGATGTGCATGTCTTTTCCAGTCGCGTTGAGGCTTTCCCTCATCTTCCTCGCGAGGTTAATATTCCCTTGGAAGGAGGAGGTGATCTCCTCATAAGACGTCTTGATGTCCTCAGGTGTCGTGAATCGCTTGCTTCCTCCGGCATAGTGGTGGAGGGAAATGTATTTTACCTTGTCAGCGAGAGGTGCCGCGGAATATTTCGCCCAGTTGTCATTAGGATATGGCCCAGAGGAGCAAAGCTCCAGATCCGGAGTTGCCCCCAACATCGCGTCAGCATGCTTCCCGGCCATCTCTGCGTAGCCTTCGGGGCCTTTCGGCCCTTCCATATGGCCATATCCCATCTCGTTGCCAAGGGACCAGAAATGCACATTATACGGCTCTTTGTGGCCTCTTTCCGCTCTTATTTTGCCATATTCAGTGTCCTCCCCTCCGTTGCAGTACTCCACCCACTCGGCGCTTTCTTCCGGTTCACTCCAAGCGATGTTAATCGTGATCATCGGCTCGGCTCCGACCTCCCGGCAAAGGGCTATGAAGTCATCCGTGTCAATCTCGTGGAAGTCAAATCCGTATGAATATGGTTGACTCTCAATCTCTGTCGCGGCCTGGAGAGGACCTCTCTGGTCAACAGGAAGCAGCCCGTCTTTCCAACGGTACTCCCCGGCGAAGTTGCCGCCCGGCCAGCGGATGATCCTCGGACCTATAGCCTTGAGGTTGGCGACCACATCGCTCCTCATCCCATGGAAATTGTCCTTGGGCATCATTGACAAGGCACCGAAGATCACCTCGGCCTTTTTCCTGAAGGTGTACCTCACGCAGCCTTCCTTGTCCTCATCGGAAGGCGTCAAGTCGAATTCGCTGGCCACCCAATCATCCGAAGGCTTCAATTCCAATGACTTGGACGCATAGACCCTGGATCCATTTTGGTCAGTGAGTTCAATCTTGAGAGTAAGGGGAGCCGACACCTTTGTCACGGTCCTCATCTCGTAAGTCTCACCTTTCTTTAATAATAGCCCTTTTTGGAATATTCCCGCGACCTGTCCCTCGGTCAGATTCTGGACAGATTGGGAGCGGAGTTCATTGCTCCTTTGCATGCCAGGGTTGCCAATATGCTTCGTGTAGTGCTGTCCTTCTTGCTGGAACAAAGTCTTTTCCCCGATACCGCACCATTCGGCGCATACGCCCTCGTTGCGTGAGGGCTTTCCTGCGAACTTGCGGTTACGGATCATCTGGGCGCTCAGGCCACCATTGACGGCGGCCCTGGTGTGCTCCAGGTTATGTCCGAAAACAAAAGGCGACAAGTCACAGGTGTTCTTGAGATCAATGGTTTGAGCATTAGCGCCTAGCGCGAATGCGACTGCCAGAGCGGCAAGGAGTATGAGCTTTTTCATATCCCAAATTTAACGATAAATATCTATATTTGTATAATCAAGATTTTCTCATGATATGAACATCAAAATGTTTCTCGCCACAGTGGTGGCCATGATGCTGGCAAGTGTCTGCGTGTTCTCCCAGGATGATGACAGGAATCCTATCATCATCGCCTCAATGAACAATTTGGAATACACCCACAAAAAAGCTGACAAGAGTGCCGGCGCAGTGATTGGTGAGATAGCCACAGCGGTTCTTACCGGACAGACCTCAAAACAAATGGAAGGCTATCAGGGAGCTGTCCGCTCAGCCATACTCAAGGGCATATCAGATGCCTACAGGCTCCGGGTTGTGGACGGTCCGCTGACCAAGGCAGAGGTGGAGACTCCCGGTTCGATATATGTCGACGCCACGTTGAACAATATCTCCACGACCACTAAGAACGAGGTCAAAGAATACGAGGAGAAGAATAAAGACGGCGAGAAAGTCAAGAAAACCCGCACTGAAGTGTATTACAGGGCTTTGCTTTCCGTCACCCTTCATGTCAAGGATGCCATGACCGACGCGGTCATAGCCAGCCCTTCATTCAAGATCTCAGAGTCTGACATGTCTTGGGTCAATTCTCCCCAGAGGGCGGTCGAGAACGCTATCAACAGGCTCTCTGGCCTTGTGATGAGGTTCTTTGACGGGATGTACCCCCTCACTTGCGAGATCATTGAGCGCGGAGGCATAAAGAACGATAAGCAGAAACAAGTCTACATCGACCTCGGTTCCGCTCAAGGCTTGCAGGAGGGGCAGACTTTCGCCATTTACGTCAAGAAAATGATCGGTGGCAAGGAGGCTCGCCAGCAGGTCGCGAGGCTCAGGGTTAAGAAGATAGAGGGAGAAGAGGTCAGCTTCTGCAAGGTTCTTTCCGGTGGCCGTGACCTTAAGGCTGCCCTTGATGAGGATCTGGATCTTATCGTTGAGACTGATAAATAAATAGTTATGAGGACATTGCTGTTTTTGACAGCCCTTCTTTCCGGTTTCTTTTACGGGCGTCAAGACGCCCCTACAGGTGAGGAGTGGCAGTCCCCCCAGTATCTCGGGTTGAACAAAGAAGCCCCGCACGCATGGTTTTTCTCTTTCCAGGACGTTGAGTCCGCCCGCAAGGTTCTTCCTGAAAACAGTTCTCTGTGGATGACCCTAGATGGGGATTGGAAGTTCAATTGGGTGCCTAATCCGGATGAGAGGCCATTGGATTTCTTCAAGAAAGAGTTTGACGACTCTAAGTGGGATGTGATTCCCGTGCCTTCCAACTGGAATATTGTTGGAATAGATGTGGATGGCACTCAGCGCTACGGAACCCCTATCTATGTCAATGTCAATGTCCCCTGGTGGAAAGAGGTCAAGCCGGGAGATTGGAAGCTCGGAGTTATGCGCGAGCCTCCTATGGAATGGACAATGTACAAGGCTCGTAACGAGGTCGGATCCTATCGCAGGGCGTTTGAGGTCCCTGAGGATTGGGGAGACAAGAAGGTATTCGTCAATTTCGATGGAGTGGATTCCTTCTTCTATCTTTGGATCAACGGTCACTATGTCGGCTTCTCAAAGAACTCCCGCAATCTCGCCCAGTTTGACATAACCGAGTATCTGGAGCCAGGTGTGAATATCCTCGCGGTTGAGGTTTACCGTAATTCTGACGGTTCCAATCTCGAGGCGCAGGACATGTTCCGTCTTCCCGGAATATTCAGGGAGGTTGCCCTCGAGGCCAAACCCAAGGTCTCTGTCAGGGATATAAAGGTCACTCCCTCAATGACTTCCTTGAAGGTTGATGTCGAGATTGCCGGTCAAGTCGGCAATGACAGTCATGGCCGACCAGGTCGGCCATCCCTTGA
Source organism: uncultured Bacteroidales bacterium (assembly GCA_900320365.1). Taxonomy (GTDB): domain Bacteria; phylum Bacteroidota; class Bacteroidia; order Bacteroidales; family UBA932; genus Cryptobacteroides. The sequence continues at coordinate 3,622 of ONSC01000135.1, forward strand.
CGAGCAGCAAGGATCGACCTTAACATACCGGCTCTATGAGAACGTCCTATATTCCGACGACAACAGCCTAGTCGCCGAATTCCCGGCACAGGCCCTTTCTTGCGTCCTGGACTATCCCGAGGCGAAAGCCTGGTCCGCTGAGGCGCCCCACCGCTATACTCTTGTAGGTGAGCTCAAAGACGTTTCCGGGAAGACGCTTGATATATTCTCGACCATTGTCGGTTTCCGTGAGGTATGCATCAAGGAGACCTCCGCGGAAGATGACGAGTTCGGCTTCGCCGGAAAGTATTTCTACCTTAACGGGAAGCCGGTGAAGCTCCGTGGAGTGAACCGTCACGAGACTGAGCCTTCAATGGGCCATGCTGTTACCCGTGAGGTGATGGAGGAAGATATAAAGCTCATGAAGAGGGCCAATATCAACCACGTCCGTTGCTCCCATTATCCCGACGCCCCTTATTGGTACTATCTCTGCGACAAGTACGGGATTTACCTTATGGATGAGGCTAATATCGAGAGCCATCATTATCGTTACGGGGACGCTTCCCTTTCCCATCCTATAGAGTGGAAGGATGCCCATGTGGCCAGGATGGTGGAGATGGTCACCTCTGACTACAACCATCCTTCGGTGATTATCTGGAGTATGGGTAATGAGGCCGGACCTGGAAAGAATTTTGAGTACACCTATGCCGCCGCCAGGGCCATTGACCCTATGCGTCCTATCCAGTACGAGCGCAATAACGACATATCCGACATAGGCTGCAGCCAGTATCCTGGCGTTAAATGGGTCCAGTGGGTCGCTAAAGGAAAGGGCAATGTGAAGTATCCATATCACATCAACGAGTTCGCCCATTCGATGGGTAACGCCCTTGGTAATTTCGCTCAATATTGGCAGTCAATAGATTCCACGAACTTCTTCATGGGAGGCGCCATTTGGGATTGGGTGGATCAGTCTCTCTGGAATTATACTCCCGAAGGGGTCAGGTACCTGGCCTCTGGAGGTAACTTCGGAGATGTGCCGAACGACGGCCAGTTCGTGATGAACGGAGTTCTCAACGGAGACCGTTCCCCGAAGCCGCAGTATTGGGAGGTGAAGAAGGTTTATCAGAACTTATATACCTCATTGATTGGAGCTTCCGATGGCTCTGTCGATATCTGCCTATTCAACAGAAACTATTATGAGCCTTGCTCTTACGATGCTGAATGGACTCTCATAGCTGATGGAGAACCGGTTAGGACAGGCTCCTTCGACGCTGACGGGATCGGCCCCAGGGAGAAAGTTACCAAGGCGATAAAGGTCGGCCCTCTGCCTACTGGCAAGGAGTGCTATCTTAACGTCAGTTACACCCTTAAGGAGGATATGTTCTGGGCGGAAAAAGGATATGAGGTCTGCAAGGACCAGATAGTTCTTCCATCTGTCATCTTGAGCGAAGCGAAGGATTTAGGAAACACCCGCCCTCCAAAGAGCTTCACAGACAAGAAAACAGGCTACCTTGTAGTCAAGGGATGCCGTTTCAAAGCAGAATTCGATCCCGCCATCGGCACCATCGCCAGGCTCCAGTATCGCGGGAAGGATGTCTTCGTTCCAGGAGAGGGGCCTAGGCTCAATACCTTCAGGGCTATCATCAATAACGATGGCTGGGCAGTACGTGGATGGTTTGAGAATGGACTCCATAATCTCGAGCACACCGCTTCCGGAATGGATGTCAGCGAGGAGAATGGTTGCGTAAAGGTCTCTTTCGACATAGTATCAAAGGCTCCTAACGGGGCTCATCTTGAAGGCAGCACCGCATCACCAAGTTGCTCTATTGTCGAGGACGTTGACAGCTTGAATGTCATAACCTTCACCTCCCATGTTGTCTGGACGGTTGACCGTAAGGGCACTATCTCCATGCGTTCCAAGATCACATCCGACAACCCCGAACTGCCTCTTGGACGCCTAGGGTATGTCATGAAGGTGCCGAAGTCGCTTTCCAATCTCACCTATTATGGAAGGGGCCCTGTAGAGAACTACTCCGATCGTTACACCTGCGCTTTCGTCGGCAAGTACGAGAGTACGGTGGCGGATCAGGTGCAGAACTACACCAAGCCTCAGGATATGGCCAATCATGAGCAAGTCCGTTGGGTCTCCCTGACCGGACGAGGCGGAAGGGGCGCTCTCTTCGAGGCGGCCGCCAACAGCCTCCGGAGTTCGGAATTCGGCCGTCCAGTGATGTCTGTCAGCGCCTTGCCATATTCCGCTGTAGACCTCGTGTTGGCTCCTCATCAGTTTGAGCTTCCGGATCCCGGCGACACTTGGCTCTGCCTTGACGCCGCGGACACCGGCCTCGGTGGCAACAGTTGTGGTCCCAGCCCTCTTCAGGAAGACAGGGTCTTCTCCGACGCCGAGTTCGGCTTCGTGATCAAGCGTGATTAAAGGTTTCAGAACTTCACAAGGGTACTGAACTCGACTGTGAAGGGCCTGATGTAGGATCCGCTTGTGAGATAGTTCTGGTAGGGGGTGATGTCGGTGGCCAGGGAGGCCTCCCGTATTCCCGCTGAAGCCCCCGTGACATTCAGGAAGTTGACCACGTTAAGTGATAAGCTGACGTGGTCATTCCATTTGAAATCCACACCCCCGAAAGTCTCCCATCGAGGATTCAGGAATAGGGTGTTAGTGATATTTATGTAACGTCTGCTGTAATAGCGGGCGCTCAGCCAGAATCGCCATTTGCCAGTCTGGTAGGAAGGCTCCAGTTCGATCTCGGTTCC
>ONSC01000137.1 GCA_900320365.1 uncultured Bacteroidales bacterium
AGAGCCGGGTTAAGGAAGTTCATTCCGGTTCCTCCAAAGACCTCCTTGCCGAAAATGACCGCGAAAGCAACCGCGAGGGCAAGCATCCAGAGAGGAACGTCGACAGGAACGATGAGCGGAATGAGGAAACCTGACACAAGGTAACCCTCGTTGACCTCCTCGCCTTTAATCTGGGCGCTGGTGAACTCAATGCCGAGACCGACGATGTAAGATACTATGTATAAAGGAAGCACCTTCCAAAGTCCCCAGAAGAACTGGTTCCAGAAACCGGGAAGGTCATGAGCGTAGATGTCGTGCTGGTAACCGACGTTCCACATGCCGAACAGAGCGGCGGGGATAAGCGCGATCACCACGAGGATCATCACTCGCTTGATGTCGATGGAATCCCTCACGTGCGATCCCTTGGAGGTCACGGTCGCCGGGACCCGGAGGAAGGTGTCAAAGGCATCCCATGTGGAATGCAGCCACCCTAATTTGCCGCCTTTCTCAAAAAGGCCGGGTTTTACTGTATTTTCTTCCATAGTCATTGCCTTTTTACGCCATTTCCTTCAACATGAGGTCGATACCGCTTTGAATCATGGCCTGGATGTCATTCTTGGAAGGATCCACGAATTCGCAGAGGGCCAGGTCCTCGGGAAGAACCTCATAAATTCCGAATTGCTCCATCTTGTCAATGTCGCCGGCGAGGCAGGCCTTGATGAGATAGACCGGGAAAATGTCCATAGGAAGCACCTTGCCGTACACGTCGGAGCAGACAAATGCCCTGACTCCGCCATGGGTGTTGGTGTCCATGTTGTACTTTTTCTTGGGGAGCAGCCATGAGAAATAAGCCATGGAAGAACTGAACTGGTTGAACCTTAAGGGGTTCGCCCAACCTAGTATTTCTCTTTCACGGCCTTCCTTGATCAGTGTAACCTGATTGTCGAAGAAGCCGATGTACCCATCCTTTCCGACGCTTTCGCCAGAGAGGACGTCACCGCTGATGAACCTGGTCTCGACCTCGGGGTCGAAGCAACCGTCCAAAGCACTGATGGGAGTGCCAGGAAGAGCGTTGACGTAACCGGTCTTCAATGCTGCTGGACCGGTGACGGCGACTTTGCGGCACAGGTCGATCTTACCATTGAGGAAGAGCTTTCCGATAGCGGCCAGAGAGAGGAGGCTCAGCGTCCATACAGTCTCACCCTTCTTTATGGGAGAGATATGGCTGATTTGGACTCCCACGTTTCCGGCGGGATGCTTCTTCGCGACCACGGTGTGTACTGTAGCGTCCTGGAGAGAAGCGAACGCTGAGCTCTCGCTGTTGACGCAGACGTGTACCTTTGCGATCTTGGAAATAGCTGTCACACCGGCCTGGATGGCGGCGAGGTCATCCTTGAAGACGAACTCTGCGTCAGCGGCCAGTGGAGCCGTGGAGAAAGCGGACACGAAAATGGCCTTGGGGGTAAGAGCCGGATTGGCGACAATACCGTAAGGCCTCTGGATGATACTTGGCCACAAACCGCTTTTGAGAAGGTTCTCCTTGACATCCTCGGCTTTCAAAGCCTTGGGGTCCTTGGCGCCGAAATCAACGGCCTCGTCTCCCTCGGCCTTGATCAGGACCGCCAGAAGTTTCCTCTTCTCACCCCTGACGATCGCCTGCACATTTCCACTTACCGGAGATGTGAGCAGGATGTCGGGGTTTTGTTTGTCTGCCAAAACAGGGGATCCCGCAAGCACCTTGTCGCCTTCTTTCACCATAAGTCTAGGGGAGAATCCCTTGAAGTCGGTGGGTTTAACAGCCACAACGTCAGGCGCGATCGTTCTCATTGTCTCAAGGGCCGCTTCTCCGCTGATAGGGATGTTTAGCCCTTTTTTCAACACGATGTTGTTTGACATTATTTTTAATTGATATTAAGTTGATAGTATTTTCAGCTTACAATTTGCAAATGTACTCATTTTTTCCCGAAAAAATGAGTATTTTCGTACCATTATGGAAAACATTGGAAACGCTGTATTCGAGGGGCTGAACGCGGAGCAGAGACAGGCGGTCAGCGCGATAGACGGTCCGGTCTTGATAGTGGCCGGAGCCGGTTCTGGAAAGACCAGGGTGCTGACCAGCAGGATAGCGTATATCCTTGCCATGGGAGGGGATCCTTCCCGGGTTCTTGCATTGACTTTCACAAAGAAAGCCGCAACCGAGATGAAAGAGAGGATCGCGGGAATGGTGGGGAGCCGGATGGCATGGAGGCTCTGTATGGGGACATTCCATTCGGTGTTCGTCAGGTTTTTGAGGGAATATGCAGGTTTCCTTGGTTATCCATCTTCTTTCACCATCTACGACCAGAGCGATTCAACAAGCGCCATAAAGGTCTGCATCAAAGAGTTAGGCCTTGACGATAAGGTGTATAAACCTAGGGATGTGCTTTCGAGGATCTCACTTGCTAAAAACAACCTGGTCACAGCCTCCGCATATAGGAACAACCGTCAGGCGGTTGAGAAGGATATGGCTTCGCGCAAGCCGAGGATATGCGACATTTATTCTCTATATGCGGAGAAATGCCACAGGAGCGGGGTCATGGATTTCGATGATATCCTGTTGAATATGAATATCCTGCTGAGGGACTGCCCTGATGCTCTTCAGGACATCTCTTCGAGGTTTGACTATATCCTGGTGGATGAGTATCAGGACACCAACTTCGCCCAATATGTCATCCTTAGGAAATTGAGCGGAGAGCGGCAGAACATTTGTGTGGTCGGTGATGATTCCCAGTCTATTTACGCCTTCAGGGGCGCCAAGATCGAGAATATCCTGAATTTCAAGAAAGACTATCCTGCTTGCAAGTTATTCCGGCTTGAGAATAATTATCGTTCTACCGCCAACATAGTTGAGGCGGCTAACTCCTTGATAGCCAAGAATGAGGGACGTATCCCAAAGAAATGCGTATCTGTGGCTGGGGATGGGGAGAAGATCCGATTGATACACAGTTTCTCGGAACAGGAGGAAGCGCTTATGATATGTTCTGAGATAATATCCAGGACCCGTTCCGATCACGCCAAGTATCAGGATTTCGCCATACTTTACCGCACGAATTCCCAGTCCAGGGCTCTGGAGGAGGCTCTCCGCAAGAGGAACCTTCCCTATGTGATTTATTCGGGGAACTCATTCTTTGACAGGGCTGAGGTCAAGGATTTGATGGCGTATTTCAAACTGTCTGTCAATGTCAACGACGATGAGTCTTTCAGGAGGTCCGTCAATATGCCTTCCAGGGGCATAGGGGACACTTCTGTGGGAGCTTTGGCTGCTATGGCCAGGGAAAAGGGTGTCTCAATGTTCAAGGCGGCATACTCCACTGACTTCGCCGAATATGGTTTGAAAGCTCCGGCTGTGGCTAGGATAAGGACTTTCTGTGACATGATTAATGGCTTTGCCGCCAAGGCATCCTCTACAGACGCCCTTGTCCTGGCGAAAGAAATCGCTGACAGTAGCGGCCTCTACGCTCATTTCAAGGCTGACACATCGATTGAGGGACAGTCCAGGGCCTCTAATGTCGAGGAGTTGATCAACAGCGCCGCCCGATTCGTGGAGGAGCGCCGTGACGAGTATCTTCAGGAGCTTATCGCCGAGAGTGACGTTGAGGATGAGGCACAGGTGGATTATCCTGTTGTCACCCTCGGGGACTTCCTGGAGAATATATCCCTTCTCTCCAATGTGGATATTGAGGAGGGTGATGATTCCGCCAATAAGATCGCCTTGATGACCGCCCATTCCGCCAAAGGTCTTGAGTTCCCTTATGTTATAGTGGCTGGCCTTGAGGAGAACCTGTTCCCATCAGGCGGTATGCTTTCCTCCCTTCCGGAGATTGAGGAGGAAAGGCGTCTTATGTATGTGGCTATGACAAGGGCAAAAAAGGCTCTGTATTTGTCTTTTGCGAGTGAGAGGATGAGGAACGGGAAGCGGGAGTCCAATTCCCCAAGCCGTTTCATCAGGGAGATTGATCCAGAATACATTTCTAATCCCCTTAGAGAGGACTCAGGCCGATTAGATGAGGATGACGCGGATTTCGGGTTCGGTTTTAGACGCTCTTTCCGGGGATTCGGCTCAGGTGGCGCGCGTCCGGCCAAAACGAGATACGGCATGTCTGATGGCGGGGTAAGATTTATTCCTGGTCAGCGGCAAAAGGTTGAGAGTCATGCGTCGCCAGCGGTTCCTTCGAGCTCTATTTCAAAAGAAGCTTTGAGGAACAGGCCGTTGCCACCGAAGATTCCGGACTCGGAGTTCACCCCAGTTCCTATGACGGAACTCAAGGTCGGTCAAAGAATAGAGCACAACCGTTTCGGCTTTGGGAAGATCCTTGAGATCACCGGAAGCGTACCGGATTTGAAGGCTAAAATCGTTTTTGACGACTACGGCGAGAAGATTTTATTGCTTAAATATGCTAAAATACGCTTCGAATAGTTGTATTTTAGTACAAAATCATTATATTGCGGACGAAATGAAATCATTTGCCTCTTATTTCCACCACCATCACCTGGCTATTTAGTCTGGTGAGTGATGGTGTGACCATTTTATAAGTGTAACATCGGCTTGCCAGTTTTTTGGCAAGCTTTTTTTTTGAGATATGATAAGATTGGCCATTCAGTCTAAAGGAAGACTAAACGAAGAAAGCCTCAGGCTTTTGAAAGATTCGGGAATTGATGTCGACGACACTAAGCGTAAGTTTATCGGCAAGGCTTCGGATTTCCCTCTGGAGCTGCTCTATCTCAGGGATGACGATATTCCTGGGGTTGTGGCTGACGGAGCCGCTGATCTGGGTATAGTTGGCTTTAATGAGGTATCTGAGACAGGGGCGGATGTCAAAGTGATTCGCAGACTCGGTTTCGGGAAATGCCGCCTTTCACTTGCGGTTCCCAAGATTGTCGACTACAATGGGTTGGATTGGTTTCAAGGCCGTTCCATCGCCACCTCTTATCCGTCAATCCTGAAGAGGTTTCTGTCTGAGAAAGGGATTTCAGCGGAGATTCGTGAGATAAAAGGGTCGGTGGAGATAGCTCCCGCGGCTGGAATAGCTGATGCCATATTTGATATAGTCTCATCTGGTGGCACCTTGGTCTCAAACGGGTTGAAAGAAGTTGAGTCAGTTCTTGAGAGCGAGGCTGTCCTTGTCTGCGGGAATGATGTGACGGAGGAGAAACAAGAGATCATCAACTCGGTCCTGTTCCGTTTTGATGCGGTACGGGAGAGTCGTGGCAAGAAGTACATCTTGATGAATATCCCCTCAGACAGGGTGGGCGAGGCTATGCTTCTTCTTCCGTCCATGCGTAGCCCCACTGTCATGCCGTTGGCGCTGGATGGCTGGAGCTCAATTCATTCCGTCGTGGATGACGCTGAATTGTGGCGTACTGTGGAAAGCCTTAAGCGTATCGGGGCAGAAGGAATATTGATTCTTAATTTAGACAAAGTAATAGATTGAGCCATGAGAAAGTATGTTGAGCCTCACAGACAGCAGTGGGACTCTCTCACAAGGAGAGTCGGACGCGATGACGCCATGCTGGAATGGCGTGTGGCTGGTATCCTTGAGCAAATCCGGAAAGGAGGAGACTCTGCCTTGAGGCAGGTCTCCGAAGCGATAGAAGGATTCCCTCTGAGCGATTTTAAAGTGTCCAAAGAGGAGATAGAGGCCGCATGTGATCGTGTCCCCGAAGATCTGAAAGCGGCTATTGTTGAGGCCGCGTCTAGGATAAGGAAGTTCCACGAGTTGGAGAAGCCCAAGGATATTGAGTGGAATGATGGCGCTGGCACTGTATGCCGTCGAAAGTATCTTCCTATCAGGAGGGTGGGTTTGTACATACCGGGAGGCTCAGCTCCTCTGTTTTCCACTGTGCTTATGCTGGGTGTGCCTTCGGCGATTGCTGGTTGCCGTGAGAAAGTCATGTTCACTCCTCCTTCCAAAGACGGGTCTGTCGCTCCGGCTATCCTGTTCGCCGCATCGTTGTGTGGTATAGAGGATATATATAAAATAGGAGGCGCCCAAGCTGTAGCTGCGATGGCTTATGGTACTGAGTCTATTGCCAAGGTTGACAAGATTTTCGGGCCCGGTAACCGTTATGTCATGAAAGCGAAGCAGTTGGTAGGCAAGGAAGGTGTGGCGACAGATATGCCAGCCGGTCCTTCTGAGGTCCTGGTCATCGCTGATGAGAGCGCCAATGTGTCCTATGTGGCCGCTGATCTATTGTCTCAGGCGGAGCATGGTCCTGACAGTCAAGTGGTTCTGGTATCCGATAATGTGACCACCGCCAGGAGTGTCCTCCGTGAGATAGAGAACCAGAAAGAATCTTTGTCAAGAAAAGGGATCGTTGACGCCGCATTGGCAGAGAGCCGTATC
>ONSC01000139.1 GCA_900320365.1 uncultured Bacteroidales bacterium
TGGGCCCATGTCAGATACCAACGCTCCCACGCTATCCAGGCGAAAAGAAGGAATAGATACGGAAGTATTCCTTTCAATGTCTTCTTGCTCCATCTGAACAGCCCGAAAACCAAAGACATCTGGAACGCGTTCGCCACGCAGGCGAAAATCCCACCTCCAACGGTTGCGTTGCACACCCAGAAAGTGGTGGCGGCATTCCATAGAAGGAAACACAGATAGTGCCACCAGCAGAAGCCTCTCATCCCGGACTCCTCAGCGGCCTTCTCAGCGAAAAGCAAGGGAACAAAAGCGACAAGCGACAAATATCCGGTCCCAGGCACGAGGAAAGGGATGCTGAGTAGAACTGAAGAAAGAAGTATCAGTGGCAGTATGAAAGCCTTTCTGGACATGTTCCGCGAATATAAGACATCAGAGATTGAATTCAAAGCCGAGGTTGATCACGAACCTGTTCGGATGAGGCACCATCTCTCCATTGATCATTCTCTCACGGTGGGTCAACCTCCAGACGGCATCAACCCTGAACACCTTGAATATGTTGGAAAGACCAACTCCCGCCTCAACGTAGGGGGTCTCAAGATTCCTCATGCCTTCCGGGAAGAGTAGCTCAGCATTAAAGCGAGGATTATCCTGGATGCCATTGTTCTCGTCCCTCAATGTACCGTAGGCTGCCCTCACCAGGACCACTTCCCTAAGTTTGAGTTTCTTGATCAGAGGTATCTTCCCCAAGAAGAACCCCCTGAAATCATGCTCCCAGAACAAGGTCGCCCAAGTGTCCGAGGCGAACTCGTAGTAATCCATGCAAGAGAAGGCCTTGCTCTTGATCTTGTAAGTCTCGTTGCCCTCATATATCTTGAGCAACAGATAAGGCACCTTGCCGACCACTGTACCCGCATTGAGGACTATGTTGGAAGATCCCACCGGAGGCGTCAACAAGGTGTATTGAATCTTCATTTCCGGACGGAAGAAGGTATATTCGTTGCGTCCCAAGTCTTTCATGGCCGCGGCGAAGTTGAACGTCACCACAGGATATGAGGAGAACACGAAATGCCTGTCGAACACTCCCCTTGTGATGATCTCGTCCTTGGAGAAACGCAATTGCAAAAGGGCCTGGTCGATGCCCACTGACCCAAGCGATGTGCCGTCAGGTCGAATCATGGGAACCACCCGGCTGGGGAATATCTCCCTTCTCTCCAATCCCATGGTCATGTTGAAGCCATGTGACCACTCATGCTGGTAGGTGATGGCGAGATCGTTGATCATGCTCATCTTTCTTCCCCCCTTCTTCGTGAGTATGGAGTTGACCACATCTCCGTTGCCAAAGCCAAACGAACCTGCCCCGAGAGGAAGCATGTCACGCTTATAGGTGAGGTTTAGCTTCCTATAAGGCATATTACCGAACATTATCTCGGTAGAGAATCCGCCTTTCCACATCTTATCCTCAAGGCCATAAGCGCCGTAGCCCATAAAGCGGAACGTCCTGCTGAGTTCCTTGGTGGTCCGGAACCCCATTTGGAATCTCGGCCCCTCCAAATCATTGAAACTGTAAATTGAGTCGTATGGTCCTAAACCGAAATACTTGAACTTGAAGAATCCCGTGGAGAACATGTCCACGACCTTCTCGGCACCTCTGTAAAGAGGCACGTTCTTCACGGAGTCCACCATCTCGTAGATACCCTGCTCCTTCTCGTTCAACGGATATGGTCTTACAGACGCCCAGTAGTCCTCATCATGCCTCAGGACATCGTTGTGCATCAGAACCGGCGCCTTGGAATCCAGGATTCCTAAAAGCTGGCTCTCCTCAAAAGATGGCTCAGAATAATCGATACGCCTGCTCGCCATAAAGGCTATCTCATTTGATGAGCCCGGAAGAGACACGGCCATATCAATATAGAACTTATCCTGCTTATAAAACCAAGATGCATCTGGAAGGCGTTGATTCTCAACATTCAACACAAGATCTCTCACCCAATTGACTCCCGCTCCGCCCTTCAACCTCGCATTGACGGATCTGATGGCGGACTCCTCAGCGTCTATCGACATCTCACCGTCAAACGCCGGTGAAGACACCCACCGGGAAGGGGTGAAACGCAAACGGTATGTCAAACGACCATCAACATACAGGCTGTCCAAAAGACTATAGTCATAGAACATGGATCCGTTGTCAGCCAATGGAGAGGGAATCTCAACCTGGAAAACGTTGATGTAGTTCTCGTAGAAATTGGCTTTGATGTACAATCCCCCCGTGAACTGGGCTACTGTCTTCTCCTCCTCTATACCTGAGATACGGCTTGACTCAATCACTTCCTTCTTGATCTCCGGGTTCTTCGAGTGGTAATAATGCGACTTCGACTCAGAAAGCATCACCGGAAGATAAGGCATACCGGACACAAGGGACGTGTCCACATAATCGTAAACGAAACGGAATCCCCTCGGAAGGAGTCGCCTCACGATAGGATTCTGGGGATTGACCATATCCAGCTCGTTCCTGCTGTATATCCCGCAATCATAATGTTCCCGGGATTCGGGATTATTACGTCCTTTAGCCTCCTTGGCGCTGGTGAGTATCCTCTTCACAAGCTGGGCATCCGACTTGACGATTGCCGGATCGAGTTCATCCACAACCGGTTCCAACGCCAGATAAACAGTGTTGAAACGGCCTGGGGTAATTTTGGCCTCGACTGAAGAATAGCCCACACGGCTGGCTGAGAGGGATGTCAAAGTGTCTATCTTGGTCTCGATGGCGAACCAGCCTTCCACATCAGCTGTGGCGCTTATTGAGGTACCCTTGAAAAAGACGGTGGCGAAAGGTATACCATCCCCTGTGGACATGTCCAATACCTTTCCTCTGACTTTCGTGGTTTGCGCCACCATGTTGGCTGGGGCGATGAACGAGGTTAGAAAGAAGGCGGCAACAAGGAATATCCTCAAGGTTCTCATCTGATCCTGTCGATCTTCAGCTGCTGAATCGTGTAGCGATCCTTGCTTTTACTGACGAATATTGTCACCTCGAAAAGCTCCCCTCCCGCATTGAGATAGCCGAGAGCATATTTGGAGTTGGACCTGGAGGCTGTATGATTGATCTCGAAAGAGCGCGGAGTGTGGGATTCGAAAAAAGACTTCAGAATCTGCTTCGCCTGATTACGGCTGGAGTCATTCGTTGAGGACATTATGGATATCTCAAGATTGTCGGAGAACCAAGCCGACAGGCTCTCAGCGTCTCCACTGCCCAGATACTTGGATATGGGCACGAAAACATCATAGCTGTCCTTGGCCGCATTAGCGGACAGGCACAGCAACAATGCCGCGGTAGCGAGGAATAACTTCATACTAATCCTCATGATGCCTTCATTTGTTGCAAATACCGAGCCACTTTCTTATTTTTGCAATTGATGAGAATATGCTTGCTCACTGTCGGCAAAACCGATGCCGGATGGGTCAGGGAGGGTCTGGAGACATACTCTTCCAGGCTTTCCCGTTATGTGCCTTTCAGCGTCAATGAGATTCCCGAGCTTAAGAACGCCTCGTCACTCTCAAAGGCCCAGGTCAAAGAGAAGGAAGGCGAGCTGATCTTATCACGTGTGACCGCCAAAGACACTGTGATACTGCTTGACGAGAAGGGGAAGGAGTATTCCTCCAGCGAGTTCGCGAAGGAAGTGGAGAAATTGATCTCGAGTGGCAAAAATATTGTATTCGTTATCGGCGGCGCTTTCGGTTTCTCAGACGCTGTCTATGCCAGAAGTGACGGGAAAGTGTCCCTCTCAAGGATGACTTTCACACACCAGATGGTCCGCGCGATATTCGTCGAGCAGCTATACCGGGCATTCACTATCATCAAAGGAGAGCCATATCACCACGAATGAGGAGAGGCAAGAATAATATAATGAGATATTTACTATGGGGAGTCCTCGCTGCCGCGGCGATCCTCATAGCGGTCTTTCTCGCGCCTCACTCATCCCCTTCAGACGTGGTGAAAGCTGCGCAGCGTACCGGGAAAGCGCTTGAGAAGCGCATGGAAACTCTTGACAGCCACATCAATACCGCCTTAGCGGAGAACAATGTCTGGATTGGCAGTCTCGGAGTGCCTGACGATATGGTAGTCTACCGCTACATTGAGGACTCCCTTCAGTCATGGTGCAACCAGTTCCCGGTCAAGAACGATGACATCACAGGTAAGGTGGTCATCCAGAGACTGTCCAGACCGAGGGAGAACATCTCATCCCCGCTCGCGGAGATCGGAGAGGATCCCATGTTCGTGAATTACGGCACGAAATGGTATCTCGTAAAGTCCAAGTCAAGTGGTCCTGTGAAAGTGATAGCGGGACTTGAGATAATGGACAACACTATGGATGAAGAGACCACCGGTGGAATCAATCCAAGGATATCCGCCGGCAGAGGCTTCACTATAGTCCCTCTCTCGGAGAATGGAGGATCCCTTGTCACTTTGGGGGAGATTCCAGTCTTCAAAGTCATCTCTGAATCAATCACTGGCCAAGGGACATTCGCCAGAGCGGCCCTCTTCTCAAAACTGTTCTCGCCAACCATTTATGCTGACGGCAAGTATTTCAATTCACTGGGAGCGATTATCATATTCTCCCTGGTGGTTTTCCTCGGGGTCCTCACCTTCTTCCTATTCCGGAAACGAGTCCTGCGGAGAATCATGGACAAGAAACGCTGGAAGGCTCTCTTGGGTGCCCATACCATACTCCTGTTCTTGCTGCTGGCAGGGATTGTCATATTCATCCATCTCATATTCAAGAGCGTAATACTTAACTCAAGCATTTCACTCGAGCTCTACCGGCTCAATGATTTGAGTGTATACAGCCTCCTGGTATATGTGACTTTGATTCTCCTCCTGATGACCATACCCCTTCTGGGGGTTATGATCTCCCCTCCCCTCAGGAAACTGACAGGAGTCAAGATTGATTTGTTGTCCGGGACAGCCAGAATCATCACAGCGGTGATGTTCGCGGCTTACCTGGTCACTATGGTCGGTATTCTGGGTTTCAAAAAAGAGAAGGACAGGGTGAATGTGCTGGCAAACCGGCTTTCCATGGAGCGGAATATCAGCCTGGAACTCCAACTAAGGCTGGTCGAGGAGAAAATCGCCTCAGACCAGCTCATATCCTCTCTTGCCTCCCTCTCCAACAGCAACAGCATAATCCAGAACAGGATTGTGGAGAGCTACATGGTTGGCCTGTCTCAGGACAATGACATCATAGTTGAGTTATTCCCGGAAAACGAGAAGAACCCCGCGGCAATCAGCTATTTCACCAGCATGGTCACCGGAGGCACTGTGATCGCTGACGGGACCAGGTTCCGATACCACAGGGATGCTGGCGGAAATAGCTTCTACACAGGCAATTTCGCTTATTACAACCAAGGTAGCGGGGTGACGATGATGCTCCTCACCGTATCCCCGAAGTCCAACAGGGAAGACAGGGGCTACGCCAGGATTCTGGGATATTCCGCCCCAGGTGATGTGCTTCTTCCCGCGAGGTATTCCTATGCTAAATATTCCTCCAACAAGCTCGTTTCCTACAAAGGCAACTACGCCTACCCCACCCTCCTGGATGAGGAACGTGAAGAGGAAATGCTCAAGGCTGACGGAGAATTTGTGAGGGTGAACGGATACACCCATTTCGTCAACAATGTCTCCGATGAGGACCTGATATTGATATCGAGGCCTAAGACAGAGGATTTCTACTATTTCGTGGCCTTCCTCTTCCTGACCCTCATCTTATACTTCTGCCTCACCTTCCTGGCATTGTTCCGTGACAAGAGGGAAGACCCGGAAAAGAACTACTATAAATCCAGGATCAACGCGGCGATGATGGTGGCTCTCGTCATGACCCTCATCGCCCTCGCCGCTGTCAGTGTGCTTTTCGTGTACAGGAGAAACAACGCCAACCTCAAGTTCTCGATGGCGGAGAAGACGACTTCCATCCAGACTCTCCTGGAGGCCAGGTGCCGGTTCGCGAGGGATTACACCGACTTCAACTCCCAAGAGGCATCCGCGGCGCTGGAGGATGTGAGCAACACGATGAAAACACAGTTCG
>ONSC01000243.1 GCA_900320365.1 uncultured Bacteroidales bacterium
TCCTTTCAAGCGGGAGAGAGGCATCGTATACGAAATGGATGCCGTACTTTTTCTCCAGCACGGCCATACCATCCCGCAAGCTCGTCTGTGCCCAAAGGACCGCCCCGACGAACAGGAAGGCCAGGGTCACGACAGTTTTTCTCATTTTTTGCATGCTTAGAAAGTCACACCAATTTTGGGGCCAATCGTCGTATTGATTCGTTTCTGCTCGTTCTTGTAATACGTAAACTTGACGGGTTGAAAATCCAGAAATACGCCGAAGGAGATTTTCCCGCCCTTTGTTCCGATATGACGGGAGACACCGAGGTCTATGGTTCCGAAAACATTGCCTTTCACGCCCAGCGTGTGATCCAGGTCCCTCAAGTATTCATACGCTGACATATCGATGGGGTCATATGCAGTACCAGTGGCGAGCACGGTATAGTGCAGAGAGGTATTCCTGAAAAAAGCATATCCCAAACGTACGCCAACAAAAGGAGTCCATTTCCGGTTCGGCAGGAAGTCGTATCGACCATAGACAAAGGGGCGATAAGCCGAATAATTATCCGTCCAGATACCAACATCCTCAAGCCCGCTGGGAAGATCCATCCGGCCATTGAAGTTGATATAGCTAAGTCCGGCACCGGCGGAAAAATGGTCGTTGAACCGATATCCGCCAAAAAGATCGAATCCGTAATTGTTGGCCTTGAACTTATCGACTTTGAAACCATAAGACGCGTCTACGCCTATTTCATACTTTCTGATCTCCTGAGCGGAGAGTGAGGGCAGCAAACAGAAACAAGCTGCCATGAGAATTGCTATTCTTTTCATAATCTGTCTTTTATTCGCGGACAAGCTCCACGTCCAGAGCCAGTCCAATCAATTCCAAAATCTCATCTAAGTTATCCGTCGAGAATTCGCCCGTAAGCGATTTCCCGGTGGAATCACCTTTCACCTGGAGGGGAACGCCGTAGTAAGCCGATAGATCCTTCAATACGTCGTCAAGCGGTGTAGCTTCGTACCGGAAAACACCTATAGCCCAGGCCGACGGGTTCGGCAGGGTGGTTTCCTCCAGCGTCGGGACGCCGTCCTTCAACAGGGCCGACTGACCGGCGGTCAAGATGACACTTTCACCTTGGGAACCATCCACTCGGACGCGGCCTTCGGTCACATCAACACGGGAGTCTGATACCTGGAAAACGGTTCCCAGCACCGTTACAGTCGCAGCGGGCGCAGTTACGCGTAAGGGATGCGCCTCGTCTTGGACTACATCGTAATGCACCTTGCCGGTCATCTCCACTTGCCGCGGCGCCTTATGCGGCTGATAACTGAGGGTTGCCCCGGGTGCCAGGGTGACATGGGTACCGTCCTTCAGGGTAAAAGCCTGTGCCAGATCGTAGGCATTGTATTCCGTCCATGTGTTTCGCCAAGAGAAGAAAACACCGAGTATCAGCGCTGCGGCGGCGGGCATAGCCCAGAGCAGAATCCGCCGCACCTGGCGGCGGGAAGCCACGCCTGAGACCTTTTCCCAGGCTTTTTGCGTATCAAACATTCCCGGCCGGTAATGGCGGAGAACGAAAGAGAGTTTTTGTTCGTCAATCTGGTTCATACACCCATAAGACGCAACTCTCCGCAAAAAGTACCATCAGAAAAATGAAAAAATGAAGTCGAGCATTTGCGGCGCACCTTCCCGGAGGGTTTCCAGCGCCCGGGAGATATGGTTGCGCACGGTATGTTCAGAGAGGTTTAGTTCGTCAGCTATCTCCTTGTAGGACAATCCGTCCCGCTTGGCTAGCAGGAGGCATTTGCGACGCATTTCGGGGAGGGAATCCACGGCGGTCCACAAGCGGGCTTCCAAAGCAGAACGATCCTCCGCCTCGTCATCGGAAATGAGACCATCCAAGTCACTGGGCAAGGGTTCGTTCTTCCCCGTCCTACGGTTCCGGACGGCCGAATACAGCCAAGCCTTCCCGTTAGCCACCGGATTCTCCTGCCGCCAAAGTGCCGTAAAGCTCTCCTGGACCACATCCTCTACCGCTTCCGGATCGCCCAGATAATGGAGTGCATACAGGCACAAGGGGCGGTAATACGTCCGGAAAAGGGTCTCTATTTCTTTAGACTGCAGCATGTGCTGTAAAGTTACGAATAATAATCGTTTTGCTATACTTGCTGTAAAGCTAGTTGCTTTACAAGGTGTCCAGGCTGAAGACGATGCATAAAGTATTGCTCAAGAGGCACTGTTGACTCTCTAGCAATTATCAGAAGAATAGTTGAGTATAGTCAAATAGAGGTTCTACCAAAAAAGAGATAGATTTGTCACAAAAATTGATACACTTTTATAGAAAAATCCCATCTAGAACACTCTAGAAGGGATTTCTGTGGAGGTGAGCGGACCTGTCCATGCGCAGAAGCGTATCGACGAGATCATCTACACCTACAACCACAGGAGGCCTCATATGAGTATAGGAAACCTGACCCCCGAAGAGGCCAGGTCCATGAAGGGAGAAGCGGCGAAGCTGTGGAAGAACTACTTCGCGCTGAAGCACGAATCAGTCAAAACAGCACTTGCCTGCCAATGATAATTGACTATCTTTGCAAAACACCGGTTAACCTATATCAGGACGTTCAAGTCCTAACTCATTAACTCACAAATCCGGTAAACCTATTTCAGGACAAGACCGGAGGGCGCGAGCCCAACCCAGGGGAGTTTGAGGGGGTCCGCCCCCTCAATGAATAGACAGCACAGGGTGCAAAAAAAAGACTGGCGCGTGATGCGTCAGCCTTTTTTGTACCCCCGCTCGGAATCAAAAATCATTCCGACAAGGCTTGTCCTCAGAGATATTGAGATTCCTTCCAAATGGCGAATGAGCCACTGCTCAATCACTTTCCCTTCCCGATATTGATTCCGCCCGTGAATGGATTGGGGTGGAGGGGCTATTTTTGCCGGGGTTGGAGACAGACCGATAAATTCAAATTTACGGAATTGGGCAAAGGAATATTTGAGCGCTATTACCCGCATTTATTTCTCTCTCGTTGACTGCCCTAATAACATCAATAAATACAGCAATATCGAAGGAAGCCTCTGAAAGGTTCTTACAGACAGACAATCTATCATTGCATCCCAATTCATCCCATAAAAATCAGGGAAGCCCAATAGCTCTTTCATTTTTATGTTGAGAGACAGTTCTGTCATCCCAGAACAATCTATTTCTATTGAGTGATTTGCCATTTCAAATTACGATTTATCGAAGACAAAGGTAAGCATTTTTGCCAATATGCCCTTGCCGGTGGTATGGAGTGCGGTCAAAGCCACTTCGCTCCGCTGCCGCTGCGCTCAGTTCCGTCAGAAGAGTCCCGTTCCTCCACTCCTCGGTACGGCTTCGCCGTGTTCCATCTGG
>ONSC01000143.1 GCA_900320365.1 uncultured Bacteroidales bacterium
GCAATTAATTATATATATTACTCACTTTGGGTTTGACAATGCTTATGAAATAGGAATTAGAATAATAACCACATATTTTTTCCTCTATGAGCTATACAATAAAACTCCGGTCGACAATTCTCATCTTCTTCATTATTATAAGCGCCAATATCTCAGCAAGGCGATCCTCCATAATATGGCAGATTGGCATACAAGATAAATCCGCCGGGGAGTTCGCTCTGGCCCCGGACAAATATAAAGAGTATATCGATAACGACTTCGGCTGGGAAGACCGTTATTTCCTTATAGGTGAGTCCTCTGTTGAACATGATTTCCCGTATGTGTTGCCCGGGCCGGCAGACAAATGGAGTGGTTTCGAGGGTCTCTCCGTCGCTAGATCCTGTTTCCAGAATATCTATTTTGAGATTCTGAGAAAAGGGAAAGGTAGTTGGTCTTTGATTATTGATTTCATTGAGACTCAACCGAAAACACCGCCGCTATTGAAGGTCGCGGTGAACGGGAAAGCATTCAAATACGCTTTGCCGGAAGGTTTCAGCGAGGACGCCTTAACTTCAGGTCTATCCAACGGAAATCCACATTCTCTGGCAATTCCTCTAAACGATGAAGATATTCATCTAGGCCACAACGAGATACAGATTTACAGTCTGGAGGGAGGCTGGGTCGTGTTTGATGACATACGTCTAGAAGGACCTTCCGGGACAAAGGTGGCTTCCTCTTTCCCGGACGTGTATGTCAAGAATGTGAGGCCGGCGACTTATCTTAGCTTTGACGGGACATTTCAGCCGCTAATTGTGGAAATCGAGCATCTTAGAGGACGTCCTCTCCTGAGCGTCTTTTTGGATGGCGAGGAATTATATTCCAAGCACTTGGAAAACGGGAGTTATGAGCTTGAGGTACCTATGCCAGCGGTCCTGGATTCTAAGATATCCTCTTATGAAGTGAAAGTTGACGGAAAGACAGTCCATAAAGGGAAGGTCACAAGAAGCCCTCAAGATCCTGTCACTCCCGCGGATTATATAGACACCCGGATGGGTACGGGCCGTTCGAGATGGATGCTCGCCCCGGGGCCATGGATGCCCTTTAGCATGGTTAAGCTAAGTCCTGATAATCAGAACCCAGGCTGGCAAAGCGGATACGATACTGTCATTGAGAGTATCGGGACATTCAGCCATATCCACGAATGGACAATGGCCGGTTTGGGCACAATGCCCGTAACCGGTCCCTTGAAAACGATGGTTGGCGATCAATCTGAGCTAGCTGGCGGTCACATAGAAGGGTACCGTTCAAGAATCGACAAGTCGTCAGAGGTGGGGGACGTCGGTTATTATTCCGTCAAACTGACTGATTATGATATCCTAGCAGAGTTGACGGCCACTGACCGATGCTCTTTCCAACGTTACACTTATCCGGATTCAGAGCGAGGAAGGGTGATGATCGATCTTAAAATCCCTCCGGAATACGGTTATTCAATCAAATCCTGCCAGGTAGAGAAAACCGGTCCGCGAACTATCAAAGGGTTTTGCGATCAGGATTCCTCCCCCATAATGTGGGTAAAAGAGGCTGATCAGTATTTTACTATCTATTTCACTATTGAGTTTGACAGGGACATAGCTGGTTTCGCGGGTTGGTCTGACAAAGGCCTATGGTCTGGAGACATTTGTAGCATGGATAATCCTGAGGATTTCGGATGCTATGTGGAGTTCGCTCCCAAGAAAGAAAACGTGGTCCAAATGCGCATCGGACTGTCTTTCGTTGACCCGAAAGGGGCGGACAATAACCTTAGGGCTGAGATTTCCGAACCTTTCGGTTGGAATTTTGATGCCGTACGGTCCAACCAGAAAAAAGTGTGGAATGACATCTTGTCAAGAGTTCTGGTCAGTAGCGATGACCGGCGCGAGTTGAGACGTTTCTATACCAATTTATATCGTTCTTACTGCCGTAATACTTTCAGCGATGTCGACGGTCGGTGGATGGATCCTTCAGGGCGTACCCGTACCCTACCTGATTCTGATATGCGAGCCCTCGGCGGTGACGCTTTCTGGAACACATTCTGGAACCTTAATCAGGTATGGAACCTGCTGACACCAGAATGGAGCTCGCGCTGGGTCAAATCCCAACTGGCCCTCTATGACGCCACAGGATGGCTAGGCAAAGGGCCTGCCGGAATGAAGCTTATCCCTATTATGGTCGGCGAGCACGAGATTCCACTTATGGTAAGCGCGTACCAGATGGGTATACGTGATTATGACATCGACAAAATGTTCGAGGCGGTTGTCAAAATGCAGACAACTCCAGCCGCGAAAGTCGGCCGCGGCTTCGCCGGGAACAAGGATTTAGTGTCTTATCAAAAATATCATTATGTCCCATACGATATCGGCATATTCTCCAACACAATGGAATATAGTTTTGATGACTGGACGGTGTCCCAGTTGGCTCTCAGCCTCGGTAAAAAGGAAGAGTATGACCTTTTCTCCGATCGTGGCACTTGGTGGAAAAACGCCGTGAATCGTGAGGACGGGTACTGCCATCTGAAAGACAGTTCAGGGGTATGGCTCCCGGACTTTGATCCTTTCAAAAGCGGGGCTTTCAATCAGTATGTCGAGGGTAGTGCATGGCAGCTCACTTTCTTTGTTCCGCAAGATGTCCCCGGCTTGGCTGAATGGATCGGCAAAGACCGCTTCATAGAGCGTTTGGAATGGGGTTTTAACGAGAGTTATAGATTCCGCTACTGCGCTCCCAGCGGGCGGCCTGAGGCATATCCTGTAGCGCACGGAAACCAGCAGTCAATGCACTTCGCTTTCTTGTTTAATCACGTGGGCGAGGGTTGGAGAACCCAAAAATGGAGCAGGGCGATTTTAGACCGCTTCTATGGCTACGAGTCTTCCAACTGCTGGCTCGGTGACGAGGATCAAGGACAAATGAGCGCTTGGCTCGTCATGGCCTCCCTGGGGCTTTTCCAGACAGATGGAGGCTGCTCAGTCGAGCCGAGTTACGAGTTGGGCAGCCCATTCTTCAAGGAGGTGAAAATAAACCTGGGCGGTCGATACGGTCGTGGGGAACAATTTGTCATAAAGGCCCCTAACGCCTCCAGAAAAAATATTTATGTGAAAGAGGCCCGCTTAAACGGGGAAAAATTAGAGAGTTTCCTTATTCCAGCCTCTGAGATCCTCTCTGGAGGAGAGCTGGTAGTGGAAATGACAGACGAGCCTCGGTGATCAATGACCCCGAGAGCAAAGACTTGGTGGGAATCCTCTAAATGTAAGATAAATATTGTTTTGCGGTTTTATGTAACCGGGGGGGGCAGATTGCGCATAAAAAATCTCTTTTTGCGCAATCTGTTATATATTTTGCTACCTTTGGGATTGACAATGCTTATGAAATAGGAATTAGAACTATAACCAACTAATCTCTTTAATCACTAATTTTTTAATAAAGCGTCATGAAATCTATTTTCGAAAAGAGTCGCAAGGCGATTATTTCCGTGTTGGCTTGTGTCGCTTTGTTCATGTCAGGTGCAGCGTATGCGCAGGGGCCTGTCAAGGGCAAAGTAGTCGAACCGGATGGAACACCCGTCATCGGCGCTTCCGTGCTCGTCCCGGGGACGACCAGAGGCACCATCACCGATGTTCAAGGTGAATTCCAGATCAACGTCGCTGCAGGGACGGCACTCGAGGTCTCCTGCATCGGCTATGCGACAAAGACTGTCACCGCCGCTGACGGGATGACTGTCATTCTCGAGCAGGACACAACCAACCTGGATGAGGTGGTCGTCGTCGGTTACGGTGTCCAGAAGAAGGTCAACCTGACCGGCGCCGTCTCAAGCGTCAGGGGTGAGGATCTCGCGTTCAAGAACGTGATGTCCACAGCCCAGTCCCTCCAGGGTGTCGCTGCCGGACTTACCGTCACCACCGCTACCGGTGAGCCTGATGATGCCACCATGCGAGTCAGAGGTATCGGAACCCTCAACAACAACGACCCTCTCATCCTTATCGATGGCGTCGCCGGTTCCATGAGCGGTCTCGACCCCAATGACATCGAGAGCGTATCTGTCCTTAAGGACGCCGCCTCGGCCGCCATCTACGGATCCCGAGCCGCTAACGGTGTTATCCTTATCACCACCAAGCATGGCAGGAGCAACGATTTAAAGGTCACTTACAAGGGTACGGTCTCCACGTCAAGCATTATCACCACCCCTCATCTCGTGAATGCGTGGGAGTATCTGACGATGCGTAATGACGCCAACGCCAATGATACCCGTAAGTCTGACGGAACCCCAGGCGGTCACCTTTGGAGCGACCAGGAAATCCAGACCTGGAAGACTTCCACTGACCGTGACACCTACCCTAACTCTAATATAATTGAAGAGGTTCTCAAGCCCGCTACCGAGACCCAGCACTATCTCGGCATCCAGACGGGTACAGAGAAGTTCTCGACTAATACTTCCCTTAACTATACCTGGCGTGACGGTAATATGAAGAACATCGACTTCAGCCGTTATGGTATCCGTTCCAACAACAAGTATTTCCTCACTGATTGGGCATCCATCAGCGCCGACATCTCCGTGAGGCGCCGCACATATGACACTCCTTATGGTAATGGCGTCGGGCTTCAGGAATTATACCGTCAGGCCCCTATCTATGCCACAAAGTATTCCAATGGTGTTTGGGCAGGTAACTATTCCGGAACCCCTCACCCCCGCCACCTTATCGAGGATAATTACATGCCTCGCAAGCAGGAATGGAGTGAGATGATGGGTCGCTTCGCCCTCACACTATCACCTGTCAAGGGCCTCAATGTCGACTTCTCCTTCGCTCCGAAGTGGAACACCCATGATGGAAAGAATGTCACCACATATCCTACCCTGTACAACTACAAGACAGGTGAGATCAACTGGTCTCCGACCAACCCCAACAGCATCTCCCAGACAAATGAGAGGGAGAAGGAGTACGACAGCAATATCCTGGCGAATTATAATGTCTCGCTAGGCAAGCATGACATCTCCGCCATGGCTGGTTGGCAGTATCTGACATACCACTATGATTATCTATATGGTTACCGCGATGGCAACATCTTCCCTCAGTTCCAGGAGATCAACGCATTCGATGTGACCAACCAGAAGACTTCGGGTACCGCGAGTGAGTGGGCCCTCATGTCTTACTTTGGTCGTTTCAACTACGCTTATGCAACCAAGTACCTCTTCGAGGCCAATGTCCGTTACGACGGTTCCTCCCGTTTCGCCGAGGGTTACAGATGGGGCGTCTTCCCTTCATTCTCAGTGGGTTGGAGATTCTCTGAGGAAAGCTTCATGGATTGGGCTGACAGCTGGTTGAACAACGGTAAACTCCGTGTCTCCTATGGTCACCTCGGTAACCAGCAGGGTGTCGGCGCTTACGCTACCGCCCTTAACGTCAACACGACTTCTTACGCTGTCTTCGGCGGAGAACCGACAGCGGCATACTCTGTTTCTGAATACGCGACCCAGAACCTTACCTGGGAGAAGACCACTGACTTCAACGTCGGTATAGACCTCGCCCTGTTCAACAAACTCAACCTGTCCTTCGACTGGTACAAGAAGACCACCAACGGCATTCTCATGGGTAAGGATATTCCTTACATCTTGGGTTACACCAACAGCCCTTACCAAAACGTGGGCGTTGTCGAGAACAAGGGCTGGGACTTCACGGCTACCTGGTTTGACGTCAAGGGTGACTTCAGCTATCGCCTCACCGCCAACCTCGCCGATGTCCATAACAAGATCATCGACATGAACGGCAACCGCAGCATAGGCACACCTACAGCGAA
>ONSC01000145.1 GCA_900320365.1 uncultured Bacteroidales bacterium
ACGTCGTCGAACGCGCCGCGCAACAGATTAAGAATCTTAAGCAGGTTCGCTCAATCTCTAAACCGGGTCTTTCGATTGTCTTCGTCGACTTATCGGAAAAGACAAAAAAAGAGGCGATGCCGGAGACGTGGCAGGAGCTGCGCAATAAAATGTCGACGATTAAGGCGGCGCTCCCGATCGAGGCGCTCCCTCCTATCGTTAAAGACGACTTCGGCGACGTGTACGGCTGCGTTTTCGCGCTCACCGCGTACGGATTCTCCGACGCCGAACTCGTTAAACGCGCGCGCGAACTCCAGAAGAAGCTTAAGCTTGCCATGAGGGTCCTCCCTGAAGATTCTCATGGCATTATTAATGTTGTACTCTTCCATGAGGATTATGTAATCGAACTCATCGTAATCCTGCAGCTTGATCTGCCTTGCCCTGTGCCTCTCGAAAGGAATACCCTCTAAGGCAAGCTTTCTCTTCGCAGGCGGGTACATGTCGTTCCCGATCTCCTCCCTCGAAGTCGCCGCCGATTCGACATATATCTTATCGCACAGTCCTTCACGGACCACCATATCCTTCATTATGAATTCCGCCATCGGGGAGCGGCATATATTGCCGTGGCATATGTACAAAACTCTTATCATAAGCTATAACTTACTGCTTGAAAGATAGTTAACAAGCGCTTCAGTCACCCGTTTCACTCCTCCCGGAGTTGGGTATAATCCTGAGAAATACCAGTCACCATGATGTTCGGGGCAAGCTTCGTGAAGCCCTTCCAGCGATTGGAACACGAGTTCAACCGGAGTGCTCATTCCTTCCGGCCGCAACATCCGAGCCATTTGCTCGTTGATCATGTCGACTGAGAAAGGTTTGTATATATCCCTGATCATGTTCACCATATCCTCCTTGGGTTTCAAGAGCTCTTTGGAACAGGCTGTGAGCAAGTTTCGCAACTTGCCTTCGCGCCCGCTTTTCCGCCATAGCTCCATGGCTGCCCTAAAAGCGCATAGCTCCTCAAGGTGCGGCATGTCGATGCCGTAGTAGTCTGGATACCTGACCTGTGGAGCGGAACTCACCATCACGATCTTTTTGGGGTGGAGGCGATCAAGGATCCTGAAAATGCTGTCTTTGAGTGTGGTGCCCCGGACGATGCTGTCATCGATAACGACTAGGTTGTCTTGCTTTGGCCGCAGACTGCCATAGGTGATGTCATAGACATGGGAGGCCAGGTCGTCCCTTGAGCCGGCTTCGGTAATGAAGGTTCTCAGTTTGATGTCTTTCCAGGCAACCTTCTCAGTCCTGACGTCCATCCCCAACTTTCTGAAACCCTCCACCATCCCGTAAAACGCCACTTCGGCAGTGTTGGGGACGAAAGAGAAAACTGTATTGTCCACATCCTCGTCAATCGCTTTCAAGACGTTTTGGACCAGCTGTTCTCCAAGCTTTTTACGTTCGCGGTAAATGTCCCGGTCAGATCCCCTGCTGAAGTATATCCTTTCGAATGAGCATTTGAATTCTCCTTTTTTGGGGAATATCTCCTCTATAGAGATCTCTCCATTCTTTCTGACTATCAGCGCTTTCCCTGCTGGCAACTCGTTGACTTGGCTGCAGTCCACATCGAATACCGTCTGCAGAACCGGTCGCTCGCTCGCTAGGGCGACAACCTCTTCATCACGATAAAAGAAGGCGGGACGTATTCCCCAGGGATCCCTGACCGTGAACATCTCTCCGCTTCCTGTCAGACCGCACATCACGTAGCCTCCGTCGAATTTCTCAAGTGTCGACCGGAGGACGTTTTCCATTTTGACATTGTCGTCGATATAATTTGTGATCTCGGTGCCTGTCTTTCCGTACTCCTTGGCTTTCAGGTAGTTCCGCTCAACTTCCCGGTCGAGGCGATGCCCCATTAACTCGAGGGTGATGTAGGTGTCACTGTAGATGCGTGGGGACTGCCCCTGGCTAACCATGTCCTGGAAGATCTCGTCGACATTGGTCATGTTGAAATTGCCGCACAGGCAAAGGTTCCTGGCTCTCCAGTTGTTCCTTCGAAGGAACGGGTGGACAAACGATAATCCCGATTTCCCTGTGGTGGAATATCGCAAATGCCCCATGAAAATCTCCCCCTGGAAAGAATCGTCAAGCCGGTTGAATATCTCGGTGATGGCGTCTTTCCCTTCAGCTCTCTCCCTGAACATATATTCCTCTCCAGGCGGGTTGGAAAGGTTGACGCAAGCAATGCCGGCGCCTTCCTGGCCCCGATTGTGCTGCTTCTCCATCATTAGGTAGAGTTTGTCGATGCCGTACTTCGTTGTCCCGTATTTTTCACGGTAGTACTCCAGTGGCTTAAGGAGGCGGATCATCGCCACTCCGCATTCGTGTTTTAGCTGCTCAGTCATTCTCGGCGCATGCTTTTATGAAATCCATGAATAGGGGATGAGGACAGAGTACCGTTGAGGAATATTCCGGATGGAACTGAGTCCCTATGTACCATTTATGCCGGGGAATCTCCACTATCTCAACGAGATCATTCTTGGGATTAATCCCAACACACTTCATGCCTTCAGCCTCAAGGGCGTCCCTGTAGTTGTTGTTGACCTCATAGCGATGGCGGTGTCTTTCCCTGACTGACGAAACTCTTCCATAGGCTTCCCAGACATTGCTTCCAGGAACAATCTCGCAATCGTACTCACCAAGCCTCATCGTACCTCCCATGTTGGTGACGCTTTTCTGCTCCTCCATGATATCGATAACGTTGTCGGGCGTAGCCGGATCTATCTCAGCGCTGTTCGCTAGAGGAAGCTTTAAGACGTTCCTGGCGAATTCTATGACCATCATCTGCATCCCGAGACATATCCCGAATGCCGGGATATCATTTGTCCTCGCATATTCCGCGGCTATTATCTTACCCTTAATTCCTCTCTTCCCGAATCCCGGACAGATGACTATCCCATTGAATCCTGAAAGCTTTTCCTTGGCATTGTCGGCGGTTATCTCCTCGCTGCTCACGAAGGTTGCCTTGACTTTACGGTCGTGGTACACACCGGCATGGGTGAGACTCTCGGTGATGCTTTTGTAGGCATCCTGAAGGTCATATTTGCCAACCAGGGCTATATCGAGTATCCTGCTGGCGCGGCCACTCCTTTCCAAAAAGTCAATCCAGTCTCCAAGATCAGGCTCCGTAATCTGCTTAATACCAAGATGTTTTAGGCAAATCAGATCAAGCCCTTGGCGGAGCATATTCATGGGAACTTCATAGATGGAGGGGAGATCCTGGCTTTGTATTACCGCTTCCACCCCGACATTGCAGAAATGCGCCACTTTTGCCCTGAGGTCATCGCTGAGATCGTGTTCTGTCCTCAGCACAAGTACCTCGGGCTGGATACCAAGGCCTTGAAGCTGCTTCACGCTCGTTTGTGTGGGTTTCGTCTTAAGTTCACCGGCAGCGGCCAAGTAGGGGACATATGTGAGGTGTATGTTGATCGCGTTCCGTCCCAGTTCCCACCTTAGCTGCCTAATAGCCTCGAGGAACGGCTGACTCTCGATGTCTCCGATTGTCCCGCCGATTTCGGTGATAACAAAATCAAAGTGCTCTTTCGATGCGTTCAGACGTATCCGCCTTTTTATCTCATCGGTGATGTGAGGCACGACCTGGATGGTTTTGCCGAGATAGTCGCCTCTCCTCTCCCTCTCGATGACACTCAGGTAGATCTTCCCTGTCGTCACGCTGTTGTCCCTCGTTGTACGTATGCCTGTGAATCTCTCGTAATGACCGAGGTCGAGATCCGTCTCTTGGCCATCAGCGGTGACGTAGCACTCCCCGTGCTCATATGGGTTTAAGGTCCCTGGATCTATGTTTATGTAAGGGTCAAACTTCTGGATTGTGATCTTATATCCCCTTGCTTGGAGGAGTTTACCGAGCGATGCGCTTATTATTCCTTTTCCTAGTGAGGAGGCTACACCTCCGGTTATGAATAGGTATTTCGTGTCCATCTCTTTAACTGATGAAAAGCAACTCGCGGTACTTGGGCAGAGGCCAAAGACGGTTGTCGACAATCTCCTCGAGTTTGTCAATCGGTTTTCTAATCCCAACGAGACTATCCGCTATCTCTTGATAGGCCAAGGCCTTACGGTATTCGTCTTCAATCGCGTTGGCCTTTTTGCGCGCCTCTTTCATCGCCTCCACCTTGCTCCTGACCTCTTCTATCAGGCAAGAGATTTTCCCCACCAGCACCATTTCTGTCGAATCTTCCCTTACTTCTCCGAAGACTTCCTTGCGCAAGGCTATTTCTTTCAGCAATGAGGTCTCGTATTGTATCGCTGCTGGGATGACGTGGTTAATGGCCATCCTTCCCATAACCCTGGCCTCAATCTGTACTTTTTTAATATAAGTCTCTAGCTTGACTTCGTTTCTAGCCACAAGCTCTTTCTCGCTGTAAACCCCGGTGGATGTGAACATCTCGATGGATTGTGGTAGAGTGAAACGGGTGAACATCTTCGGGACACTTGTCTCCATGTCAAGTCCTCTTTTTTCCGCCTCTTCCTTCCATTCGTCTGAATATCCGTTCCCGTCGAAACAGACTGTATCGATGACTGAAGAAATAAGAGGTTTAAGTGAGTCCATCACAGCTATTTCCATCGGAGTGCCATCGGCCATTCTTATGTCCACTTCTTCCTTGAACGCTTTCAACTGGCTGGCCACCGCGGCGTTCAGAGTGGTCAATGCTCCGGCGCAATTCGCGGAAGATCCGACCGCCCTGAATTCAAAGCGGTTGCCTGTGAAGGCGAAAGGAGAGGTCCTGTTACGGTCGGTGTTGTCAACGAATATCTCAGGAATCTCAACGAGCCCTACACGTTTCCCTTGTTTTCCCGCTATTTCTATCGGGGTGCCTGAAGGGACTTCCAGAAGCTTTTTAAGCACCGTTGTCATTGTTCTGCCCAGGAAGGCTGAGACTATCGCCGGAGGAGCCTCATTGGCGCCAAGCCGATGAGCGTTCGTCGCGCTTGCGATGCTTGCTTTCAACAAGCCATTATATTTCTGAACTGCGGCAAGGACATTCACGAAAAAAGTCACAAACTGGAGGTTGCCTTTGGAGTCTTTCCCGGGAGCCAAGAGGGGAGTACCTGTGTCGGTTCCGAGCGACCAGTTGTTATGTTTACCTGAACCGTTTACTCCGTCAAATGGTTTCTCGTGGAGCAGGACCACAAATCCATGTTTCCGCGCCAGTTGCCTCATCAGGTTCATCACAATCTGGTTCTGGTCGTTGGAGAGGTTGGCCTCACCGTAAATCGGAGCTAGCTCAAACTGGTTGGGCGCCACTTCGTTGTGCCGTGTTTTGATCGGTATGCCCAATTTATGTCCCGCTATCTCAAGGTCTCTCATGAATTCAGCGACCCTCGTGGGAATGGCCCCGAAGTAATGGTCGTCGAGTTGCTGGTTCTTCGAAGACATATGTCCCATCAATGTCCTCCCAGTTATCATAAGGTCTGGTCTGGCGGAATAAAGAACCTCGTCCACAAGGAAATACTCCTGCTCCCAACCAAGATAAGAATACACCTTTTTCACGGAGGGATCGAATAGACGGCAGATGGGTACGGCGGCGTCACTGACAGCTTTCAGGGCTTTCTTGAATGGTGTCTTGTAGTCCAGGGCCTCTCCGGTGTAAGAAATGAACACGGTGGGAATGCAGAGGGTATCTCCCATAATGAACACTGGAGATGTCG
>ONSC01000189.1 GCA_900320365.1 uncultured Bacteroidales bacterium
CGTCAAATAGTTCTTTATCACCTCTGTTTTCTCCATAAACTTCATTTGAAGAGGCGAATAGGAACCGTCTTGCTCCTTGCGATATAGCCGCTTCAAGCATGTTCCTTGTTCCTATGATGTTAGTTAGGACAGTCCCGATCGGATCGGTGGCATAAGCTACAGGGTGCGTGTTGCTGGCAAGATGGAGAACAAAATCAACGCTATCTGGCAATAGAGAAGAAATATCTTGATTCACATCTCCTTCCAGTATCTGCAAAAGGGTAGAATCCGACCATTCCGCAAACCTTGAATAGGCTTTCTCATGACTGCGGGAAAGAGCGAAAGCCTTGCAGTT
Organism: uncultured Bacteroidales bacterium; assembly: GCA_900320365.1. GTDB lineage: Bacteria > Bacteroidota > Bacteroidia > Bacteroidales > UBA932 > Cryptobacteroides. The sequence goes on from ONSC01000189.1 coordinate 335, forward strand.
TAAGCCATACTCACGGTTCCGGAACATAATAGCGTCAATTAGACAACTTCCAATCATTCCCGTTGCTCCGGAAATCAATAGAGAACTATTTCGCAGGATGCTCCAGTCAAACCAATCACATTTATTGATGGTGATCAGGTCTTCAATATACTGCGGAAATAAGAGCGGGCTTTTATTTGGCATCTCCATTGTTTTTCATTTCCAGATACCCCTTGAAGAGTTCCAAGTCATCTTTCGTGGTAAGTTTGATGTTCTTGTCCGATCCGGCGGCAAAATGCAGTGTCTCACCTAATTCAACCATCATTGTATTGGTATAAGAACTGCCGTAAATGCCAATCCCTTTTTCAAAAGCCTCATGATAAGCTCTGTCAAGCAAACCAAATCGGTAGGCTTGTGGCGTTGCTACCCTACGGAGCGTCTCTCTGGGAATGTATTTGCTTGTCGTGGAAGGATCGTCCTCATTCACCAAAAAAATCTGCTCATTGTAAGGCATCGAAGTGACGGCGTTACCATATTCTTGGCATTTCTCAATAACATCCGTAAGGACAAATGACTCTATTAGCGGACGGATACCATCGTGGATGACGATGATATCTTCATCATCGCATTTGCCTTCCAGATGAAAGACGCCGTTTCGAATAGATTCTTGGCCGGTATTACCTCCAGATATAATCCACTTCAGTTTTGATATACCGAATTGTCCGGCGTATGACTTTAATTTGTCATGCCAACCATCAAGGCAGACCACGCCTATTTCGTCGATAAGTGGGTGAGCTTGAAACCCTTCCAGAGTATAAATTAGTACTGGTTTATCGTGTATCTCAATAAACTGCTTCGGGATTTCCGCACCCATCCGGACGCCAGATCCTCCAGCAAGTATGATAGCTATAGTCATAATCTATTTCAAACCACAAAGCCTTGCCCGACCGGTGGGCCAGACAAGACTTTGAGAGGGTTTTCAAGTAAAAGTCTACTCCTCGTCAAGCACCAGTTCGATGCGGCGGTTGAGCTGGCGACCTTCGTCAGTCTCGTTTGTGGCCACGGGGCGAGATTCGCCAAATCCCTTATAGGTGAGGCGGAACTTGTTGATTCCCTTGTCCACGAGATAGTCGTAGACGGCCTTGGCGCGCCTTTCAGAGAGGCCCTGGTTGTACTCCTCTGAGCCGCGGCTGTCAGTGTGTCCCTCAATGACACCCTTCACTGTCGGGAACTCATTCAGCCAAGCGACAGCCTTGTCGAGAATCGGAATGGCGTCGGGACGGATCTTCGCGGAGTCGAAGTCGAATAGGGCGTCAGCCTTGAATGACTTGTTGATCTCTTCCACAGCCTCCTGTACGGTGGGTTTAGGCTCTTCCACGACTACAGGTTCCGGTTCGGGTTTGGGCTCCGGTTTCGGGACGACAACAGGTATTGGCTCAGGAAGCACCTCGGGCACAGGCTTCGCTCCAACCTTGCCCAAATTGACCCTCAGGCCGAGAGTGGCGCTGAGATTCCTTCCGAAACCATCTCCCTCGGGGAAGGCGGATCCGGGGAATGCCGTCGCTTTGAGATCGGGAATAACGCTGACCCTGTTGGAAAGCTTGATAGGGGTCATGATACCGATACCTCCGGCAGGCTTGAAGCTTTCAACCTTGGCGGCGCCAGCGTGAATGTAAGGGACAAGGAATTCCCAGCAGCGCAGGAGGAGGTCGGCATGAGCATAGGAGTAGCTCAGCTTACCGTAATCAACATATTGGTCAGAGACCGAAAGGCCCTGATAACCAGCCCTGAATCCAAGAGTATTGTTGAAGAATTTTCCAACATACACGTCAAAGGCGGTGCCGTTGCCACTGTGAGACTCGACTCTGGAGATATAATCTTTTCCGTCAAATCCAACATTAAAACCTCCCTCGGCTCCGATGAACCAATTAGTGGGGCGCTCATTCTGGGCTGCGGCTATGACCGCGATAGTGGCGGCCACGAAAGCCAGGAATATTCTTTTCATTCTCATCATCAGTTAATATTAAAAATGCAAAGCGAGTCCGAATGAACCTACGCCACGGAGGTCGAAAGGATAGCCGGGATAACCCTCAGCGGAGTTTTTCTTTTCTTCCTTGGTAGGTTGCAGACCGTTGAAATTGTCAGTGTAAGCCTCAGCGGCGAAATCCACGAAGACTCCAAAGACGTCGGAGAGCCTGAGTTCGCACAGGAATCCCACGCGGAAGCCGAAGCTGTTGTTGGGATCGGTCATTAGAGCCCTCTGCCAAGGGTGACCGGAATCGGTCATGTCATAAGTGTGTCCCATACCTACTCCGATGTATGCCTTGGGAGCAAACGGTCCCTCGTAGAACTCGTCTGTCAGATTCCAGGTGGCGTCAACAAAGGCGGAAACGCTCTTGAAGTTGTACGGCCAGAAACCACCCCCTGCTGTTTGATGGGAATTGTTCGCACCGTCATTTTTGCCATCGTAATTGACATTGAGGCGGAATCCTAACTTGCGGGTGACATCGTAACCTACTGACACGGAGCCTTGTAAGGACAAGAGGTCTACCGCTTTACCGGCTTCCCTATAAGAAAAGCAGTTCTCGTTGTAAGATAACAATCCACCACCCTGGACTCCGATCCAGAATGGGTTAGTTGGCCTCTCTTCGGTAGACTGTGCGAAAAGAGCCGAGGCTCCCAATGCGACAGCCAAGAGGGAAATGACTATTTTTTTCATATTGATTAAAATTTGTTACAAAACAATGGCTACGCCCACAGTCCTGCATGGGCGGAACCGCTTCGAAATGATATGGAGATTGTCTCCATCTAACCGCGAAAGTAATGATTTTTATGGATTCGCCCAACAAGTTTATGGAGATTCGAAATGTATAATTCTATCATTTGGATGATAATTATTTAAAATGTAGCTAAATAACGTTTTATAAGGCGGGAAACTCATTGATTTTCTAGTAAAAACAGTATCTTTGTATTTTACGAAAAGTGGATTAATGGTTTTTCAAGGAATAAAGTTGTACTATGAGAAAAACTGAGAAGTACGCCCCTCCGGCAATTCTCAAGGAGAGCGCTCTTTATGCGGAGACGCCTGTGCTTGCCGGTTCTTTTGTGGACACCGTGCAGGTGAGGTCCATGGGGCAGGATGTTAAGTCCTACAACATGCAGGACGAAGGTTTCAACCATAATTGGGAGTAGGCGATGAAGGGAATCAAAAAGATAATGATAGCGGTATCCGCGATAGCGGGC
>ONSC01000147.1 GCA_900320365.1 uncultured Bacteroidales bacterium
ACGGAATTTTGATGGCATTCCGCAGTGGAAGATGGAAACAGTTCAATTACAAGGCTAAAGCCGCTTCCATCGTCGGAGCGATTATGCTTTTCCTGGCCCCTCCCGCCATCTCTCTCTTCATCATCCCTGAGCAGTCTGAGGGTAGTCTTGACGTCTATATCGCCCAGCCGAATATCGACGTTTACGGCAAGCACGGTGGTCTCACTCAGGAAGAACAGACCAAGACTCTATTGGGGTTGCTGGATAAAGCCCCAAAAGACTCTTCTTTCTTGTTCATCGCTCCGGAGACTTTCACCAGCGATATAGTGATGAATGGCATTCAGGCGAGCCCTACAGTGCAGTCTTTCAGGGCGTTCATGTCTGATAGACCTTCTTCTGAACTTCTTTTCGGCGCCTCCACATGGGAGTATATCGCAGGTAACACGAGACCTTCGCAGACCGCCCGCCATCTTAACAATGGTAACTGGGTTGAGTCCCACAACACGGCCTTGCTGATGTCAGCGGAGGGTGATATTCAGACATATCACAAGAATAAATTGGTGGTGGGTGTGGAGATGACTCCGTATCCGGCGTTTTTCCGTCCAATTGATGACAAACTGGGGGGAGTTATGGGACGTTGCATCGGTGACGGTAAGGCGAAGTGCCTGGACTATAAAGGGACGAGGATAGGTTGCGCCATCTGCTACGAATCCGTTTACGGCGAGTTCTGCGCTGATTATGTGAGGGATGGTGCTAAGCTTTTGACTATCATCACTAATGACGCATGGTGGGGAGACACCCCTGGTTACAGGCAACACCTGTCATACGCTTCATTGAGGGCCATCGAGACCAGGCGGTGGATAGCCCGCTGTGGCAATACCGGAATATCCGCCATAATAGATCCAGCCGGGAGGATTCTCAAACAGACTTCATGGTGGGTGCCGGAGACGCTTCAAGGGAAGGTGGGTCTTTCAGACAAGCAGACCTTCTTTGTAAGGCACGGGGATTTCGCCGGAAGAATCTGCCTGATGATGTTCCTTTTGATGTTTTGCGCCACCATAGTCAGGCGGTTCACTGGAGGTAAATAAAAAAATGACAGGCTAGTTTTCCAGCCTGTCATTATTCTCGTCATACAACTCATTTTGCAGGACCGAGAAGTCTGTGACTTCCTCGAGATTGATCCGGCATTTGTACTTCTTCTTCCATTTCCCGATGAAAGACTTGTCGGACAGCATGGTTTGGCCTCGTTTGAGGTAGGCTCCAAGAATTGGGCTCACTTTCAACGTGAAGATACTCTTACCATGCTCAACATAGTAGGCGATGTCGCGTTCGATCTGCTCGTCGATGACAACACTGGAAGAGATCTTCCCGGTGCCGTGGCAGACGGGGCATACTTCCGCTGTGTTGATCTCTGTGGCCGGGCGGATCCTTTGGCGGGTGATCTGCATCAGGCCGAATTTCGTGAGGGGGAGGACATTGTGTTTAGCGCGGTCAGATTCCATAAGCTCCTGCATGTATCTGTGGAGCTCGTTCCGGTGCTCTCCGGATTCCATGTCGATGAAATCCACGATAACGATTCCGCCCATGTCCCTCAACCTAAGCTGTCGGGCGATTTCTTCCGCGGCGATCTTGTTGACCTCGAACGTGTTCTCCTCCTGGTCGGAGGTTTTGGCCCGTATGCCACTGTTAACATCGATCACGTTCAGAGCCTCGGTGCTCTCGATCACAAGATAGGCTCCTTGCTTCATCGGCACCACCTTGCCGAATGAGCTTTTTATCTGCCTTGTCACCTCGAAATGGTCAAAGATCTTCTCTTTGCCGTCGTACAGTTTCACGATCTTTTCCTGATCCGGTGAGATCATGGAAATATACTTCTTAGTCTCCTCGTACACATTCTCATCGTTCACATAGATGTTGTTAAACGATTCGTTAAGGAGATCCCTGAGGATTGTGGTGGTTTTGCTGTACTCAGTGAAAAGCAACTGGATGCCTTTGTTTTTCGCCACTTTCTGCCAGGATGCCTCCCATTTCTGGATAAGGGATTTGAGCTCCGCGACAAGCACCGCGGCATTCTTGCCTTCGGCCGCTGTGCGGATTATAGCTCCGTAATTCTTAGGGAGGATGCTTCTGACAAGTGTCTCGAGTCTTCTTTTCTCCTCTTTCGAGGAGATCTTCTGGGAAACACTGACCTTCTCCGCGAAGGGCATCAGTACAATGTTTCGTCCTGCCAATGAGATTTCCGCAGTCAGTCGTGACCCTTTGGTCGAGATCGGTTCCTTGACGATCTGCACTATCACCATCTGCCCGGGCTTGAGCACATTCTCAATCCGGCCCTCTTTCTCAAGGATGGGGCCGATATTGATCTTCGAGTACAATTGCCCGAGGTCTGTGTTGGGGTTGCTCTTTCTCACAAACTCATCGAAGGCTGTGAAATAGAGACCCAGGTCCAGATAGTGGATAAACGCTTCCTTCTTGTCTCCGATGTCGACAAAGGCGGCATTGAGCGCGGGAAGAATCTTCTTTACTTTTCCGAGATAAACATCTCCGACGGAAAAACCGTGCCCTTTGCTGGACTCCTTTCCCAGTTCAATCAGCCGATGGTTCTCCATCAGCGCGATATGAACATCAGTCGATGTGACATCGACGATCAAATCCTTTGATCTTTCAGACTCCATGGAAATAACAATGGTGGTTGTCTCAAGAAAAGAGGCTGAAAGGATCTCCCGTTCAGCCTCTTTCTTCTAGCATTCTGCTAAAATGGCAGACACAGAGGACTTACTTCTTCTTGTGTCTGTTCTTGCGCAAGCGTTTTTTACGCTTGTGCGTAGACATCTTATGTCTCTTTCTCTTTTTTCCGCTAGGCATAATGTATGGGGGTTGTTAATTATTTCTCCTCCTTCACGGCGTTGATGAACACCTTGGCCGGTTTGAATGCGGGGATGTCATGCGCGGGAATGGTCATGGTGGTCTTCTTGGTGATGTTGCGGGCAGCCTTCTGAGCTCTGTGCTTCACGATGAAGCTACCGAAGCCACGAAGGTAGACGGGCTCCTTTCTGATGATTGAACCTTTGACGGACTCCATGAAGGCCTCAACGACGGACTGGACCGCGATCTTCTCAATACCGGTTGACTTGGCAACCTCGTTAACGATTTCAGCTTTTGTCATAATAAAAAGTGTTTATTAGGATGTCAAATAAAGTGCCCTAATCGCCTTAGGGGGATGCAAAATTAGACTTATTTTTTTAATAATCAAAATAATGGGATAAGATTTTTTTGGCAAGATTATTGACCATTACCCTCCCTGCACTGGGAACGGTCTTCCACCTGCCATATTGGCAGGGGAAGCCACGCCTGCTATTATGAAATATGAGTATTGATTTAGGAAACGATATGATGATTCCTTCCGGAGCGGAAGTCAACATCATCCCTGTCATGCAGGGAGAGGAACAAATAAATGTGAATGAGTCGGATCTTCCCGATTCTCTCCCGATTCTGGCCTTGAGGAACGCTGTGCTCTTCCCCGGGATGGTTTATCCTGTCACGATTGGCCGTGACAAGTCCATCGCCTTGGTCAAGGACGCTGAACGTGGTTCCTCATTCATTGGCGCCATCCCGCAGAACGATATCTCCGTGGAAGATCCTAGGGACAAGGATCTGTTTGAATATGGCACCGTGGCCAAGATAATGAAGATACTGGAGATGCCCGACGGTACTGTGACCGCTATTCTCCATGGTGTCAAGAGGATACGTAAGGGGAGGATACTCTCCTATGAGCCATACATCACCGCCAACGTCACTTATGTGGATGATATAGTCCCTGAAAATGACAACAACACCCGGATGATCGCCGAGTCACTTAAGGAGAAGGCTGCCGCCATTATAAAGTCCTCATCCTTCGCGCCTAGAGAGGCTGTCGGAGCCATGAAGTCCATCGACAATTTCCAGTTCCTGGTCAACTTTATAGCCACCACAGTGGAGGTCGAGAACTTCTCCGAGAAAGTCGAGCTTCTTAAATACGACGATGTCAAGGTCAGGGCGATGAAACTGCTCGCTGCCCTTGAGACTCAGACCCAGCTCCTGAAAATCAAGCAGGAGATAAACCAGAAGGTCAAGAGCGATATCGACCAGCAGCAGAGGGAGTATTACCTCAACAACCAGCTCCGTACCATCCAGGAAGAGCTTGGAATGGACGAGGAGGAGGAATTCGAGAAGTTCAGGGCGAGGGCTAGGGAAAAGAAATGGCCGGAGACTGTCGCCGCCCAATTCGAGAAGGAATTGGCGAAGCTGGAGAAATACAATCCTTCCTCACCGGACTACAGCATCCAGTATAATTATATCGAGTTCATGCTCGATCTCCCATGGGGCGAGATGTCAAAGGACAATCTCGATTTGAAGCATGCCCAGAAGGTTCTGGATAATGATCATTATGGGCTGGAGTCTGTTAAGGACAGGATCATCGAGTACCTGGCGGTTCTGAAACTTAAAGGGAATATGAAATCCCCGATCCTGTGCTTGTATGGCCCTCCCGGGGTAGGCAAGACAAGCTTGGGGAAATCCGTCGCGAGGGCGCTTGGAAGAAAATATGTCAGGATAGCTCTCGGAGGCATGCATGATGAGGCTGAGCTCAGGGGACATCGCAAAACATATGTGGGAGCACTTCCCGGCAGGATTCTGAGCGGGATACAGAAAGCAGGAACCTCCAATCCGGTGATAGTCCTTGACGAGATTGACAAAGTTGGTGCTGATTATAAGGGAGACCCTTCGTCAGCTCTTCTGGAAGTTCTTGATCCTGAGCAGAATGTCGCTTTCCATGATAATTATCTGGACATAGATTACGACCTTTCCGACGTGCTCTTCATCACCACTGCAAACACTGTCTCAACTGTCCAGTCGGCGCTGCTTGACAGGATGGAGCTTATAAATGTCACGGGATATCTCGCTGAGGAGAAGATGGAGATCGCCAAGAAATACCTTGTGCCTAAGCAGCTTCAAGAGCACGGCATCGCCAAGAAATCTTTGAGGATAGACAAATCCGCCCTCGCGGCTATCATCGACGAGTACACTCATGAGTCCGGAGTCCGCGGGTTGGAGAAACAGATCGCCAAGATCGCCAGGGTAACAGCCAAGAAGATAGCCTTGGAGCAAGAGTGGCCCTCCGTCATCAAGAAAGAGCATCTCAAAGAGTATCTCGGTCTTCCGACGAATAATCATGACTTGCAGAAGGGCAACGAGGCTCCTGGAGTCGTCACAGGCCTTGCTTGGACACAGATGGGAGGGGAAATCCTCTTTGTGGAGAGCTCTGTCAGTGCCGGGAAAGGTGTCATGACCATGACCGGAAACCTCGGGGATGTGATGAAAGAGTCCGCCACGATAGCATATCAATACATAAAAGCGCATCCTGGGCTAGCCAAGATGACCTCGGAGGAATTCGGGGCGAAAGACATACATGTCCATGTTCCTGAAGGTGCTGTGCCCAAGGACGGCCCTTCCGCTGGAATCACGATGGTCAGCTCCATGGTCTCGGCTCTGCGTGGCACGAAGGTCAAGTCCGGAATCGCCATGACAGGTGAGATGACTCTGAGGGGCAGGGTGCTTCCTGTTGGCGGAATAAAAGAAAAGATACTGGCTGCCAAGCGCGCCGGAGTACATGAGATTGTCATATCCGAGGATAACCGCAAAGATGTCGAGGACATCAAGCCGGTCTATGTTGATTCCATTATGTCAAGACAATCGATGACGTGATCGCTGAGATATTCGATTAATTTGCTATCTTTCGGGATATGGACGTCAAGATAGAGAAAAGTTGGAAAGAGGCGTTGGCGGAAGAGTTTGAAAAGCCCTATTTCGCAGCCCTCGCCCGTCAGCTCCACAAGGAGAAGGCTGAGGGTAAGGTCATATTCCCTCCCGGACCTGAGATATTCAAGGCTTTTGAACTGACTCCCGTGCAGAATGTTAAGGTTGTGATTCTCGGCCAGGATCCGTATCATGGTTACGGCCAGGCCATGGGACTGTGTTTCTCTGTCCCGGACAACATACCCGCACCTCCTTCACTGAAGAACATATTCAAGGAGATTGAGGATGATCTTGGGATCAGGATGAGCGGAAGGCCCAATCTTGAAGGTTGGGCCAGGCAAGGGGTTCTTCTCCTGAACGCCATACTTACAGTCCGCTCCGGAGAAGCCGCCTCACATAGCGCTATAGGGTGGCAACAATTCACTGACGCCGTGATCCGCTATATCTCTGATAACCTTGAGGGGGTGGTTTTCCTCCTTTGGGGCAATTTCGCCAGGACAAAAAAGGAACTCATCGACACTTCCAGACACCATGTCCTTGAGGCTCCACACCCTTCACCATTAGCTCGCGGCGCATTCTTCGGCTGCCGTCATTTCTCGAGAACCAACGAGATTCTCATCTCTGAGGGCAAGACACCAATCAATTGGCAACTATAATGGGTAAAACTGCTTTATTCCCGGGTTCTTTCGACCCTTTCACATCGGGTCACCTGAATATCCTGACAAGGGCTCTCACTATCTTCGATGAGGTCGTCGTCGCTGTTGGTATCAACCAGGCCAAGCGAGGCTTCTTCTCAATGGAGCAGCGCGAGGACATCATCGCGCAAGCCACTAAGGGACTGAGCGGAGTCAGGATCATGAGTTATGATGGCCTCACTGTCGATCTCTGCAAAGAGTTGGGCATCAGGCACATAGTCAGAGGGGTCAGGAATATGACCGATTTCGACAATGAACAGGCGGTCTCTGACGCTAACCGTCATTTGTCGCCGGACATCGACACAATCATCATTCCTACCGCCCAGGAATATTCCCATATTTCCTCCTCAGCGGTCAGGGATCTTTTGAGTCATCACGGTGATCTCTCCCAGTTCATTCCCGAGTGGGTAGTCCTCCCTAAGGTCTGATGAGGAAAGTCGCCGCCATATTATCAGTTCTTTTACTCTGTGCCTTTGATTTGGCGGCGCAGATTGACTCGACCAGGCTTAAGGAGTTGGATACCCGATTGGAGCGTTATTTCTCCTCGCTTGAGTCGGAGCCGGTGCAGGTGAAGAATAACGAATGCGACGCACTGATAGAGGCGGCTTCGGACAAGGATCTTCGGCAAAGAATAGCTCTGAAAGTCTATGACCACTACCGCAAATCCTCTCTCATGGGAGATGAGGCTGTGGCTATCCATTTGATTGATAGGTGGTTCTCGAGTGGTGAGATTTCGATGGGCTCCGACCAGGACCTGCTTGACGCCAAGCTGTTCGCCGAGTTCAACCGGAACTCCCTCATCGGCATGTCTGCCCCGAAAGTGACTCTGCTCGACCCCTTCGGAGAGTCTGTCCAGATTCCAGTTCTTTCTGGCTCGACATCGTCCGTCATTGCCGGCTCGACCGGCAATCCCCGTTTCCAGATCCTGTATTTCTATGACACGGATTGCGCCAAGTGCAAGTTGGAGTCTCCGATGCTTCGCTCTCTACTGGACGATAAAAACTATCCTGTGGATGTCACCGCTGTATATGTCGGCCGTGATGAGGACAGATGGAGAATCTGGAGGGAGTCCACTTTCGCTGTTAAATCCGGTTCCGTACGGGTCTTCCACCTTTGGGATCCTGAGGATTCCTCCGGGTATCAGATGATGTATGGTGTGACTTCTACGCCGAAAATGTTCCTCATTGATCCTGAGGGCATCATTGCCGGGCGCGGGTTGGATACCGACGCATTGGAGCAGCTCTTGGATTTATTCCTTGCCCCTGAGGATTATCAATATGGGGGAAAGGAGTCCGAGGAGCTCTTTGACAAGCTATTCTCTGTCTATGGGGTGAAAGTGGCTCCTGAGAATGTGGAGGAGGTTGCCTCCTTGCTTGAGGACCACTCTTTATCGAGAGGAGATACCCTCTCTTTCAAGCGGCTTGAAGGAGATCTGCTTTATTATCTCATCTCCAAGAGAGGAGAAGGCTTTAAGGAAGGAACTTCTTTATTTTTAAAGGATTATATTCTCTCGAGATCGGATATCTGGAATACTCCTGACGACAGTTTGAAGGTGGTCGGGATGGCATCCATGATGGACGGGCTTTTGAGTAAGGCTCCCGTCGGGGCGAGGATTCCCAAGACTTCCATAAAAGGTTGGAATAAGATGCGGCGCAAAGGTGGGTACTTTTTCTTCAGCACCGAGGGTTGTCCTGTCTGCGCCGCTGAGAAGGAGGCCGCTGACTCACTGAATCTCTCGTTACTGAGAATCGATATGACCTCGCTCGAGAAGGAGTCTCCAGAAATCGCCCGCGAATTGCTGGATTTCTTCGATCTTTCCAGTCTTCCATACATCATCGAGACAGGTAGACGGGGAGTGATAAAACGACGTTATATAAGCTTAGTCGAACATCTTTTATTTTTGGGTGAAAAAGACTAAATTTGCACGGCTTTTGAAGCCACGCTGACGGATTTGACAAATTCTTATTAGTTTTATTTATACAATTATGGTTTCTTACAAAGATCTTGGCCTTGTGAACACCAGAGAGATGTTCGCTAAGGCTGTCGCTGGTGGTTACGCCATCCCCGCATTCAATTTCAACAACATGGAGCAGCTCCAGGCCATCATC
>ONSC01000148.1 GCA_900320365.1 uncultured Bacteroidales bacterium
ACGGCGTCTTTGTCAAGGGCGACGGTCAGGAACCTGATGATCCTCTCATCACGGAAATACTGGGTCTCCAGAGTCTCCACAAAAGAGGGATCGGCCTGGAACTGAATAAGATAATAGAAGCCAGAGGTCTTGTGCTGGATCGGATAAGCCAGCTGGCGGAGGCCCCAGTCTTCTTCGTACACGACCTCACCACCATTGTCGGCGATGAGCTTGGTGTACTTGGCAACCGCTTCCTTCATCTGTTGTTCAGACAAAACGGGAGTAGCGATGAAAACGGTCTCGTACTGTTTTAACATTTTGTTGTAAAATTTTGATAATTAATAAAATACAGCCCTTTTGGGAACGTATGCCAACCCAAAAGGACTGCAAATATAGTCAATTATTCCGAATCCGCAAAAAAGATTCTTCGTTATGCACAGAATGACAATTACTTCACCGGAATGTTCTCCAGGACATTGGTGAGGAACTTCCATGTCTGGGCGACCGTGTCAATCTTCACTCTCTCGTCCGGCGAATGAGGATGGACGATTGTGGGTCCTATTGAGACCATCTCCCAGTTGGGATACTTCGCTCCCATGATGGCGCACTCGAGTCCTCCGTGGGTGGCGGTGATCTTCAGCTCCTTACCGAAGAGGCCCTTATAGGTGTCCTCGAGAACCTTGATCATAGGGGTGCCCAGCTTCGGGGTCCAACCACTGTAAGCTCCTGAGGTTGAATACTTGGCGCCGGCAAGCTCGAAGACATAACGGATGGAGTCAGCGAGATACATCTTGGCGGAGTCAATCGAGCTCCTGGTCAGGGAATGGACGGTCAGATGGCCTTTTGCGGTGCGGATGATAGCCATATTAGTGGAAGTCTCAGTGAGGCCTGGGATGGTGTCGCTCATCCTACGCACGCCGTGAGGGCAGGCGATGATAGCCTTGAGAGCCCTGTCTATGACCTTGGGGCTGATGTAACGGGCAGGAACCTTGTCCACGCTCTCCAAGTACATGACCATACCGGGATCTGAATACTGGAACTCAAACCTGCACTCCTCGAAAGTACCCTCAACCAGAGCCTTGACTTTAGCGGACAATTCGGCGGGAAGGACGATGACAGCCTGGGCCTCAAACGGGATGGCGTTACGCAAGGAACCTCCGGCGATACCTGCCACCTTCACCTCAGGGAACTTACCGATCACAGCCTTCAGGATACGGCACACCGCCTTGTTGGCATTTCCCCTGAAAAGGGATATGTCCATACCGGAATGACCGCCTTTCAAGCCCTTAATAGTGAGCATATATGAGATATAATCCTCTGGAGTCTTGTAGGTTCTGTATGAGAAATCGGCGGTGCCGTCGACTCCACCAGCGCAACCGGTGCAAAGCTCACCCTCCTCTTCCGAGTCGAGGTTCAGCAATATGTCGCCTTTCAATACGCCAGGCTTCAGGGAACTGGCACCGGTCATGCCGGTCTCCTCGTCATAAGTGATAAGGGCCTCCAGGGGTCCGTGTTTCAGGGTCTTGTCCTGAAGGACGGAAAGAGCCAGTGCAACTCCGATTCCATTGTCAGCTCCAAGGGTCGTTCCCTTAGCGGCAACCCACTCCCCTTTGATCTCGGTCTCAATCGGATCAGTGAGAAAGTCATGCTTTGTGTCAGCGGTCTTCTGGGGAACCATGTCCATGTGGGCCTGCATGATAACTCCCTTACGGTTCTCGAAACCAGGAGTGGCAGGGGCGGAGAATATGATGTTGCCGGTGTCGTCACGTTTGACATCAACACCGTGCTTCTTTCCCCACTCAAGCAGGTATTCCTGAACTTTCTCCTCGTGCTTTGAAGGACGAGGAATCCTGGTTAGGCCATAGAAATTCTCCCAAACGGCCTTTGGCTCTAAATCTCTAATTGTCATAAGTTTATTAATTATTTGGTTGAAATCGGGAAATAACTCTCAACGCCTAGCTGATAGACGGCGACCCTGTCCTGGAGGATCGGGTTGACACCATCAGTGAGTTTAACGGCGCATATAGCCGGAATCCTGTAGACGGCGACGGCCCCCCTTGCCGCGGAAGCCTTACCTGAAGCCTGGGACACAGGCTGTGGGGTGAGCTCCAGCAGATAAGGCTTGCCGGAGACGTTGTCAGCGGAGACTATTCCATCGGTGTCGGATAGTCTGAAAGCGACATATGTCTGAGCCTTGCGGTCCTTCTCAGGAACCACGTCGCACTTCATCTTCTGGGTCTGGAAGTCGCTGTAGCCTATGAACATGGACATATACTCCTTCTCCAAAGCGGCGATCTCGGCCAGGGCAGCTCCCATCGCCTCACCGCTATAGGTAGCGTCGGTGTCACCGGTCACTATCTGCACCCTTTTCTTCCTGAGGTCGAAAATCATATCGGCAGCTTCTTTTGCCCTCTGCTCAAGCGGCTTCTGGACTACCATGCTCTGCTGAACGGCCACACGGTTGCCGTCGACCCCGCGGATGAGGGTCGTGGCCTCGGAAGTCAGATTGGAGCTCACTCCCCTGTCGGAGAAATCGGCATCCGCCTGGGAGGCGAACCTCCACTCAGATCCATTACCGAACGAGCCGTCATTGACAGCCACAAGACCCTGGGATGTCAGAGCGAGGAAAGACATCGCACCTTTCTCAGGGGTGATATAAAACCTGTTATTCTGATCCGCCTCAATCTGGGGAGTCATCTTGACGGCGCTAAGGACGCATGTCTGCTGATCTTCCTGCCTGGCGTTGACACCCAAGTACTTCTGCGCGAATTTGGCATAAGGTCCGGCGTGGAAACTCTCACGCACAGCCTCGACCTCGAGGGTTATCGTGGTCTGCGGGAGGGCATAGGATACGGTCCCCATCGGATCCTGCGCATTCGCTGCAGCCGCCGGCAAAAGGGCGGCGAAGATGAATGATAGTTTTCTGTTCAGTCTCATATTATCTCAATTTATCAATATTATCTCTTCCATCTTTTGTGGCTCCAAAGGTAGCACCATGGATAGGCCTCTATGTCAGCTTGAAGGAGCCTGTAGTATTCCTGCATTATCTCATGCGGAGTCATCGTTGAAGCGTCACGGGTGATCTCAGTGAACCTCCACACATAATGGCCTTTACCAGTCGGCACCATACTCGAATACAACACAGTCCAGCCGAATTTGCAGGCTATGGATGCCGCTCCTAGCATGGTTTTAGTCTTCTGACCCATGAAGTCCACAGTGTCATCCACCGTCGAGTTCTTGTAGGGGCTCTGGTCGGTATTGACATTCACGACAAGTTTGCGGTTCCTGTTTTTCACCGCATAGCGGAGGAAGTCCTCAGAGCTTACATAGCTGTTGTACCCTATCCTCAAAACCGGAGCGCAGCGGTTCAACCTCATGATCTCATCCCACATCTTACTCTTCAGAGGTTTATACACGAAAACCACGTCGTTTGGGTCCAAACCGTCCGGAAGATGGCCGCCTTCCCTATAGTCGTAACTGGCACATCCCCCCATCAGCTCCCAATTGCCCAAATGGGAATACAGGGCAACTATCCCCTTGCTCTCAGCGTAGGCCTTATCGAACCCGTCAATATTGGAATACTCGACAATACGCTGACGATGAAGACGTTCCGGATTACGACACCCTCCGAACCACACCGCTTCGGCGATCAAACGACCGAAATGCTTGTAAAACTCGTCAGCTATTTTGGATAGCTCATCGTATTTCTTCTCAGGGAAAGATCGGGACAAGTTTATCATCACAACGTCCCTGCGGTAGCGCATGACATTTTTCAGGAACCAAGACAAGAATCGCCCGAAAGCATAATGGACCTTAAGCGGCAAAGCCGCGAGGATCCTCATCAGTCCGAGCATTATGAATGTTCCTATCAACATACCGTCAGAATACCAATTCCACAAATATAATAAAAGCCCTTAAAATATCGATAATTTGGATAATCAAAGCGGAATTCGTATTTTAGTGAGACTGTTTGCAATCAAACCAAAATATTCAAATATGTTCAAAAATCACCCGAAAGGACTGCTAGCCGCCGCTCTCAGCAACATGGGAGAGCGCTTCGGCTACTACATCATGAATGCGGTCCTGACCCTTTTCCTATGCTCGAAATTCGGTCTCACCGACACGAGCGCTGGTCTCATCTACTCATTCTTCTATTGCGGCATCTATGTGTTGAGCCTTGTGGGAGGTATCATCGCCGACCGCAAGTCCGATTACAAGGGAACGATTCAGAAAGGATTGATTATCATGGCCTTAGGCTATATCCTTCTCTCTATTCCCATCTTTGCCACACCTAATAACAAAATCTGGCTGCTTCCCTTCACATGCATCGCCCTTTTCCTGATCGCTTTCGGTAACGGTTTGTTCAAGGGCAACCTCCAGGCCATCGTGGGCCAGCTCTACGACGACTTCGAGGCCGAGGCGGCCAAGGAAGGTCCCGAGAAACTCAAATGGGCTCAAGGACAACGTGATTCAGGATTCCAGATTTTCTACGTATTCATCAATATCGGAGGCCTTATCGCCCCCTTCGTTGCCCCTATCATCAGGCAGTGGTGGCTCGGGCTGCACAATGTCTCGTACAACGCCCAGCTTCCCAGACTGTGCCACAACTTCATAGCGGATGGCAATGTCTCGAACAACCTATTGGCTGAGGCCGCCAACGCCGGTGCGGTACTGGATCCTTCCAACACAGAGGCTATAGGCCAGTTCTGCTCCAATTATCTGGATTACTTCAACACAGGAGTCCACTTCTCATTCATCGCCTCGGTCATCGCCATGCTGATCTCCCTGACGATATTCCTTTGCACCAAGAAGCTGTTCCCCACTCCGGGAAAGAAAACCGCCGCGGTCTCCTCAGACTACACCGAGGAAGAGAAACTCGCCATGGCAAAAGAGATCAAGCAGAGGATGTACGCCCTTTTCGCCGTCCTCGGCGTCGTCATCTTCTTCTGGTTCTCTTTCCACCAGAACGGTCAGTCCCTGTCGTTCTTCGCCCGTGACTTCGTGAACACCAGCAAGATAGCCCCTGAGATTTGGCAGGCTGTCAATCCGTTCTTCGTGATCGTGCTGACTCCTTTCATCATGTGGTTCTTCGGATGGCTCGGTAAGAAAGGCAAACAGATTTCCACTCCCAAGAAGATCGCTTATGGAATGGGAATCGCCGCTTTAGCTTATATATTCCTGTCGCTGTTCTCCTTCAAGATGGGTTATCCTTCAGCCCAGGACTTCCTCGCGCAGGACACCGCCGCCCAGGCCTCAATGAAAGCTGGTCCTTGGGTGCTGATAGTGTTGTACTTCTTCCTCACCGTCGCGGAGCTCTTCATCTCCCCTCTCGGACTGTCCTTCGTATCCAAGGTAGCCCCGAAGAGCATGCAAGGCCTCTGCCAGGGTCTCTGGCTAGGTGCCACAGCCGTGGGTAACCTCTTCCTCTTCCTTGGCCCGAAGATGTACAACGTCATGCCTCTGGGATGGTGCTGGGGAGTGTTCGCCTGCCTGTGCCTCCTCTCAATGGGAGTGATGTTCGGTATGGTGAAATGGCTTGAGAGAGTGACTAACTCTTAGTGACTCCGTAGCCGAATAGCGCGAAGTCGCCTTTACATGGATCACCGGGGAAGATGTCATCGAACACCCCGGTGATTTCTTTTACAGTCACGATATCCTTCTGCTTGCGGGAAGTGAGCCCCAAGGCCACCGCCTCGTCATA
>ONSC01000225.1 GCA_900320365.1 uncultured Bacteroidales bacterium
TATGAAGTAGTTCTTCTTTCCTTTCTGGGCCAGGATGTACTTCCCGTCCACTATGTCTTTCTCCGAGATCTGGTACTCGATGTCGGTGATCTTGTCCTTATTGATGGAAACACCATTACCGACCGTCATCTTCCTTGCCTCGCCCTTGGATGGGAATACCTGGGTCTTCACCGCCAGGAAGTCGAGGATATTGCAAGGAAGCTCATTCTTGGGCACATCGAATGTGGGCACACCGGCGAAAACCGCCAGGAATGTCTTCTCGTCCAGCTTACGGAGCTCGTCGGAAGTCGAATTGCCGAAGAGCATCTTGGAAGCTGAAACGGCGTTATCATATTCATCCGCCCCGTGGATCATAGTGGTTATCTCCTTGGCGAGAAGCTGCTGGAGGGTCCTGCGTCCGGGATCCGCCCGGTGCTCCTCGATCGCGGCATCGATAGTCTCTTTAGGGAGCATCGTGAATATCTTGATGTACCTCTCGGCGTCCTCATCGCTGACATTGAGCCAGAACTGGTAGAACTCGTAAGGGGAGGTCTTCTCCGGGTCGAGCCAGATGTTACCTTTCTCGGTCTTTCCGAACTTGGTGCCGTCGGCCTTCTTCACGAGAGGGCAGGTGAGGGCGAAAGCGTCGGTCTTGCCGAGGATTCTGCGGATAAGCTCCGTACCGGTGGTGATGTTACCCCACTGGTCGCTTCCACCAAGCTGGAGGCGGCAACCCTTGTGCTCATAAAGCCAGAGATAGTCATATCCCTGAAGGAGCTGGTAGCTGAACTCGGTGAAGGACATTCCCTCGCGAGACTCGTCGGAAAGGCGCTTCTTGACTGAATCTTTCGCCATCATGTAGTTGACGGTGATATGCTTTCCGATGTCACGGATGAAATTGAGGAAGGAATATCCCTTCATCCACTCATAGTTGTTGACGAGCTCGGCCTTGTTCGGGGCGTCGGAATCGAAGTCCAGGATCTTGGAGAGCTGGGCACGGATTCCTTCGATGTTATGTTTTAGGGTCTCCTCGTCAAGGAGTTTACGCTCCTGAGACTTCATCGATGGATCTCCGATCATGCCGGTGGCGCCACCAATCAAAGCGATAGGCTTATGGCCGCACTGTTGGAAGTGTCTGAGTATCATTATACTGACAAGATGACCAATGTGCAGGGAGTCAGCCGTCGGATCGATTCCTACATATGCCGCCTGCGGGCCTTCCATGAGTTTTTCCTCTGTTCCCGGCATGATGTCCTGGATCATGCCTCTCCATTTGAGTTCCTCTACGAAATTCTTCATCTTATTTATTAAATACTTTTTGCTCTTTAAAATCTCGCGAATTTAGGTAAAATAAGTTAAATTTGCAGACTGTAAAGATACTAACAACTTGAAATTAACAACTAATTATCAAAGAATATGAGAAAGAAAATCGTCGCTGGAAACTGGAAGATGAACACCAACCTCCAGGAAGGCATTGAGCTCGCCAAAGCCGTCGCCGCTAAATCTGTTGAGACTCCCGAGAATGTCGGCCTTATCGTTGCCGCTCCTTTCACCCACCTCTGCGCTGTCGCCGAGGCTGTGAAGGGCTCAAAGGTTGAGGTCTCCGCACAGAACTGCGCTGACCATGAGAAGGGTGCCTACACTGGTGAGGTCTCCGTCGGCATGCTCACCTCTGTTGGTTGCCAGTGGACAATCCTCGGGCATTCCGAGAGAAGGCAGTACTACGGTGAGACTGATGAGAAGCTTGTTGAGAAGGTCAAACTCGCCCTTGGCGCTGGCCTTGGCGTAATCCTCTGCGTCGGAGAGAACCTTGACGAGAGAGAGGCCGGCAAGCACTTCGAGGTTGTCACCAGCCAGATAGAGAACGTGCTGTTCCAGTTCACAGCTGAGGATATGGCTAAGATCGTCGTGGCCTACGAGCCCGTCTGGGCCATCGGTACCGGAAAGACCGCCACAGCCGAGCAGGCTGAGGAGATTCACGCTTGCATCCGCAAGGTCCTCGCCGGCAAGTTCGGTGCCCAGGTCGCTGACGACACTACCATCCTCTACGGTGGCAGCTGCAAGCCTTCCAACGCCAAGGAGCTCTTCGCACAGCCCGACATCGACGGTGGCCTCATCGGCGGCGCCGCCCTCAAAGCTGAGGACTTCATCGGAATCGCCCTCTCCTTCTAGTCTGTAGGGATTAATCCAAGGTCTGAACCACCACGGCTATCCTGGAGGATGAAGACCATCTTGCTCCGGACCTCGACGTCATCTGCCGCATTCCCTACGATCCGGGCAGCTTTTTCATGAAGGAAGGGAGAATAAGATGCTCGGGCACTTCCGAGGTCTTTGACGAGAGCGTGTTCCACGATCTGTGCGACGTGATGGTGGAGTTCATGTCCGCTGTCCGCTCCGAGCTGGGCTGGACCGCGGAGGAGCTGGACCTGGGCGGAGGCTACGGCGTGCGCTATGTGGA
>ONSC01000171.1 GCA_900320365.1 uncultured Bacteroidales bacterium
TCATGGCCCTCACTGGGGTTTCGGTGGAGGCGACAGGGTTTACAGACCCAGGGTCGCGACGACCGTATCGAACACCAGAGGCGGTATAGGATCTTCCTCCAGGTCCGCTGGTGTAAGAAGTTCCTCCATGTCCCGAGCAAGGACTGGAACGGTCAGCACCAGGACTTCCACCGCCACAAGGTCCTCCGGCACTTCCTCAAGTGCGGCTAGATCATCCATCTCGTCAGTCACCAGGACAGCGAGGCCGAACTCCGGCCAGGCTGTCAGGTCTTCTTCGACTGGCACCCGCGTCAGCGGTGGAACCGTCGCAAGCGGATCCTCCAGGACCACATACGGGACCTCAGGCACCACTTACAGCCGCTCATCTTCCGGTTCGACCACCTATAGCAGACCGTCCACTTCTTCCAGCTCAAGCCGTTCCAGCAGCTCCAGCAGCGGAAGCTACAGGTCATCATCCACATCCCGTTCATCCAGCTCCGGCAGCTATTCCAGAAGTTCCTCTTCAGGCAGCTACTCTTCAGGCAGCTACTCTTCAGGGAGCAGTTCCAGAAGCTCAGGTGGATATAGCGGCGGCAGCTCAGGCGGAGGTTACAGCGGAGGAGGAGGTAGCTCTTCAGGCGGTGGCAGAAGCTCAGGCGGAGGCGGAAGGAGATAGTCTTCTTACCTCTAAATCAATAACTACTTTTCCCTGATTTAAACTATCAAAATCCTATCAAAATGAAAAAGACATTTATCGCTATAACACTCTTGCTGGCCGCTGTCACAGCGGGAGCACAGACAATGTACGATGGACTGACTTTCAGCCAGAACAACTATTACGGCACAGCCCGCTCCATGGGAATGGGCAACGCCATGACAGCTGTGGGAGGTGATCTCGGTTCCATAGGCATCAATCCCGCCGGATCTGCCGTGTACAACTATTCCCAGTTCACAGTCACCCCCAATGTGACCATAAGCTCCATGAACGCATCCTGGAGCGCCTATCCAGTGAACGGAACAGACACCTACACCGGTCAGATCAACAAGACCCTGTCCAGGTTCACGATGCCTAACATCGGAGCCACGATCAACTTTAACACCGGCAGGAAAAGAGGCCTCAAGGGCGTCACCTACGGTTTTGTCGTCAATAGCGTGAACAACTACACCGGCCAGATGATGACCGGAGGGAAGAATGACAAGACAAGCTATCAAAGCTCCGTCGCTGTCGCGGCTGACGGTTATGACATTGACTTCCTCAATGGATACCTTGACGCTGACGGGAAGTCTATAGATGACTGGCGCCATCCTTACGAGAACGCTGACGACCGGGGATATTACGCCCCCTGGAATGTGATAACCAACGCTCAGGCCGGTTCCATCGCCAACTATGGAGATGTCAACGATCCTGACTATTACTACAGGTATATCGCCGCCACTGAAGGTTTCTCACAGACATCTGACAAAGACCAGTACGGCAACTATATCTATGACATATTCCTTGGAGGACCTCTCAACCAGTCATTCGGAAAGAAGGTCACCGGAGGAAAGACCGACGCGATCCTCAACTTGGGATTCAATTTCAGTGACAAGTTCTTCCTCGGATTCAACCTGGGGATCACGAGCCTGAATTATGATTACGACGAGTATTTCAAGGAGGCGGCTGTCGATCCCTCTGATTTCCGCATCGACTACGATGACGCGACTACTTATTTCACCGACTACCGCACACGTTACTCATATTCAGCTGACGGAGCTGGAGTGTATGGCAAAATCGGCTTCATCGCGATTCCTGTCGAGGGATTGAGAATCGGAGCGGCTATCCAGACCCCCACAACCCTGTTCATCGATGAGATCTGGCGTCACTCTACCGACGTGAACTACCAGAACTCCTCCTACAACGGGACCGCCACTTCCCCGGAAGGCAATTTCTCCTACAGGCTCTCGACCCCTTACAGGGCGAACGCCGGTTTGGCATACACCTTCATGGGAATGGGACTCCTGAGCGTCGATTATGAGATGACGGATTACAGCGCCATGAAGTTCAAGGACCGCACAGGCGGATGGAGTGAGACCTTCGATGACGTCAACCGCGACATCTCCAACTGCATGGGTATATCCCACAGTGTCAGGGTCGGCGCCGAGGTCAAGCCTATTCCTGAGTTCGCCGTGAGGGCCGGCTACAACTTCACCACCACACCCGAGTATGACGGGTCTGTGACCCTGAATGACAAGCTCCACATCCTTTCCGTAGGTGTGGGTTACTCCTCAAAGGGATCATTCTTCGCCGACCTGGCAGCCAGATATTCAGCCTTCTCGGATGAGTACATCTCGCCTTACGCCGACTATCTCAGTGACATCGCTTCCCCGATGATCCTCAACAAGAGGGATCGGTACGACATCACAGCTACTTTCGGCTGGAGGTTTTAAGATAAAGGATTGAGTCGGGACCTTCATTGAACAGAAGGTCCATGATGGAAAGATCTGAAATGAAACCGTGCTTCCGGGCAAAGACCTGGAAGTACGGTTTTTCCAATCCCAAGTCCCTGAGGACAGTATTCGGGCGCTTTGGATGAAGGATCTCGCGGTAGTCCTCACCATACAGTTCGGAGGCGTTAGGGAGATAATCCTCTGTCAACCTGATGTCCGCCACTATCCCGGTCTTCCGCAAGAAGAAACGGATGATGCTCATGTCCAGCTCGAAAAGAGTCTCCGGATGGGAGTCAAGGATAGCGAACAACTCGTCTTTGTAATAATCGAAATATGCCGAGGATTCATAAGCCGAGGATATTGCCCGCTCTGTCTTCAACACCCAGGGTGTGGAGTAATCAACCTTGATCCTGGTGATAGGGAGCTCATGAGATCCCTCATGGACAATCGGGAAGTTCAGAAAGGCAGGGCCATCAGCGGCCATGATCTCGCACCTGTTCCGCCAGGACTGTTTCTGGTAATTCTCGCAGGCCTCAATATAAACAATGGAAGGAATGGTGTTTTCCGGAGAAAGAACCATTCCTTTAGCTATCAGCGCGAAATAACTGACCGGCGGGAAATAGGCTATGCCCAACAACATGGATCGCCTACTCTATCGCTGTCCTGTCGGTAGGGTCGCTGGCGCGGATGATGCCGCGTTTGGAACTACGTATGAATTCGAGGATAGTGTCCCTTTCCTCGCTCTGAGGGAAACCGGCCTCCACCTTAGCGCAGCCATCTGAGATATTCAGGCCAGCATAGTAGATCATGTCGTAAATGTCCTTGATGGAGCGGATAGTGTCTGAGGAGAATCCCCTACGGCGAAGACCCACTATATTAACCCCGACGTAGCTCAAAGGCTCATGGCCACAAAGAGCGTAAGGAGGGACATCCTTGTTAATCCTGGCCATACCTCCCACCATCGCGTGGCAACCGACCTTTGAGAACTGGTGAGCTTTAGAACCTCCACCTATGATGGCCCAATCGTCCACCACTGTCTCTCCAGCAAGTCCGACATAGCTGACAAGAATGCAATGGTTCCCGATCACGCAATCGTGTGCCACATGGGAGTAAGACATTATCAATGTGTCGTTTCCAACCTTAGTGACATACTTTCCGCTGGCCTTTGTCCCGCGGTTGATGGTCGCGCACTCCCTGATAGTGACATTATCCCCTATCTCCACCGAAGTGACCTCTCCCTCGAACTTTAAATCCTGAGGGACAGCACCTACGACGGCGCCGGGATAAATCTGGCAATTCTTGCCCATCTTGACATATTGGAATATCGTGGCGTGCGGGAATATCTTGCAGCCGTCGCCAATCTCAACGTCATCATCGACGAATGCGAAAGGCCCAATCTCGATGTTGTCCCCAAGTATCGCCTTGGGACTCACTGATGCGAGAGGAGAAATATTATTCATTCTTATCTATTTTATTATTATTCAGATATAGCCTCGATGATGGCTCTCGCCATCCTCGTATTGATGGTATGGCCAGGTTTGAACGCCTCAACCTTGGCCATCAGACGCCCTCCGGAGAGGGCCAGATCCCCGATCATGTCGAGCAATTTATGCCGGCCACACTCATCCGGGAAGCGAAGCTGGAGGTTGTTGAGATAGCCTTCGTCATTAATGGCCAACCTCGGGACCTTAAACAGGGAAGACAGCCTCTCAACCTGCTCATCTGTGACAGGATGCTCGACAATGACTATGGCGTTATCCACATCGCCCCCTTTAACGAGATTGTTCTGGAAAAGGTACTCTATCTCATGGAAGAAGACAAAGGTCCGGCAATACGCTATCTGCCCGGCATAATCGACTTCCTCATCCCAATGAGCCTTCTGCACTCCCAAGATTCTCGACCCGAAATCCACTGTGATGTCAATCGACGGGTTGTCGGAGGGAGTCACCTTGATATAGGATCCCGTCTTCTCATCGGTGACCTCGATTTCTCTGGGGATGGTTACATACTTTTTCATGGCGTCCTGCTCGACAAGCCCGTCCTCCTTGATCGCCTCTACATAATATCGAGCGCTGCCATCAAGTATCGGAACCTCCACATTATCAATCTCAACGATGGCGTTATCCACTCCCATTCCCGAGAGGGCGGACATAAGATGCTCAATTGTGGAGACTGATGCGGAGCCCTCAGAGATGGTTGTGCTCCTCGCTGTCGACGATACATTCCCGGCCAGGGCC
>ONSC01000140.1 GCA_900320365.1 uncultured Bacteroidales bacterium
CTGGATATCGTCCACCATCAGCACGTCGATGTTCCGATACTTCTCCCGGAATTCGGTCTGCGTTTTTTTGTTCAGGGAATTGACCATTTCGTTCATGAACACTTCGCTGGTCACGTATTTGATCCTCAGCGTGGGCTTCTGGGACAGCATCGAAGACATCAAGAGCCAATGGCTAGCTGAACGGACATTCACGCCGGAAGCAAGTGAGAATCAGGTCCGTACCCTCAAAGAGGGCTGGGCAGACGCTATTAGAAGGACAATCAATAATCTTTAGGAATATGGAAGTGACTTTATGGACCAAATGCGTCTTTGAGTTCATCGGGACGCTCGTGCTAGTGCTAATGGGTGACGGAGTCTGTGCCGCCACCACCCTTGAGAGATCCAAGGCGAAAGGCGCCGGATGGATCGTCATAACCCTTGCTTGGGGCTTTGCGGTGATGGCAGGTGTTTTCATCGCCGGGCCATATTCGGGCGCTCATCTCAATCCGGCCGTATCCTTAGGACTTGCGGTGGCAGGGACTTTCCCTTGGAAGGAGGTTCTCCCCTACTGCGTTGCCCAGATGCTCGGCGGATTCTGCGGCGCCGGACTAGTATATCTCTACTACAGAGACCATTACAAACTCTCAACTGATAATCCGGACGGCATCCTCGGCACCTTCTGCACGATGCCGGCGATCGATCACAAGGCTGCTAACCTTTTCTGTGAGATCCTCGCGACCTGCGTGTTGATATTCCTTATCCTGGCCATAGGGACAAAAGAGAATACTCCGGCTCTTGGATTAGGTAGCATAGGGGCTTTCCCTGTGACAGCCATTATCATGTCTATCGGCATGTCGTTGGGAGGAACCACCGGTTACGCCCTTAATCCCGCCAGGGATCTCGGTCCCCGCTGCATCCACGCTCTCATACCGCTGAAAGGCAAGCGTGACAGCGGCTGGGGCTACAGTTGGGTCCCGGTGGTCGGACCAATGATCGGATGCGTAATCGCCGCTGGAATATACCTTCTCGTATTCTAGTCTGACATCATGCTGCAGCTGGTCGCTACCATCCTGTACATCCTTCTGATTCTTACTGTTGTCGTCGTCATCCTTGTCGACAAAGGAGACTCAGGAAGGAAGTTCGCCTGGTTGTTGATCATCGCGGCGCTACCTGTACTTGGTATCCTTCTGTATTTCCTGGTGGGAATCAATTATCGCCACCATTGGATATTCAACCGAAGGCACCAGAGATACAAAGAATTATTTTTTCAAGGCACTAACGACGCCTTGAACAACATTCTATTCGGTCATGAGGCGGAGTCCCTCGTCAGAGAGGACTTCCGCCTTTTGGCCAGTTTGATGGGCCGGGACGCTTATCCTACCGTCTCCAGTGGAAATGATTTCGAGATCATCACCCAAGGAAGGCGCAAGTTCGAACTGCTTCGCGAGGATATACTTAATGCAAAGGAATACATCCACATGGAGTATTTCAAGTTCGGCAATGATGAGGGAGGCAAAGCGATCAAAGAGCTTCTGATGCGTAAAGCGAAGGAAGGCGTGAGAGTCAGGTTCATTCTGGAGAATATCGCCAATTTCCCGATCAGGCCAAAGTATTACAATGACATGAAAGAGGCCGGGGTCGAGGTCGTAAGGTTCACCAACCCTCGGTCTCATTTCCTCAAGTTCGTGACTTCGATCAACTTCCGCAACCACAGGAAGATAGTTGTTATCGACGGAAAGATCGGATACACCGGAGGAATGAATATCAACGACAATTATTTCAACCGCTGGCGGGACACTCATCTTCGTATCACAGGCCCTGCCGTGGCCTCGCTCCAGTACGCCTTCATGGACTCCTGGCTCACCGCCGGCGCCACCATCGACCGCCCGTTAATCGACTATTATCCCGCAGCGATCGCGGCGGTGGGAATTATTGGTGGTTCGGACGCCTCGCTCCGCTCGACCGGGAAGCTGTTGCAGATTGTGCCGGATGAGCCGGATTTACCGATGCCGATGCTGCTGTACAGTTACGAGTGGATTATCCAGCATGCAAGGAAATACATCTGGCTCCAGACGCCATATTTCGTCCCTCCGGAACCTGTCCTCGATGCCATGAAAATAGCAGCATTGAGTGGAGTGGACATCAGGATAATGCTGCCAGAACGGGCAGACAATTTCATCACCAGGCCGGCCAACCGGGCATATTATGAGGAGATTCTACAAGCCGGAGTACGGTTGTTCTTACGCCAGGGAGAGTTCATACACTCCAAGACAATAGTGTGCGACGACTATCTCTCCAGCATCGGATCCGCGAATATCGACAGTCGTAGCTTTGATATCAATTACGAAATCAACACCTATATTTATGACGAGGAAACGGCCCTCAAGTGCAAAGCGATCTATGAGGCCGACCTTGAGAAAAGTCGTGAGCTGACTCTCGAGGAATGGTCAAGGCGACCTTGGCACAACCGCCTCGCCGAGTCGGTCATACGGCTCCTCTCCCCGTTGCTATAAGAAAACGGAACTAGCTGATAAAGAGCAGCTCGCGGTACTTGGGCAGAGGCCATGAGCGGTTGTCCACCCTCTCCTCCAGCTTGTCGATCGGACGACGGAGATCATTAAGAGCCTCGGCTATCTTGTGGTAAGCCACAGCCCTCTCATAAAGATCCTCGATGGAATTGGCCATCTTGCGGGCCTTCTTCATAGTCTCCGCTTTGGCGCTTATCTCCTCGATATAGCTGTTGATCTGATTGATCAGACCAAGTTCCACGGAGCACCCGGAAGTGTCACCGAAAACAGCCTGGCTCAGAGCGACTTCCTTGAGAAGTTTGCGCTTGTAGTCCAAAGCGGCTGGTATGATATGATTGATGGCCATCCTGACCATGACGCGGGACTCGATCTGCACTTTCTTTATATACATCTCCCATTTAACCTCATTGCGAGCCTCAAGCTCCTTTAAAGTGTAGACCCCGGTCTTCCGGAACATCTCCACCGACTCCGGCCGGGTGAACACCTTAATCATCTCAGGCACGCTCGTCTCGGTGTCCAGTCCCCTCAAACGAGCCTCCTCCGTCCATTCGGGAGCATATCCATTACCATCGAAACATACAACATCGATAATGGATGCGATGATAGGCTTCAACACATCCATAACCGCGATATTCAACGGCTTACCGGAAGCGAGTTCCTTATCAAGACTCTCCTTGAACGACAGTAATTGCTCAGCGACAGCGGCGTTGAGGGTAATCATCGCACCGGCGCAGTTCGCTGACGACCCCACGGCTCGATACTCAAAACGGTTGCCGGTGAAGGCGAAGGGGGAAGTCCTGTTCCGGTCGGTGTTATCCACGAATATTTCCGGAATCTCCACAAGTCCAAGGTTTTTGCCTTTCTTCCCAGCAATCTCAATCGGTGTGTCAGACGGGACTTCCAAAAGCTTGCGCAGGACTCCTGTCATGGTCCTTCCAAGGAAGGCGGAGATGATTGCGGGAGGGGCCTCATTACCACCCAGGCGGTGAGCGTTCGTGGCGGATGCTATTGAGGCTTTCATCAATGCGTTATGCTTCTGGACAGCAGCCAGGACATTGACGAAGAAAGTCACGAACTGAAGATTGCCCATAGCATCTTTTCCAGGAGCGAGAAGCATCGTCCCTGTGTCAGTCCCGAGCGACCAGTTATTGTGTTTTCCTGAACCGTTGACCCCCTCGAAGGGCTTCTCGTGAAGGAGTACGACAAAACCATGCTTGCGGGCGATATAATTCATCAGGTTCATCAGAAGCTGGTTCTGGTCATTGGCGAGATTCGCCTCACCATATATGGGAGCCAACTCAAACTGATTTGGAGCCACCTCATTATGGCGTGTCTTAATCGGAATCCCAAGCTTGTGGCCGGTTATCTCAAGGTCTCTCATGAACTCGGCCACTCTTGAAGGAATAGCACCAAAATAGTGATCATCAAGCTGCTGGTTCTTTGATGAGGCATGGCCCATAAGGGTCCGGCCGGTTATCATAAGATCCGGCCTAGCCGCGTAAAGAGACTCGTCAACAAGGAAATATTCCTGCTCCCAGCCGAGATAGGAATACACTTTCCCGACTGATGGTTCGAACAGTTTACAGATCGGCAGGGCAGCGTCACATACGGCTTTAATCGCCTTCTTCAAAGGGGTTTTATAATCCAATGCCTCTCCAGTGTAGGAGATGAACACCGTGGGAATACATAAAGTATCATCCATGATGAATACCGGCGATGTGGGATCCCATGCAGTGTACCCCCTGGCCTCGAAAGTGGCCCTGATGCCCCCGTTGGGGAAGGACGAGGCATCCGGCTCCTGCTGGGCGAGGGACTTACCATCGAATTTTTCTATCACTCCACCTTTGCCGTCATATTCAATCAGGGAGTCATGCTTCTCAGCCGTGCCTTCAGTCAGAGGCTGGAACCAGTGCGTGACATGGGTCACATGATGTTCCAAAGCCCATTCCTTCATTCCTTCCGCCACCTTGTCAGCGGTCGCCCTGTCCAGCGGTTTGCCGTTGTCAATACAGTCAAGCAATGCCGAGAGTGTGTCTTTGTCGAGATATCTCGCCATTTTCTTGCGGTCAAACACCAGTTCACCGAAATACTCCGATGGCTTACCTTCCGGGCACTCCGCCGGAACAGCTTTCTTCTCGAAGGACTCTTTGACGAGATCAAATCTGTCGATACTCATATTGTTCGTTTTATACTTTTTCCTCAATTCAGACAAAGTTAATTATATTTTCGCTATCTTACCATCATGTTAGTGTCAATTATTTCCACGTTGCTGGCGGCAGCTACCGTCACCGTGTACAACCCAAGGGTTCCGGTCATTGTTGACCGTGAGTATAATGTTGTCTCTGAGATAGTGATCCCCAGCGAGAACGCCCATCATGCCTCAGGTGAGGTGGAGGTGTCCCTGGAAGGCATTCCTTTAAAAGCGATCAAGGACGTCAGGCTTGTTTACATCGGCACCATCTCTCCGGTAATGTCCCGCACAAAGTCCAATGTGATGAAGTCACACTACAATTATTGGGGCGCTGGACAAGAGGACTGGTACGCCTCACGCTCAATATCCTTAGCAAGTAAGGTCAAGCCAAAATCCAACACCGTAAATCTCTCATTCGACAGGCCTTTAGTCAAAGGGGACAATCATTTCTATGTCAGCATGAACATCAATTCCTCCAAGGTTGATCTCTCCGACACCTTCACTTGCAAGGTCTCGAGAATCACTCTGGACGGACATGAGGTCCCAATTACTGAGCAAGGACATTCCCAGGGAAGACGCTATGGGATAGCCCTACGAAACCATGGGGACGATGGTGTGGACACCTACCGGATCCCGGGACTCGCCAGGATGAAGAACGGCAAACTCATAGCCGTATACGACATCCGTTGGAACACCTACTATGATCTCCAGGCCGACATAGACATAGGTTTCCAGACAAGTTCTGACGGAGGAAGGACCTGGAGCAAGATGGGTGTGGCCATGGATTTCGGTGAATATGGCGGACTACCTAAAGATCAGAACGGATGCGGAGATCCATGCGTGCTTGTGGATGACACTACCGGGGATATCTTTGTTTTCGCTATATGGGCCCACGGTCTTGAAGGGAGAGCATCCATTTTCTCATCTAAAGACGGTTTTGATCCCATCGATGTGGCACAGTTGGCAATGGTTAAAAGCACTGATGGTGGCAAGACCTGGTCCACGCCGGTCAGCATAACTCCTTCTGTGAAAAATCCTGCCAGTTCCACCCTGTTCCAGGGCCCCGGATGCGGCATAACGATGTCCGACGGCACTCTTGTGGTTCCTATCCAGGAGTGGGACAAGGACAAGATACCCTCAGCTGGAATCATTTACAGCAAAGATCATGGAGAGACCTGGACAGTGTCCAACATGGCGGTAGACCATGTGTGCGAAGATCAGGTCGTCGAGGTGAGTCCGGGAGTTCTCATGCTCAACATGCGCAACCACGGCAGCCAGGACAGGACCAGGAAAGTGTATGTCTCGT
>ONSC01000154.1 GCA_900320365.1 uncultured Bacteroidales bacterium
AATCTGTCCAAAAGGACGGAAACAGAATCAAATCAATCACTTGCGTCGACCGCAAAGGCAAGTCTGTCACCATCAAGGCCGACCAGTTCATCGACTGCTCATACGAGGGTGACCTGATGGCGGCCACCGGAGTGAGCTACCGTGTCGGGAGGGAGGACAACAGCGAGTACGGGGAGACATGGAACGGGTTCGAGTTGCTTGACCAGCACCAGTTCCCCGACGGGATCGATCCTTTCGTCGAGCCAGGGAACCCCGAGAGCGGGCTGCTTTGGGGAATAAGCGACGCCCGCGAGAGGGACAAAGGCGCCGGAGACACCTGTGTCCAGGCCTACAATTACAGGATCTGTCTTACTGATCAGAAAGATAACATGATTCCGATCGGCAAACCAGAACGCTACGACCCCTCCAAGTACGAACTGCTCGTCAGGGTCTTCGAGGCCGATCCCAACCCACAGCTCTGGAACTACTTCATCTGGAGCCGGATGCCTGGACACAAGACCGACATCAACAATAAAGGGCCGTTCTCCACGGACATGATCGGAATGAACCATTCCTACCCTGAAGCGTCATGGGACGAGCGCGATAAGATCTTGCAGGATCACCTTGACTACACCTTGGGCCTGTTCTATTTTTACCAGACTGACCCAAGAGTGCCAGCCAATATCCAGAACGAGATCCGCCGCTGGGGACTTCCGAAGGATGAATATGTCAACAACGGCCATTGGACACCACAGATCTACGTCCGGGAGTCCCGCAGGATGGTCGGAGAATATGTCGCCACACAAGCCGACTGCGAAGGAAAGACAACCGTCACTGATGGAATAGGATACGCCGCCTATGGAATGGATTCCCATAACTGCCAGAGGATTGTCGTCGAGAGGGACGGCAGGTTGATGGTGAAGAACGAGGGAGATGTCCAGAAAGGTGTCAGCCACCCCTATCCTGTTTCCTACCGTAGTCTGACCCCTAAAAGGGAAGAATGTGTCAACCTGCTTGTTCCAGTGTGCCTTTCCGCGTCACACATAGCCTATGGATCCATAAGAATGGAGCCTGTCTTCATGGGTATGGGCCAAGTGGCTGGTCTCGCCGCCTCCATGGCCGGAAATGGAGATGTCCAGACTATAGACGTCAGCAAGATCCAGCGGATCCTCAAGGAGGATCCCTACCTCGACGGCAGCGAACCGGAGATTCTCATTGACGAGGATTCTGAATACATAGTCGGGAAGGACAACTGGAAAGTCGTCTGGGGGAGCGGATCTTATGGGAAAAGCTATCTCAAGTTCGAAGGTGAGCCTGGGGACAATCATCTTGAATATACCATTCCTTCGGACCTTGAAGGAGAATACGAGTTCTACGCCTTCCAGCAAGGTGACGGCTGCAAGAACACCGTCTTTGAAATCACGGTCGGAGAGGATGTCAAGGCAGTTCCTTTCGACAGGGCAAGCCTGCTCGTGGAGGGTCAGACAAGGGGTGAATGGGTCAGCCTCGGAAGCGTCAGCCTGAAAAAGGGCCTCGGAGGAAAGATCCGCTTCCTGTCTGACGATCCGGACATCCACGCCGACGGAGTGCTCGTCATCCCCCGGAGTTAACCCTGTCGCAGAAATACTTATAAATCAATATAATGAATAAACGACCGGCACCTTATTCGGTACCGGTTGTTTTCGTTATTAAAAAAAGATTTTCTGTTCCTGTATAATCATTTTCTGTTTCTTATCGTTTTTTACGTTTCGTCGGGGTATCTTCGCAGCAGTAACCTAATGATAAGATTATGGGAAACGATCAAAAAACTGGAGCCGTAGCCTCGAGAGGGGCTGCGGCTCGTTATGCCAATATCCTCCTGGACTATTGGTTCAAGCGGTCTTTTGGGACGGAATCCGGTAAGAGACTAATGATCCTTACCTTAAGGGAGATACTGCCCTATGTAGATATCCAGGATATCACCTATGGCAACAAAGAGCATCCAAACCCCTTCCCAGATAACCACGGAGTGATCTTCGACATTGAGTGTGTGTCATCCGACAATTCAAGGTTCATCGTGGAAGTTCAACTCGCCCGTCAATCATGGTTCAAGGAGAGAGTTCTCTTTTACTCTTCCTTTGCCATCCAAAAACAGATCCTTCGAGGTGAAGACACATATGAGTTCAAGCCTGTGTATTTCATCGCTCTAATGGATTTCGAGCTTCACGCTGAGGAAGACAATAGATTTGTCTTCAGGTATGGCCTCACGGACCTCGAGACTGGAGAGCTAATGACAGACAGGATCAGCTACACCTTTCTGGAGTTGCCAAAGGTCAAATCAATAGCCAACGATTCAACCAATCTTGAGAAACTCTGTTATGCTCTCCACAATATGACTGCGATGAAATCCCGACCGCCGCAGATGCAAGCCGAGATCTTCGAACTATTGTTTAATTCCGCTGAAATAGCTAAATTCACACCCGAAGAGAAAATCAAATATGAATATGATATGACTACAGAGAGAGACATACGCAACCAGATTGCCTATGGACGTGAAGAAGGCAGGGCGGAAGGTAGAGCGAAAGGCAGGGCGGAAGGTAGAGCGGAAGCAATAAGACTTGTCACAAAGGCTCTGAAGGATAAAGGCTTTTCAGATGAAGACATTGCCTCTATTCTGGCTGACGCATAAAAGATTATCAATAAGTTGCACGATATCCCCCGGTCGAAATACGCCGGGGGATATCGCATAAGTAATTGACTGTCACATGGGCATCGTCTCCGCCATACTTGTTTCTTTCACGGAATATAGCTATCTTGACTTGTCAAGGATTATTCATTATGGACAGACGAGATTTCATTAAGAGCTCGGCGCTGGCGACAGCGGCGCTGATGCTGGATTGGGAAAAGGCCTTCGCGATGGGCACTAAGGCTCCTGAAGTCGGCAAGGCTTGGAAAGGCTGGAAAAAAGGCCATTTCCAGGTTCATTTCATTTACACAGGAGTCGGAGAGTCCATGTTCATGATTTTCCCCGATGGGACAACCATGCTGCTTGACTGCGGAGATCATAACGCTATCGGACGAGGCAAGTTGGCTGTTCCAGTGCTTCCCTCCCCTGACAAGCATTCCGGGGAATGGATCGCCAGATACGTGCTGAAAGTAAACCCCCACCACGATAAGGTGGACTATATGATGCTCTCCCATTATCACAGCGATCATGGAGGCTGCTCCGGTTTCAATGCGGGAGTTGCGCGAAGGGATGGGAAAGACTATCCTCTCAGCGGATTCTCACAAGCGGCGGAGTGGCTTTCATTCGGCAGAGCGTTCGACCGATGCTGGCCGGGATATGACGACCCGATTCCGCTGATCGACAAATCCGCTGACTGCGTCGCGCATATGAAGATGTTCTATGAATATATGTCCAAGAACAAGGGGCTTCAGATTGAGAAGTTCAAGGTTGGGGCTATTGACCAAGTCAAGATGCTGCGT
This sequence comes from uncultured Bacteroidales bacterium, assembly GCA_900320365.1. Taxonomy (GTDB): domain Bacteria; phylum Bacteroidota; class Bacteroidia; order Bacteroidales; family UBA932; genus Cryptobacteroides. The sequence continues at coordinate 3,445 of ONSC01000154.1, forward strand.
TCGGCCGGAAAGTATCCAGGCTTCTCTATAAGGAACATTTGCGCAAACGGTAGGATAGCCGACAAGGACGGAAGAATCATAGACCTCTATGCGGAGCGAAAGAAAGATAATCCAAAGTCTCTCAACGAGAACGGCATGAGCCTCGGAATGATCATATCATACGGTCCATTTAAGTTCTTCACAGCCGGAGACTTCTCTGATAGCTGGAAACTGCCGGATGGTACCGTTCATGAGATTGAGGATGACATCGCTGGAGTGTGCGAGAAGGTGAGCGTGGCGAAAATCAACCATCATGGCCATTATTCAATGACCAGAAAGCTGCTGGAAAAGCTTCAGGCGAGAGTCTACGTCAGTTGCGTCTGGGACCAGCTCCACAATGTCGCTCCTGTGATGGAGAGGATAGCCGACAAGACCATCTACCCGGGAGAAAGAATAGTATGTCCTGGAATATTCCCTAAAGAGAGACGTGAGGAGGATACCGGGAAGTCATGGCTCAACATCATCCATAAGGACTCCTTCGATGGAGGTCATGTAGTGCTGGATGTCCCCAAAGGCGGGGAAGAGTATTCCATCACCTACCTCACAGCCGCTGATGAATCGATGAAAGTGCTGAGTGTGATGAATTTCAAGACCCTAGATAAATAGCTGTCGCCCTTATGAGAAAAACCCTGACCACATTAGGAATCGCGTTAGCGCTCGTTCTGACGGGTTGCCAGAGTCAGCTCACCTCTTTCCCGAACATCGGGGATCCATATGCGATCACCTCCGGTCCAAACGACCATCTACTGGCCAATTATTTCGGGATTAACGCCTGGAGTCCGGACAACCGCTATGTCGGGGTCCTGGAGGTAGGCTTTAACGGACGGCTGGCCGAGCAAACCGATACCGCGATTGTGGCTCTTGTCGACCTGAAGGACAACGACAAACTGATTCCGATCTCAAGGACCGTTTGCTGGAATTTTCAGGAAGCCGCTATGTTTCACTGGCTTCCGGACGGAACCTGTCTTTTCAACGATTGCCGTGACGGCCGTTTCGTGACCGTGATATTGAACTGGAAGACCGGTGAGGAGCGCATTATCCCAACTCCTGTGAGCGCTGTTGACCCTTCCGGCGAGTGGGCGGTCAGCATAAACTATGCCCGCCTGAGACTTTGTAGACCGGACTATGGATATGCCGGAGAAGGGCAGGATGCCCGCGCGAACGAGGCATGGCCGAATGACGACGGTCTCTGGCTGGTAAACCTTAAAACCGGGGAACAGAAACTCATACTCTCGATAGCTCAGGCCCGTTCCCTTATGCCTGAAATCACCGGCGAAGACGGGCTGGCTTATTTCTGCCACACTATCATAAGCCCGAATGCGAAGAGAATATTCTTCCTCGCCCGCACTGTGGAGGATTTCAGTGGACAGATTGAAAGACGTGGCCACATCTACAGTTGGGACACTGTGTCTCTCACCATCAATACAGACGGGACCGACCTGAGACGTTGTTTCCCTGACGGATGGAAAGGTTCCCATTTCAACTGGAAGGATGACGAGACTCTGGCTGTGACCGCCTGTTGGGACGGCGGCACATGCTGGAGCCACACCATTTTCAAAGTCGGTGAAGAAGAGAAGGTGCGCCACCTGGCTCCCGGGATTTTGGACTGGGACGGACACTGTGTGTTCTCCCCTGACGGGAAATTCCTCAGCACGGAAGGTTATTGGAATAAAGACGGTTACCGTAGCTGGGTACTTGTGCGGCTGGAAGACGAGGCGATACTGCCTCTCGGCCGGTTTTTCGTTCCGGACGAATATAAGGAACAGTATTCCCGTTGCGACCTCCACGCAAGATGGAGGGGCGACGGGAAACAGTTGGCTTTCAATTCAGTGCACGAAGGTTCCAGGCAGGTGTACCTCCGGGATGTGAACTAAGGACGCTAGCTTACAGGCCCAGCTTCTTGAAGAAGTCGTTGCCCTTGTCATCAACGAGGATGAAGGCCGGGAAGTCCTCGACACGGATCTTCCAGATCGCCTCCATACCAAGTTCG
>ONSC01000157.1 GCA_900320365.1 uncultured Bacteroidales bacterium
GTCGCCTCATCCCCTGAAGCCACTCTCTGGTGGGCAGAGGGAGCGTACAAGATCATGCAGGATATGCCCGCCCCAAAAGGGAGGGTGCGGCCCGTCAACGTGGCGGCGGCCAAAAACGAGTGGGAGTCGTTCCAGATCGTGGTGCGTCCCGAGCGCGAGCTTTCCCAGGTGAAAGTGACCCTGAGCGACCTGAAGTCCGGAAAGGGAACCATTCCAGCCTCCGCCTTCACGGTGAGGAAAGTTGAATATGTCCAGGTCAAGCATCCGACCGACAGTTATGGGAAAGAGGGTCTATGGCCCGATCCACTACCGGCCTACCGCTCTGCTGAGGACCTCGGGACCGGACGGAACCATCCTTTCTGGATCACTGTCAAAGTGCCAAAAAACGCCGTTCCAGGAATATACAAGGGCACTGTCACCCTGTCTTCCAAAGACGGCTGGAGCGAGAACATACCGCTGAGCTTGGAGGTCTGGAATTTCGAGCTTCCTGACAGCCCGACCATGCGCTCCGGCTTCGGCTTCTCCATCGACAGAGTCGCCCTTTACGACAATCTCACCACACCCGAGCAGATCCAGAAGGAGTTTGACATCTACATGAAGGCGTTCTCAGAACACAAGATGTCCCCGTACGACCCGTTCGTCCTCACCCCCATCAAGGAAACCGTCACCGGAATTCCATGGGAGGGAGGAGTTTACGATCCTGAAAAGCCTCACGGAGGAAGATATTCGTACAAGATTATCGATGACTCCTACACCTCAACCCCCGAAGCTTCCCCGCTTGAGAGAATCAAGGTGGATGGCGGGAAGCCCCACACCCTCAAATGGTGGAGCCGCGCGGAAAAAGACAACCAGACATTTGTCGTGGGTGTTCAATGCTATAAAGCTGACGGTGAACTACTTCCGTTTGAGAATAGGTACAACGGATTCACCTGCGGAAAGGATTGGAAAGAATTCTCCTACAGCCTTGGGACTCTGCCTTCCGAAGCCGCCCAGGTAAGCGTCCACCTCTACCCGTCGAACAGGGTGTCCTCAGGCAACGACCTCGGCACCGTATGGTTCGACGACGTGACGCTGAGCCAGAATGATTCCGGGAAGAACCTCCTTCCGGAAGGAAACTTCGAAGTGGACCCCGACAAGGTCGACATCACCCTCGATTTCTCGGACTTCATTCCAGCGGCGAGGAAGTACTTCGGGGAATATGGATTCACCGGTTACAGGCTGAGGGTCAAAGGCTTGGGAGGCGGCACTTTCTACAGCCGCAAACCGGGAGAGTTCGCCAGTTTCGTCCAAGGAACCGAAGAGTACGGACGCCTTATGAGGCGCTATCTCAAACAGTTGCAGGACGGACTCGAGGAAGCGGGCATCCTCGGAAAGGAATATATCTACTGGTTCGACGAGCCGGGCGACAAGGACTATGATTTCGTCCGGGAGACCAACAGCATGATCAAGGAATACGCTCCCAAGCTCACCACCTTCCTCACTGAGCACATATCCGGTCACGACATCTCAGATGTCACAGACATCACCTGCTCCATCTGGCACAAGATCGACCACGAGAAAGCGAAAAAGGTACATGAGCGCAGGGATGAGTACTGGACCTACCTTTGCACCGGGCCTAAATCTCCGTGGATCACCCTATTCATCGACCACGACGCCATCAACATGAGAATGTGGTCCTGGGGCTCATACGTCCACCATCTCAACGGACTGCTTATCTGGGAGACAACCTATTGGAACTCGGCCGAGGCCTCCCCAGACGGAATGCTTCAGAATCCTTGGGAAGAGGCTATGGGCTGGACGACTGGCTACGGAACAATCAAGGGTAAGCAAGCTCCTTGGGGCAACGGAGACGGACGTTTGTTCTATCCGGACAACCGCAACGTGGGGACGGACAAGACCCCTCACCTGGGCGAGGCCGTGCCTTCATACCGCGCCGAGCTGCTGCGAGACGGCATCGAGGATTTCGAATACTTCACAATACTCGAGCGCCTGGCGAAGGAGAAACCTTCCAAGGCCGCGGCCGCCCGCCGTCTGCTCCAGATCCCCACGAGCATCTACACAGACGAGCAGCACTACTCGAAAGATCCTCAAAGCATACTCCAGTACAGGCGCCGCATCGCCGCCGCCATCCAGAAACTGCAGTAATTCAGAGACTTAATTAATATTCCACTATGATAAAAAGAATAACACTATCATTGATGCTGGCCTGCTTGGCGGCCGGCGTGCTGTGCGCCGCCCCTGGAAAAGCGACCCTGACCGAGGGAAAGACCTCGATGCTTACCTACGACTTCTCGGACCCTAACCCGGTCGCCAGCCCGAACCAAACACAGTACCCTTACTTCCGCTTCGATGCCTACGAGTCAATCGGGAAGAACAAGGAATGGAAGACCGTGGTCATGGAGAACGAATGGGTCAGCGTCACCGTTTTCCCCGAGATCGGAGGAAAGGTCTGGGGTGCGATAGACAAGACCAGAGGACTTGAATTCGTTTACTACAACAATGTGGTCAAATTCAGGGACATAGCCATGCGAGGCGCCTGGACTTCCGGAGGTATCGAGTTCAACTTTGGAATCATCGGACATATTCCGACAACCGCCACCCCTGTCGACTACATGACAAGGGAGAACGAGGACGGCAGCGTGAGCTGCATCATCGCATCCTTCGAGTTGCTGACCAGGACCTGGTGGACAGTGGAGATCAACGTCCCTGCCGACAAGGCTTGCTTCACGACCACCGCACGCTACATCAACACCTCATCCCTGGACCAGCCCTACTACAACTGGTCTAACGCGGCCTTCAAGGCCGGAGGCAACCTCCAGATCCAGATGCCTGGAGACAGGTATATCGGCCATCCCGGCGATGCCCACGCCTTCCCGGTCGATCCGCAAGGCAGGGATCTCTCATGGTTCTCCCAGAACGCTTTCGAAGGCTCAAAGTCCTACCACATCATCGGAGGATATGACGGCTACTTCGGAGCCTACTGGCACGATGATGATTTCGGATACGTCCATTACTCCAGGCCGGACGAGAAACTCGGACGTAAGTTCTTCTGTTGGAGCCAGTCAAGGGAAGGAGGCATCTGGGAAGACCTTCTGACCGATAACCACGGCCAATATGTCGAGCTTCAGGCGGGAAGGATGTTCAACCAGCCTTCCCAGATCGAGAGCATCGACACCCCTTTCAAGAACCATTCTTTCGCCCCTAAATCCGACGACTGCTGGACAGAGTACTGGTACCCTGTCGAGAACATCGGCAGTTTCCAGCAGGCCAGCCCGTTCGGAGCCCTTTCCGTCAAACGTGAGGATGGCGGGAAAGCGACCGTCAAACTCTCCCCTATCTGCAGCGGAAATAAAAGAGTGACAATCTCTTGCGGAGATAAGACCCTATTCTCTGACAACGTGGCTTTCACACCTCTGAAACCTTGGTCTAAGAGCGTGAGCGGAGTCACCGACGGTTTCATCAAAGTCACTGTCGGGGATGGTGATCTGATCTACAACGAGGATCCCGCCTACAGGCTGACCGATAGGCCTGACACCATGCCGGAGGATTTCAATTGGAAGGGCGTTTACGGCCATTGCCTGAGAGGCGACCAACTGATGAATGTCCGCCACTACGACACCGCCCGTGACGAGTACTTGGCCAGCCTTGCCATCGACAAATGGTACGCTCCAGCTCTCAGGGGCATGGCTTCATTCAGCCTCCACTGCGGAATGTACGAGGACGCTTTTGAATATGCCCGGAAGGCGTTGACAATCAACACTTATGACGGCGAGGCCAACTACCTCTACGGCTTGGCGGCCAAAGCCATCGGCAAGAGCACACAGGCCAAGGACGGATTCTCGATAGCCGCCTACACGGCCGCTTACAGGGACGCCGCCTACGCCGAGCTGGCGAAGATGGCCATGGCTGACAAGGACTGGAACCTTGCTCTCACCTATGCCCGCAAGAGCGGAAGCGTGGAGGGCAAATGGGCTGAGGTCGTAGCATCCAGGCATATCGGAGACAAGAAGACTGCCGGGAATATTCTCAAAACAGAGGCCGCAGAGCTTCCTCTGTTCCCTTATTTCAACTTCGAGCGCCAAATCGCCGCCGGCGATCCCGCCTCATTCACGAAGACTCTCAAGTGTGAGCTGCCTCAGGAGACCATCCTCGAGACCGCCCTCCTCTACCTTGACAGCGGTCTTCTCGACGAGGCTTCCGAGCTCTGCGCGATGACTGAGTATCCTTCAGCCAAGTACCTGGGAGCCTACATCGCCTGCCTTAAGGGCGACACCTCCAAGTCCGACGCTCTCCTCAAGGAAGCCAACGCCGCCTCGCCGGAGTTCGTCTTCCCCTTCAGACCGGAAATGGTCAAGGTGTTCGACTGGGCGGCCGGCAAGACTCCCAACTGGAAACTCAACTACTACAAAGCTTTGATCCTCTGGCGTCACGCCGCCAAGGACAAGGCCGCCGAGCTTCTGGAAGCTTGCGGGAACCAGCCCGACTACAATCCTTTCTATCTCACGAGAGCCCTTCTCCGCTCCGGTGATGAGAAACTCGCCGACCTCAAGAAGGCCGAGTCTCTCTCGCAGGATTGGCGCACCGGAAAGGCGTTGGTGGACTACTACAGGAATAACTCAGAGTGGAAAGAGGCTCTTGACGCCGGTGAGAGGTACTTCAAGAAATATCCGGACAAATTCGAGTTCGGACTCGCCTATGCCGACGCTCTCTGCGGAGCCAAGCAGTACACGAAGTCTCTCAAAGTCCTGTCCAAGCTCAAGGTCATGCCTATGGAAGGCGCCAGAAGAGGCCATGAGATCTACCGCAAGGCCTGCCTCGGCAAAGCCAAGGATGAGCTGAAGGCCGGTAAGTTCGCGGCTTGCATCAAGTCAGTGGAAGCCTCCAACATCTGGGACGAGAACCTCGGAGTCGGCAAACCCTACGATGTGATGATCGATCTCACCGAGGAGAATGCCATAATCAAGGCAGCGAAGGAGAAGAACAGGAACGCTTTCAACAACTAGGAAGAGACATCTATCCCTTTGTCATTCTTAGCCTTAAGGGCGATATCGCGGGCCGGGTAACTAACCGGTCCGCTTATCGTTTCAGGGATATTGTAGCTCTTCATGAATTCCCCGTAGAAGTCGGGGTCTTTCTGTGGAAGGACAAATGGCTTGGAAGGGTTGCCCTCCTCATCGATATGGGTGAAATAAAGGCGGGTGTACAAGCCGTCATCCCTGCGGCTGCTGAACACTACCCAACGGCTGTTACCGCTCCAGGAGTGGTAGCTCTCTGTCCTGGAGCTGTTGGCTTTCTCAAGAGGCTTGACGGAACCATCTTTGAGATCGACCATG
>ONSC01000024.1 GCA_900320365.1 uncultured Bacteroidales bacterium
CTCGTTGGGTCCTTGGATTGTACGGTCGACGCACAACATTCCCGGACTATATGCCCTCGATTTCGGAAGTACCTCATTCAGACCCACTTCGTCTCCTGTCATCCATCCTCCGTCAAGCCAAAGAATGTCGATTTTCCCGTATTTTCCAGTCGTCAGCTCCGTAAGCTGGTTCTTGGTAAAGTCGACATAGCTCTTCCACCAATCCGGATGTGTCTCTTTATTGTAATTCGGCCGACGGTTGGGGGTGGCGTAATACGGATTCCAGAACCCGTGGTGATGCCAGTCAGGCTTTGAGAAATACGCTCCAATCATGAAATCCTTCTTGCGGAAAGCATCAAAGACGTATTTGGCCACATCCTTTTTGGGATTATTGGCGAAGGGGCCTTTGGCGATGCTGAAATCATCATATTCAGAATCGAACATGCAGAAGCCGTCGTGATGCTTCGTGGTGAATATCATGTATTTCATGCCGGCCTTGTCAAACACATCGGCCCACTGGTCGGGATTGAACTTGACCGGATTGAACACCTTCGAAAGATCCCAATACCACTTCTTATATTCCTCATAGACAGAACCTTCCGGGCGGCGGATCCACTCCTCGTTGCAGATTGCCCAAGATTCCACCATACCCTGTGTGGCATAGATTCCCCAGTGCATCAGGACACCGAATTTAAGATCCTGCCACTGATCAAGTTTCTGAAGTACGGCCGGGTCGGTGGGCCACTCATAACCATCCGCTTGCTTGACGATATCACTGTCCTGGGCGTAAGCCAAGGAGAAGGCCAGCAATGCGCTCAACACTAAACAAATCTTTCTCATATCTCTTTGAATATTAATGGTTTTTATTTCTCTATAATCATCCTCACCGGACCCATCAAACCAGCCCTCGGGGTTCCTTTATAAGGAGAAGGAATGGTCTGGTAATGATTGGACAGGGAGCTATACACAAGGACTTCAAACTTGTTCCGCCCCTTTTTCACGAAGTCGGTGATATCCAGCTTGTAAGGAGGGCTCAGAAGGACATCGACCTGTTTTCCGCCCACGCTCACCTCGCATGTGGCATCCACGTCGCCAAGATCCAGTTCAACACGCGTTCCCTTTGCCTTGACATCGATTACTTTGCTGTACTTCACCCCTCCGGAATAGAATCTCATAGCACCAGCGTTCGTCCAATCTCCGGGAGCGAGTCGTCCACCCTCACAATCTATCTTGACAGGCTCTTTAAAGAAGGCAGCACCGGGACTATCCGCATCGGGCAACGCCTTGACAGTCACGGTTGTGACTCCGGGCTCCACGGGAAGATTATCGGCAAGATATTTTCCGGGGCCGGTTTCCTTGAAATCTACCTTCTTGCCACCAACGTTGATTTCCAAAATCTTTCCGGCGGTCTCAAATGTCATGCTTCTTGTTCCGGGAGCTGACTCGAAACTCATTGTCCACTCCCCGGTTCCAGGATAAACGAAAGGAACGAAATCCGTCTTATACCAGCTGGAGGCGACAATATCGTCGTGCATTCCATGCGGAATAGGACCTGAGGACACTTCGGGATAAAGCATAACCATACTCCTCTCCCTGTAGTCAACCGTATAACCTCTCAGCTTCTCAAGGCTATACTCTTCCTTCTTCGTATTGATGTATACTATTGTAAGACAATGGGTTCCCTTGTTAAGTGCGACACTTTGCCCAGTAACGGGCTTTCCGTCCAACAATATCTTATACGGCGCTTTCCCCTCTTTCACCAAACGATAAGACCCATCCGCCGGAACATCCAAATACGCCCGAAAAATCTGATGACATCCTTTATCAAGAATCAGGAAACGGTCATCCACGTGCTCCTTAAGCCCGTGGTAACCCTGGCTTCCAGGACTGTCGAATACCCCAAACTGCCAAGAGAACGGGTAAGCCTCCCATTTCCCGCTTTCAGGCAGATTCCTGAGGACGTCATCAATATTCCGGTCAGCAGGAATATTCAAAGTAAGCATATATGGAGCGTAACCGTAAACGGACTTGAATTCTTTCGAAGCATCTCCGGAAGGGCGGCAACGGAATTCCCTAGCCTCAACACCTATGAATTCGTCACTCTTCGGAAGGCGGAAATCCCCCCATCTGTTGTCCATCGTGGGAATAATCTCCACATCCCACTCTCCCTCAACTGGAACCTCCTCTGATTCAACGGCTTTCTCCTTTTTAGCTTTATACTTCACTGGCTTTCCTGGAGAAAAGACCAGAAGCTCTGAGCCGCCTCCTGTTCCAGCGTATTCCACTGTCGTCAGGCCGTCTTCCTGGCTTAAGACAGGTACTGGACGGATGGTTCCATGGACAGCGTCCCATAGTTCGGCTTTTCCGGTGGCTCTGAATGTCATTTGGTCACCATCAGGGACATCCATCACCATATAGACATCATTCTGACCGACCCTTCGATGTAACACCTTGCCTTTTCCGGACGATGTAGAGAAGTCCGGAACTATCTTATCCTTAATAACTTGAGATAAACTTCCCGGAACCGCGTCCTGTGTCTCTTTCTCAGAATTAATCCTCAAGACAAGGCCGCCGGCTTTCACAAATTCCTCTACTTTGGACTCTGTCTCCTTATGCATGGCTTTCACCCCTGCCAGGATCAGCACCTTATAGGATTCCCCGGCGAAAGATAAAGAGCCATTCTCAATAGACGCGTTCTGAAGCGACTGGAAATCAATGAAATCGTAATCAAGACCAGCATCGCTCAACTTTAGGGCTGTATTGAAAGCCAGGTCAGGTTTCGCCTGAGGATATGCCTGCATAGTCTCAGTGGGATACAGAATGGCAATGTCGCACACATGTTCCCCTTGACTCAATACATAGCACATTCTCTCCGCATATTTAAGCCACACTTTCATGTGCGGCCAATAAGGCATCCTGAAGTGGAAACTCGGCGGAGCCCACTCCCACCATCCTCCATGGGTGGTGTAATATAACCCATGGAGACAGAGTAAGTTACCACCAGCAATGAGATGATGGTCAAGCTGTCTGGTGAGCAAACCTCCGTTAGCGTCCCAACCCATACTGTGGAAAGCCTCAAGCCAAGTTCTTGGACGACCGTAAAGGTGGGCTATGCTGCTGGAAACCTTGGTCTGGCGGAAGCTGCTTCCTCTGGCCGGAGCGTCATTGCCAGGAGCCGTGAACCAGCTTGTAGCCCTGAAATAGTCCATATATTGTGTGGGACTCAGACCTCTTCCATAGTTGTCGCAGCCATAAATCAACCCACGATCCGCATTCCAGTCATAAATAGGCTTGAAATATCTCTCCTCTGCCAGTTTGGTCAAGACTTCCGCATAGTCAAGGCGAACCCTGGCGGCCTCTTCGTCAATCTCATCATCGCTGGTGGCAAAAAGAGCATCCAAATGAGGCAGGATATCATATCCTTTCTCTTTTTGGAATATCTCCCGCATACCATCACAACAGGAACGTATATTCAGATCGTAGATCAGCTCATCTTGGAAGAAATAATTCATCCCTTCTCGACCTTTAGCGTCCATGGCATCCTCGAACGGCTGGAAATACTTCTCCACCATTAATTTACCATAATCAGGATGGAGTTCCGGAGATGGAGTGGTGTAATAGACGTCAACGCTGTCTTTATATTCTTTGGTCTTCAAGACGTTATCCGGAAGAGCCTCGCCAGCTGGAATCCGCTTCTTTTGAATACGCCCCTGGTGGTTTTTGACTCCAGGATCGGCAAGCGCCTCATCCACTTTAAAGCCATTCCCTGGAGAAGCCATCACATAGTCATCGAGTCCCATGCCCATTCCATATTCGGCGCATTTCTTGGAAAACTCAGCCCAAAACCGCATCCATTCCGGCGAAAGAACATAAGGATCCCCACTGCTCACTTTCCCGAAGCCTCCGTATCCGTTGGCATTCATCAATGTGTCAACCTGGGGGTGAGAATGGTTGTAACTCACGCAAAGACCATCTGTGGCGGAGTCCGACAGGAGTTCCAGCTGCCAGGCAAGCCGATCCTTATCAAGATTATCCCCGCTCCACCAGTAAAACGGCACGTTGCCATAGCCTTTCGGAGGGTTGGCAAATGAAGCCCTAAGGTTGATCTCCCCTTCTTTGGAAGGCCATCCTTTGTGATACTGGGATGTCTTGGGTTGTGATTTCACCTCCCAAAAAGCGGCAGAGGCCAGCATCACACATGCTATAAAACAGATCCTTTTCACTTAGTCATGAATTTGAATTCGTAATCATTGAAAGACCAGATGGTTCCATCATCCAATACCGTCGCCTTTCCGCTGGCGACGGCAGGATCTGCCACCAATCTGATCCAGGTGAACTCTCCCTTCTCATAGTCGTAGGTACGGCCATCGTCATCGTACAGGTCAAACGACGAAGCCTTGACACCATAGTGGCGGACAGAAACAGGTACCGGACCCTCAGGAAGTGTAGTCATAGGCTCGTACATGGGAATGATTCCACCGTCTTTCACAAATACAGGGATCTTGTCGAGGCCAGGTTCCACCGAAACAGTCTCCCCATCTCCAACGAAATCCCCTGTATAGAAGTCATACCACTTCCCCTTTGGGAGAATCACCTTTCTGGAGGTCTCCCCGGCGAACAACGGGGCGACCAAAAGGCTTTCCCCGACCATAAACTGATCCTTGGGATCCGCCTCACAACCAGGTTCGAGACACATTGCCCGTACAGGAGGAATCCCATCAAAAGCATAGTGGGCGAAAGTGGTGTAAAGGTATGGAATAAGACACATCCTCAGTCTCATCACCTGACGGACTTGCTCCTCTACATCGGCGAATGACCAAGGCTTCGTACCGTCTGCCCACGCATTAAGCATGGCGAGGGGAGAGAAACAGACGGTCTGCATCCTCCGCAGCCATTCCTCGGATGTCTTTGAGGCTCGTACCTCAGGAGTCCAAAGAACACCGATGAAAGAGCTGTTGATGAGAGCTGTGATAAAATCCCTATGGTTGTAATAATCATTATAAATCACAAAGGGATAAGAAGTTGTCCCTGCGTTCCCCGCCCTTACAAGGCCATAGGTTCTCTCATTTCTCTGACGGTAAAGACCGGTCATGAAACTCTGCATCAGCGAACCGTAAATCTGGCGCATTTGCTCCCCGGATATTCCGGAGGGATATTTTGCCACGTCTGGAGCAACCCAGAAGTCATAGCCATCATTCTCGTCCATCTTGAAACCACTCACCCCTTTGTCAATGGCGTTGCGTGAGAAATGATCTCCCATGATTTTCTTGGTCTCAGCCAATGAATAATCAGGGAGCATCCCGTTCCACTCCGTATGTGTGCCCGTGTATGGCTCGATCTCCGAGGCGATTTCGCAATCTGGTGCCACCCCGGGATTGGCCCATAGGTTAACCTTTATATCCTGAGCCGCCATATCTTTCACAAAGGCGTCCGGGTTGGGAAAACGTCCCGGATCCCACTGATAAGTGCAAGGATATGCCCGGGTCATCCATCCCGGCTCCAATCCGATGACGGAGAGAGGGAACCCTCTCTTTTTGAACTCGCCAACTTCTTCTTTCACTTGTTCCTCGCTGAAAAGGGTCGGAACCCTGTGCCAGAAGCCAAGCCCCCATTTCGGAGGCAAGACCCCGCCTCCATTATATAGATTGAAGCGACGAACCACATCGAGCATACTTTTCCCGGAGAAAAACACCAATTCAACACCCTCCGTAGGCACCAGGAACTCAAGATTATCAGAATATGGTTGGGCGCTCCATTCCTGATCAGTATTTCGGTTGTACAACACAGGAGGGTTCTTTGTGTCTTTGCGGACAGACGTTCCGGCATAGACATCAATATACCTCGCAGCATTGATCAGCACCCCGTAACCCTTGCTTGACACGAAAAACGGCACAGGCGCATGGGTGCGACCGTTGTCCGAACCTCCGTAGTGATCCACATGAAGCCTGGCGATCCTGCCCCGTTGTTGAACGGACTGGAAGTTGAGACCGAGGCCGTAAATCTTCTCCTCCTTGTCCAGTGGGAACCGGATATATGTCTTACCATCAAATACTTCCGCCGTTATCTCCGCCTTGTCAACAGGAAGTTCAGCATCATCTATATTGTTTATGGCGTCGATCTTCGGAGAGAAATCCAACTCGCTTAGCAAATTGACCTTGTCCGGATTCCCGATCTCCGCTTTCCACACTCCCGAGGCGACCTTCTCCAGCCCTTTTGTGAAGTCAAACTGACTGTTCCGGGACTTTTCAGCTCCGCAAGACCCAAGAATCAAGACTGTCATAAATAAAAAGAATCCCTTTCCGCTCATTTCTCCACTATTTAAATATCTCTGGGAAGGCTTTCTTAAGGGGAGGTCTGGCTATCTCACGCAAGGGAATCATAACGAAAGGTCTTTCGGTGATTCCTTTATGCGGAATCGTAAGTTCTGGTGTGTCAATTATTTCCTTGCCATAAAACAGGATATCAATATCAATAATCCTGGAATGGTAAACCCTGTTCCCTCCGGAGTCATATTCAAGAGAATCCGTACGCCCCATCTCCCTCTCAATGGACTTAACCTGATAAAGAGTCCAAAGTGGACTCTCGGCCGGAATCCGGTACAAGACAGCCGCGTTCAGGAACGGGCCTCCGACGAACCCCATAGGCTCCGTCTCAATGGTTTTGGAAAGGGAGGAATAATGGACCCCGAACGCCTCATCCATCAGGTGAAGCGCCTCGGAGATGTTCCTTTCCCTGTCGCCAAGGTTACTCCCCAAAGAGAAATATACATTAACTAATGGCATCTCAAAACCACTATCGAATCATCCTTGAAAATGCTCTCCGGAAGAGTGATAACTGTCTCTTCCCCAATGACTGACATGTCTATAGGCTGTCCGGTTTCCAAGACCTCGCATTTCCCGGATAAAACGGCGGGAACGGTCACAGACGGGACCGGGCTGGTAAGAAAAATATAAAGGTTCTTCCCGTCAGGAGTTTCCTTCTGGGTCGTGTATATTCCTTCCGGCATTTTATAGTCAGTGGGAGAAGAGCCGAACACCGCCTCGCCATTCACATCCAACCAGGCACCCATCTCCCTAAGTCTACGGATAGCCGGAGCGGGTAGCGTCCCGTCCGCCTTGGGGCCTACGTTAAGAAGGTAGTTGCCTCCCATTGAGGTGTTATTAACCAGATAGCGGAGCATTCTGTTGGCGGGCTTCCAGTTATAATCCTTGCCGTGATATGCCCAAGAATTCTGCATTGTGGCCGGGGTCTGCCACGGCTTGTCCAGCATTTCTTTGGGGTAGGCGTTGTCGTGCATCTCAAGGAAATCGATATTATCTCCCGGATTCGAATAACAAATGCGTCCGTTGATGAGGCATTTGTCGCTGAGGCTCCTTACCAGCCTGATAAGCTCATCCCTACGTTCGGGTGTAATGTGGTTTTCCCAGTCCCAGGTGTCGAACCAAAGGAGGTCCGGATCGAACTTCTCAATAAGCTCCTTGACCTGAGGCAGTGACTTTCTTTGCCAATATTTCTCAAAATCCTCATCTGGGCGCCAGGGATACCAATAAGGCATCGCTCCATCGGGATCTTCCCAATCTTGCCAGTGAGAATAATAGAAGCCATATTTAAGGCCATATTTCTTGCAGGCGGCCACCAGAGGAGCGAGCAGATCTTTCTTGTAGGGAGTGGAGGCGATGTCAAAGTCCGACACATCAGAATCCCACAAAGCGAAGCCATCATGATGTTTAGCGGTGATTACCAAATACTTCATTCCAGCGTTCTTGGCTTCTTTGACCCAACTGTCCGGGTCGTATTTCACCGGATTGAACTCGTTGATAAGGCCATTGTAGTAATCGTCCGGAACTTCAAGGCGCGGTTTAATCCATTCAGCGTACCATGTGTTTCCCTGCGGAAAAGTGGTGTCTGGCATGGTGTGCCCGTTGTATGACCCCTCCAGGATGGAATAGAGCCCCCAGTGCATGAACATGCCGAATTTGGCGTCCTTAAACCACTCCACTTTTGATGGGTCCAGTTTTAAAGACACCTCTTTTGGTGTGCTCTTTTCAGCACATCCAACACAGAGGAAGCCGAGCAGAATAAAGATGGCAGCGAGTCTTTTCATGATACTAAACTACTGGTGGTTAATTGGTTCCGGCTTTTCGGAGTAGATAATCATCGAACGGACCTCGATAGGGTGGACCTTGTCTGGATTCTTGACTTTGAAAGACACCTTGTGCGCGGCTAAAGGAAGATCATATTTGAAATAAAGATCAAGCCTGCGGCTGTTGTTGGAAGCCGGAAGCTTGACGACCTGGTCGAGAGCGCCATCGAGATATACCTCAACCTCAGCCACATAGCCAGTCTGGGCGTCCTTCTTGTCCATAGGCATCAAGTAAGTGAAGACCACGCCCTTCCCGGTGAACTCCTGCTCTCCGGTCTCATTTATCGGTTTCCTTATCTCCCTCCTCTTGATTGGCCAATGGCCCTCAAAAGCCTGCTCCAAACGAACCGCCTCTGGAGTTTGGGTCTTAATAGTCACATCGTTATCACCGATCTTGCCATCATATCTCTCTATCACTTTAAGTGCTTGATTGAAGGACATCTGGTAGGTCTTGTTCATTGATATGTCCGTGTAAGCCAGGTTCCTGTCCTCTACCTCGGCCATTCCTTTCTTCCAATAGTCGGGAATGCCATCGTATCCCAGGATCACGCCCAGAATACCACCAGAAGATGCCGGGTTGCAGTCGGAATCCTTTCCACAACGTGTCGAGACATCGATTGTCTTATAGAAATCGCCCTGTCCGTAAAGGAGACCCATTATGATGTAGGCGCTGTTGATCAGGGCGTCGATATTTGTTGTGCCGAAAGCTCCTTCCGAGCAGCCTATATCAAAGCCCCATTTGCGCTCAACCCTGGCCCAAGTCAGCTCCCAGTTGTCGGGATACTGCTTGTACCACTCGATCACATCGGCCATGCACTGGTAGTATTTACTCTCTTTAGGAATAGCCTTAAGCGCCTCAGTGACAATGAAATTGACATCGTCAGAAATAAATGCGAGTGAATACATGGCCGCCACGTAAACACCGCCGTACCAGCCGTCACCATAGTTCATCATGTGACCGATCTCATCGGTGAAATGAGCTGCGGCATTGGGCATTCCGGGAGCCATGATTCCAGCGTAATCAGCCTCAATCTGGAAGTCTATATCATCTGCGTGGGGATTGTTCTTCCAGAAACCGGATTCCGGGGGCATGATGCCGTTTTGGATGTTGTTCCTGGCGGCCTGGTTGGCGTGCCAAAGCGGATATCCTGCGGTGGAAAACGCCTTGGCGAAAGACTCTATTGGGGCGTCAAGCCCCTCTTTCTCAAACACATCCACGAATGTGAGGTCCATGTAGATATCATCGTACAGGCCGGGAATATGGTCGTAGTACCATTGAATCCTGTGCTCTGGCCACTCGATGGGAAGGTTATCATTCATGAAGGTGCTGTAAACGAATTCCGTAGGCCCTCCATAGGTACAACCGATCATCTGTCCGGCCCAGCCGCCCTTGATTTTGTCCATAAGTTTTTCCTTGGACATGGTGACTTCGGCGGGGATTGAGGCTGTCTTGACCGCTTTCTCTCCGCAAGCGCAGGCAAAGATAGCCAGTGCCGCTAAGGAAACAATTGATAGTCTGTGAGTTTTCATATTCATAAGGCTTATTTGATTCAAACGATTCTCAATCAACTATTTCTCTTCTGAAAGGCATCGCTACTTGCGCTCCGGGACGTTGCACGGCCACCGCTGCGGCTTTTGTGGCGAAAGAGGCCGCATCCATCAAGGATTCTCCTTCAGATAATGCCACGCAAAGAGCTCCGCAATAGCAATCCCCGGCTCCCGTCGTATCCACGGCGTCAACCTTTCTGGCCGGCACAAAGGTCGTCTCTTCCTCCTGGCAAACAAGGGATCCTTTACTTCCCATTGTGACTATCAGGCGCCCAACGCCTTTGGACATCATGGCTTTAGCAGCCGCGGCAGCTGATTCTTCCCCACTTACCGGTATACCGGAATATTTCGCCAACTCATGCTGGTTAGGAATGAAAAGAGAGATGTGACGGAATATCTCGTCTGGCAAATCTATAGCTGGAGCCGGATTCAAGACCACGGTCTTTCCGGCCTCGCGCGCTATTTTGGCGGCCTCAAGTACTGCCGGAACAGGTATCTCCAGCTGCATCAGCAATATGTCGCAATCCTCAATAGCTTTCTTGCAGGAACGGATATCCTCCTCTGTATAATCATTATTAGCACCGGACGCCACCACTATGCAATTCTCCGCGCTATCATCGACAGTGATCAATGCCACTCCAGAAGGCTTTTTTGAGATCATGACTCCGGAAGTGTCAAGCCCTTCTTCTTTGAAATGCCTTATGGTATTCTCGCCGAAAATATCATCCCCGACCTTGCAAATGAATTTGACGTCCCCGTCCAACCTTTTAGCGGCGACGGCTTGATTCGCACCTTTTCCTCCCGGACCCATGACAAAGTCGTTCCCTAACACGGTCTCACCAGGAGCCGGCATTTTGGCGCAAAAAGCGGTCATGTCGGTGTTGGTGCTTCCTATCACCAGAATCTTTCCTTTCATATTGGTTATCAGTTGTGTTATTCTTGTTTATTTCTTATTCGCAGGTTTCGATGTGATCAATTCAATGAAGTGAGCCTTAATCGCTTCCGCTTGGGTTTTATCAACGGAAATGTAACGTCTGGTTCCTTTCTCGTCGGGTGTGAAAAGGGTTGATCCCTCATCTGTCACTTTTATGGTTCCCGGCTCGGAGACCGTGAACCATTTGTCTCCCTCAACCGCATATAGAACCGCTGTCGGATCCCAAGTGTCGCGGTCGTATGGCATCTGCATATAGGCTTTATAAGCTTCCACCATAGGATGGGGGCCTGCCCAATCAAAGTCGTTCTCAATGCTCGTAGCGGGGTACTTTATCTGTCTTCCAAGCTCAAAAGGAGAGGTGACTATCGGTGTCGGCCAATTCTCAAAAACTTCCTTGGCCGCAGGGATGTCACGGACTATGTTGTATTCGTGATACCCGGGTTCGGCCATATTCCCGGCCATCGTCACCAACAATTTGACTTTTTTCTCGACCAGTGTCTTTCCGTCAAGTTTCGAGTATTCATCGGGCCCGCTCTGGAGCAATCTCGCTAGATTTGTGGAGAACCCGACAGAAGCTATGACGACGGATTTGTCTTTGGCTTTTGAAAGGATTTTCCTGTAAAGATCCGGGGCCTCAGGAAGGTCGTCATATCCATTTAACGTCCTGTCAAACAACGGTTTCCCTTCGTCATTCTTCAGGTTCACAACCGCCTTGGCGTAGTTGGTGCCGTCATTCTCGCAAAACGCTCCTTTGCGGATGATGCCGATAGGAATATCCGGATGTCCGTACCAAGTGTTGAGAATATCCACGAATTCTCCCGGGGCCGGGCCCTCCTTATTTATGCAAACCGCAAGGAGGTTGATTATGCCCGCCTCGTGGTATTTGTAGAGCATATCCATCGCCAAAGCATCATCAACATCGTTGCCGATGTCGGTCTCCATGATCAGGTCAATAGCTTGGCTGTCTTGTTCCTTGGTGTTCCGGCATCCAAGAGCCAGCATCGGAATCAACGCTAAAAAAAACAGTGTTCTTCTCATGGTTATGTGGTTATTGATTATTATTTATTGTTTATCCGTCTAATCCAAGATCTACCCTGGCTTCCTCTGAGAGCATCGATTGATCCCATGGCGGATCAAACGTCAATTCCACCTCACAAGCGGTTATCCCGGGAACATCCGCCACGTTTTTCTTAACTTCCGAGAGAACCTCATCTGCCATCGGGCAGGTCGGTGCGGTAAAGGTCATTTTTATGAACGCCTCGTGTTTCTTGTTGATGACAAGCTCATAAATCAGCCCTAAATCATAGATGTTGACCGGGATCTCCGGATCGTAAACCTGCTTGAGAGCCAGCACGACATTGTCATACAAAGGCGCCAGCTCCTTTGCGTCCTCCGCGGTAAGAACATCCTGAGTGTCAATGACTATGGCAGACTTGGCGAGCTCTTTTATTCTCTCTATCATTGACACGAGACCGTTCGCCCTCGTGGGGGATAGATTCTCCTTCAAGCCAATCTCAGCAATGAAACCGAAATCATCCTCGGCTATCTCTTTGGGGTCACGCCCCGAGTAAACTCCTATCAGAAGGGAAATTATGCCTTTGGTGATAATGGCATCGCTGTCCGCTTTGAAAAACAACTTTCCGCCTTCAATTCTCGAGTCCAGCCACACTCTTGACTGGCAGCCTTTAATGAGCTTGTCCTCGGTCTTTTCCTCTTCGGGATAAGGCTCGAGGTTCTTTCCGAGCTCAATGAGATATTCATATTTATCAAGCCACTCATCGTACATTGAGAAATCCTCAATGACTGCTCTTTTGGCTTCTTCCAACGTACTCATATCTATCTTCTTAAACCAGCATCGAAATCGCTTTGTCAAGTGATTTCACAAAATAATCCACTTCTTCCTTGGTGTTGTAAGGGGCTAATGAGACCCTGACCATGCCTGTCACCCCAAACCTGTCCATTATGGGCTCAGCACACATCTGGCCAGAGCGAACCGCTATGCCCATCTTATCCAGAATCAAAGCTAAATCCTCATGGTGAGCCCCTTCAACAGTAAATGAATACAACGGTATCTTTGTTTCTGTTCCACGTGGAACCCCATAGGTTTTAATATTCCTCTTTTCTGTCATCCTGAGCGAAGCGAAAGATTC
Organism: uncultured Bacteroidales bacterium; assembly: GCA_900320365.1. Lineage (GTDB taxonomy): Bacteria > Bacteroidota > Bacteroidia > Bacteroidales > UBA932 > Cryptobacteroides. The sequence goes on from ONSC01000024.1 coordinate 12,755, forward strand.
CTCCATATACTCCTTAACTCCCTTAATCTCATTCTGTAATTCACTATCTCTCAACAATTTCAGAAATTCAATAGCGGGTTTCAAAGCAGGAATGGCGTTAATGTTCTGAGTGCCAGCCTCAAACTTTCCCGGGAGTGGCGCATAGGTAGTTCCCGAGAATTTTACCGTGGCGATCATCTCCCCGCCACCTTGGTAAGGCACCATCTGATCCAGCCACTTTTTCTTTCCATAAAGCACGCCAGTGCCCGTAGCAGCATATATTTTATGACCGGAGAAAGCATAGAAATCACAATCGAGATCCTGAACGTCCACCTCCTCGTGGACAATCCCCTGCGCACCATCGATTAATACGGGACAACCCTTTGAGTGACAAATATTTACAATTTGCTTAACCGGGTTAATAAGACCAAGGACATTAGATATGTGAGTAACCGCCACAATCTTTGTCTTAGGGGTGATTAGAGATTCAAGATCGTCGACTCTCATGTGACCGTCGTCGTCAACGCCAAGAACCTTTAATGTCGCTCCCTTCCTCTGGCAAAGCATCTGCCAAGGAACAATATTGCTATGGTGCTCCTCCTCAGAGACGATGATCTCATCTCCCTCGTGGACCAGAATCTCACCCAGCGAGAAGGCCACAAGATTGATGGAAGCTGTTGTGCCTGAAGTGAATATCACTTCCTCACGAGAACCGGCGTTAATAAAGTCACGCACGGCGTCACGTGTGCTCTCATATTCTTCTGTGGCGTCGGAGGCAAGCTTATGAACGGCGCGATGGATATTGGCGTTAGACTCCAATGCAAGTCTATCCATTTTGTCCACCACAGATTTTAACCTTTGAGCGGTGGCGGCGTTATCAAAATATACCAGAGGCTTGCCATAAACTTTTCCTGACAAGGCCGGAAACATTTCCCTGATATCCTGGATTCTCATCTGACAAATCAATGCTCTATCCTACAAATTTAACAAATCATTCTTGAAGATTTTGTATATTTGAGAAGAATTAAAACGACATGATTGACTATATCAAAGGCACCATAGCGGAACTCTCCCCCGCGGAGTTGACACTCGAGAATAATGGCATCGGATACAGCATTTTGATATCCCTTCAAACATATCAGGCTCTCCAAGAGAAAAAAGAGGCGAAGGTTTACATCTTCCATTATCTACGGGAAGACATGGAAGAGTATTATGGTTTCGCCACGAAGGATGAAAGGGAGTTGTTCGAGTTGTTGATCAGCGTCTCGGGTATCGGGGTGTCCTCGGCAAGGATGATGCTTTCGTCACTTTCAGCAGAGGAAATCCGTCAGGCTATCCTCTCGGAGGATGTGGCCAGGATAAAGAGCGTGAAAGGCATCGGGGTAAAGAGTGCCCAAAGGATGATCATAGAACTCAAAGATAAAGTGGTCAAGGGTGAGGGCGCCGATTCCTCAGAGCTGTTTGGCGGGGCAGGAAGAAGCGAAATCGTGGAGGAGGCCTCAAGGGCGCTGGTTATGCTTGGATTTGCGAAACCGGCTGTGAACAAAGCCATCCAGGCTATACTTAAGGCCAATCCCAACGCCAAAGTTGAGCAGATTATCAAATCTGCCCTTCAGATGATGTAATAAATGTCATTCTGAACGCAGCGAAGAATCTACCTGCCGAAATAGACCAAAAGAATAGAAATGTCTGACGGAGAGACTCCTGATATACGGGAGGCTTGAGCTATGGTCCGTGGCTGATAACGATTGAATTTCTGACGACATTCTATTGAAAGTCCAGAAATAGAATCGAAGTTAAAACCTTCTGGAATTTTAAGATCCTCAAGTCTTGCTATCTTTTCCGCAACGGCCCTTTCACGGTCAATATATCCCTTATATTTTATTTCTATCTCAACCGAAGAAATCACCTCTTCGGAATATTTTGTTCCACGTGGAACAATTTTCAGCAATTCTGACAAATTAACTTCTGGGCGTGAAGCTAGCTCTGAAATCTTTTTCGAGTCCGCTAACGGTGTCGAGCCACAAGACTCAAGGAAAGGATTAACGACCTCTTTACGGAGTTTAATGTTGTCACAAAATTCTCTCAGATTCGCTACCTGAGAGCGCTTGGAGGCCATTATTTCATAACGGCTTTCTGAGGCCAGGCCAATATTGAAAGACTTCTCTGTAAGGCGGAAATCGGCATTATCCTGTCTTAAAAGAATCCTATATTCAGCTCTCGATGTGAACATTCGATAGGGTTCATCGACACCTTTAGTGATAAGGTCATCAATCAAAACACCTATATAAGATTCATCACGACGAAGGACGAAGGGCTCTTTTTGCTGAACCTTCAATGCCGCGTTAATCCCTGCCATGAGACCTTGGGCAGCAGCTTCCTCGTATCCCGTTGTACCGTTAACTTGCCCCGCTAAATAAAGATTCTCTATGTCTTTCAACTCCAACGTCGCCTTCAGTTGGGTGGGATCAAAATAATCATATTCCACCGCATAGGCGGGCTTGAATATCTTCGCTGATTCCAGACCTTCTATTGAATGAAGCGCATCGAGCTGAGTCTGCAAAGGCAGCGAAGAGGAGAAACCTTGCAGATAATATTCATTAGTGTTCCTACCTTCCGGCTCAAGGAATAATTGATGTGAATCATTGTCTGGGAAGACCCTCAACTTATCTTCAATACTTGGACAATAACGAGGTCCCTTACCGGTGATCAGCCCATTGAGAAGAGGGGAATCTTTGAAGCCTCCCCTTAATATGTCGTGAACCTTCTCATTGGTATGAAGGATAAAACACCTCATTTGAGGATCTTCTCCTTGAATAGAAGAGGGAATGTCGAGATAGGAAAACCTCTCCGGCTCCGGATCCCCGAGCTGGGGAAGAAGCTTGGAAGTGTCGACTGACGAGATGTCAATTCTTGGAGGGGTTCCTGTCTTCATCCTTCCGGTTCTTAGTCCGAGAGAAGAAAGTTGCTCGGTCAATCCATGGGAAGAAAGCTCCCCTATCCTCCCTCCTTCAAAAGTGGTCCTTCCAATGAAAAGCTTGCCATTGAGGAAGGTGCCGGCAGTCAAAATAACCGCTTGAGACTTGAAAATTGCCCCGGTAGTTGTCTTGACCCCGACGATTTTTGAATTCTCAAAGAGGAATAAGTTCGCAAAATCGGCGTAAATATCTAATTTACAATGAGTTTCGAGGATTTTGCGCCAGCGTAGGGAAAAGGCCTGTTTGTCGCACTGGGCCCTCGGACTCCACATTGCAGGACCCTTTGAGCGGTTTAGCATCCGGAATTGAAGAGTTGTCGCGTCTGTCACTAAACCCATCATTCCACCGAGCGCGTCAATCTCACGTACGATCTGACCTTTGGCTATTCCGCCCACAGCCGGATTACAAGACATCCTGGCGAAACTCCTCAAGTCAGCGTTTAACAACAGAACAGAACATCCAAGGTTCGCGGCTGCCACAGCGGCCTCACAGCCCGCATGGCCTCCGCCCACCACTATTATGTCATATTCCCCTTGCATCCGGTTAAACGACAGATCTTAATTTAAGATAATAGTCTTCCTTCTCATGAATGGTTTTCTCTTCTTCTGGAGTATGATCGTCATAACCGATCAGGTGCAACAGACCATGGACCATGACACGATGAAGCTCATCGTCAAACTCGGCCCCATATTCATGGGCGTTCTCCCTGACAGAATCGATGCTAATGAACAAGTCTCCGGACAAGGTCTTGCCCTCGCAGTAATCAAAAGTGATGATGTCTGTGAAATAGTCATGTTGAAGGTAACGCATGTTGACATCAAGTATATAATTGTCAGAACAGAATATTATGTTAATATCACCAATCTTGCGGATCTCGCTTCCGGCAACCATTTTCAACCAGCGATTATTCGCCATCTTGTCCTTCAAGACGAATTTCACGTCCTCTGTGAAATACCTTATCATAGCACGATGTTTGCAAAAACCGTTACAAATCTACAACTATTAATTCAAAAAGTTTGAAATGAAAATTATTATTTCTAACTTTGAAAGCCTATTGTAGAATATTAAACTCACTGAATATGGAAGTTAAGAAAACCGAAAAAGCCAATCTTGAGAACAGGAGACTGCTTTTCACAGAGATCGGACTCGTCGCAGCGCTTCTTCTTGTCTGGGGAGCTTTCTCCTACGGAACTAAAGAGAAGACCGTCGCTGTCTTCGGACCAGAAGATCAAGTCGTGGAGGTCGAGGAGATGGTTCCTATCACCCAGGAGACCCCTCCCCCGCCGCCCGAGGCGCCTCAGATTCCTGTTCTGTCAGACCAGATCGACATCGTCGAGGATGACATCAAGGTGGAAGACAACTTCATGAGCCTTGAGGATGACGCCAACCTGGGCGTTGAGATCATGGACTATGTTGAGGAGGTCAAGGAGGAAGTCGTTGAGGAAGAGGCCATTCCTTTCCAGTTGGTTGAGGAGAAGCCTTCTTTCAACGGTGGAGACGCCAACGAATTCTCCAAATGGGTTAACTCCAAGCTCGTCTATCCTGAGATTGCCAAGGAAAATGGCGTTCAGGGCCGTGTAACCCTCCAGTTCACGGTCGAGAAGGACGGTTCGGTGACCAACGTCAAGGTCCTCAGGGGAGTTGACTCTTCTCTTGACAAAGAGGCTGTCCGTGTTGTCCAGAGCTCTCCGAAATGGAAGCCCGGAAAGCAGCGTGACCGCGCTGTCAAGGTTACCTACACCTTCCCTGTGATCTTCCAGCTCCGATAATAACGGAGAGTGAGACTGAAAGGCCGTCCCCAACCGGATGGCCTTTTTTGATAAGATTCTTCACTTCGTTCAGAATGACAAGTGCATCGTTCAGAATGACAAGTAAATCATAATGACAAAAACAGAAGAAGAAAGAACAGAGAAAGCTGTATTTATCGGGATTATCCGCCAGAACGACGACGAGAGAAAGGTTGTGGAATACCTAGACGAGTTGGAATTCCTGGCAGAGACGGCTGGCGCTATCGGGGACAAACAATTTGTCCAGCGGCTTGACAAACCCGAGAAATCGACTTACATACGCTCCGGAAAACTCCAGGAAATAGCTGATTATTGCGAAGATAACAACATCTCATACGCTATTTTCGACGATGAGTTAACCGGAATGCAGCAGCGTAATATTGAGAAAGTGATCAAGACCGCATCCGTGATTGACAGGACAAGCCTTATCCTCGAGATATTCGCGCAAAGGGCTAAGACCTCTTATGCGAAAATGCAGGTAGAACTTGCCAGGTATAACTATATGCTGCCTAGGCTCGCCGGAATGTGGACCCACCTTGAGAGACAAAGAGGAGGTATGGGGACGCGAGGAGGTATGGGTGAGACCCAGATAGAGATAGACCGTCGTATAGTAAAAGAAAGAATCTCAAGACTAAAAGACCAGCTGAAGAAAGTTGACCGCCAGATGGCGACACAACGCGGAAACCGGGGATCTATGGTGCGTCTCTCGCTTGTCGGATACACCAATGTGGGCAAGAGCACGATCATGAACCTCCTGTCAAAATCTGACGTTTTCGCTGAGAATAAACTGTTCGCCACTCTTGACACCACCGTGAGAAAGGTTGTCATCGAGAACGTTCCTTTCCTTTTAAGTGACACCGTGGGGTTCATCAGAAAGCTTCCCACTCAGCTAGTGGAGGCATTCAAAAGCACTCTTGATGAAGTCAGGGAGGCGGATATTCTGTTGCACGTGGTGGACATCTCACATCCCGGTTTTGAGGAGCAGATGGAGGTCGTGGAGAACACGCTCAGGGACATTGGGGCGGCCAATAAGCCTATTTATGTTATTTTCAACAAGATAGATGCTTATCAATATGAGGAATACGACAAGTTTTCACTCTCTCCCAAGAGTAAGGCGAATCTCACCCTTGATGAGTTGAAGAACTCTTGGATAGCCCAAGAAAAGACCCCGTGCATATTCATGTCCGCAATAAATAAGACGAATATCGATAAACTCCGCAATGACCTCTATAAGATGGTTGCGGAGATTCATGCCGGGCGATACCCGTTCAATAATTTCCTTTGGTGATTCTTCAACTAGCCCTTGGTCTTGAATCCGCCTGCAGGGAATCTCTTCACTATAAAATACTTAGTCCTTAAGTATATATATTTGAAGGGGTTTCTATCCTGTTTCATAGCCTTCCTAAGGTTGAATTCCCCGATCTCGTCTCGAAGGGGACATATAGCATTTCTAGTGAAAAGAGTGCGAACCATCAGTTTCTTTACCTTGTTGGGATCCGCCTCCGACTCCATAAATCTCTCTGGGAAAAATCCCGGAATGACATGATCGAGTACTCTAGCCGCCAAATAAGCGGTTTCGACAGATCCTGTGATCATGGCGTTTGTCCTAATCACATCCCAATCCAATCCTCCGCTTCTATCACGGAGAAAGATCAGGTCAAAACAAAGATTAGCGAAACTTATCTTGCTGTTTTCACGAGAGATGTGGGTAACGTTCTTCCAAAAATTGACCAATGAGATAAAGACCATATCCTCGGGACAAGGAACCTTGACGGTCGATGCGGAAAAAGGAAGTGAGATGACACGGCTCGTCAATGGCTCATTCAGATTTTTCTCCTTGCCTGTATCCATGCTCACGTAATGGTGGATATCCACAAAATCCTGGTCAGAGGACGGTTCTCGCAGCCCGGAGCTATGTGGGGACCGGTGGAGGATATACCCCAACTTTCCTGCTTCTTTCAGAGCATATTCATACTTGTCCTCAGGAACCAAAATGTCGATGTCAGCGGTCCATCTTGGGCGTTCCGGGCGATATGCCCTCATTGCGCCTCCTTTAATTAAGATGAATGGAATCTCTTTATTATCAAGGACTTTGACCACTCTTGAGAAGTGAGGGAGTATCTCAAGATGTCTTTTTCTGGAAAGGATTGCCGCCTGCTGGAGAATCGGCTGAATCTCTTTTGGAAAAGTGACCTCAGGGTGATTCTTCGCCAAATTGAGTGCGATAATCTGGCTATTGAAAGGAGCTGAGGCGGCGTCCCAACCATCTACAACAGAATCCAGTTCATCTTGGGCAATAATGGGAGACAATGCCAGACGGATCATCTTGATATCTCTTTCGCTAAACAGCTCCTGAGCTATCGACTTTATATTAATATCCAGCTTATTGATACCCATTTATTAACTATCTTCTCAATTGTCATGGTTCTGGCGTGCAAATATAAACAGTCTTTTGGTAATATATCCCCGTTTTGCTATTTTTGTTTTGTATGGATAATATCTCTATTCAGTTCGACCATGTTGGAAAGCTATACCGCCTTGGACTCGTCGGTACTGGAACATTACGCCAAGATCTATACCGTTGGTGGCAAACCAAGATTCTAAATAAAGAAGATCCCTTCCTTAAAGTCGGAGAAGTCAACGACCGTACCCACAAAGGAAACTCGGACTACATTTGGGCCCTTAAAGACATCTCTTTTGATGTTAAGCAGGGGGAGGTTGTGGGGATAATTGGAAAGAACGGAGCGGGAAAATCCACCCTCTTGAAACTTCTCTCAAGGGTAACATCTCCGACCACAGGAACCATCCGCGCGAATGGCAGAATTGCTTCCCTGCTTGAAGTCGGGACCGGTTTTCATGGAGAGATGACAGGCAGGGAAAATATATACATGAATGGCTCCATAATGGGCATGACCCGCCCGGAAATCAACCGGAAACTGGATGATATCGTGGAGTTCGCCGGTGTGGAAAGATATATCGATACTCCTGTTAAGAGATATTCAAGCGGTATGACTGTGCGCCTCGGTTTCGCCGTTTCCGCGTTTCTGGAGCCGGAAATACTTGTGGTAGATGAAGTTCTCGCTGTCGGTGACGCTGAGTTCCAAAAGAAAGCCATTGGCAAAATGCAGGACGTTTCGAGAGGAGACGGACGTACGGTCCTGTTCGTCAGCCATAACCTCGGGGCTATAAAAAACCTGTGCGAGAGAGGAGTTGTGTTAAACAACGGCGAGTTGGTGTTTGACGGTAATGTGGATGAGGCCGTAGACTTTTATCTACAAGATGCTGGGAATGGGGAAGAAGGCCGAATCGTAGATGCTATCACATATCGAAAGGATTATATATCAATAGCTTCTATAGAAATAAACGGCAGCGAGTCTAACAGGCAAACTATCAACAAAAGACAGGATTTTCTGGATATCACAATAAAAGGAGAGACTGCCAATCCCATCAAATGCGATGTTAAATTAATAATAAAAAGACTTGATGGCACCCCTCTGGCCGCTTATATTGAGGGCAGATACACTGATAAACTTATCACATTGCAGCCCGGGCCTTTTGAAATCAACAGACGCATTCGTTTGCCAAGATATTTGGCAAACGGGGATTTCATCATAGATTTATATCTTAACCAACCTTCAACGCAAGATTTCTTCCGCGCCCGTGGATGCCTGAATCTCCACATTGAAGGGTTTTATGATCCTTTCACACGTCCCTTGATACTCGGAAAGGATGGTTTTATCGGACTTGAGTCAGAATGAGACGAGAAAATGATCTTAAATCCCTTTGGAAAAGTGTTTTCCGGTCGGTTGGGAAAATAAATCAAGGGCTGGTGAAACTTGGGTTTGAAGATAAAGGAACCCAAGAGGATCTTTACGCATTCCTTAAAGATTGGGAAAAAGGATTTTATACCCAGGAAAGCAATTCTTCTCAAAATGACATCCCTGTTCATCCTTTTTAATATAGACGCAAGGCTTTCATTGTAAATATTTCCATTGACATACTCATCGCATTGGTCAAGCCCTGCGCAACAGGGCGCAACGAAACCTTTTGAACTTACAGTCACACTGAAATTATTTTCACAAACGGCACTCATCCCACACGGCGGATTATATAAATCATTTTCATTCAAAAACTTCGTTGCTCGACCGACTGCGGCAACCTGACCGCAAGAAATCTTACCAGCCAGTTTTACTGCATCTGGATCAAGAAGATCCATGACTTCTTTCATCTGATGACTTCTGGTCGTA
>ONSC01000159.1 GCA_900320365.1 uncultured Bacteroidales bacterium
CGAGACCTATGATGGATTGGTGGAGACAGACATGGTTGAGCACCGATCCGAGAGTGTACTTGCAGTTGGGAGTGGTTACAGCAAGCTCTATCGCCTCAGAGATAGCACAACCGAGAGATCCCTGGTCATTGGGGTTGATGGTCAAAAGATCTTTACCGGCTCGGGTCGACATCGATGGGGATGGGGTGATGGCCGCACCGAAAGTCTGCATGATGGAACGGCGGTAAGGCTTCTGGTTGTAGCTGACCTTAACCATATAGACAGCGCAGTCAATACCGAATTTCTTGGCGGCATACGACAGGGCACCTCCCCACTGCCCGGCTCCGGTCTCAGTGGTGATATTCGTAATCCCCTGCTTCTTCGCGTAATATGCCTGCGCTAGAGCTGAGTTCAGCTTGTGACTGCCGGCCGGAGATACGCTCTCATTCTTGAAATAGATGTGGGCGGGGGTGCCGAGAGCCTCCTCTAGCTCATACGCCCTCACAAGAGGAGTGCAGCGATAGGCGGCATACTGCTGCCGGACCTCCTCAGGGATAGGAATCCATTCGTCAGTCTGATTAAGCTCCTGATTGGCGCATTCCTCACAGAAAATGGGATAAAGATCCTCAGGCTTGAGAGGCTGCTTGGTCGCGGGATGAAGGAATGGCAGCGGCTTGATGGGCATGATGGCCTGGATGTTGAAAAAATGCGTGGGAATCTCTGATTCCGGAAGCAAGAACTTTTTCTGTCTCATTGCTGTTCGTTTTTAAAGGTTTATAATTAATAATTGTTGTATTCAAGGCAAAAAGAAAGGTGGCCCGCTGTAAGTCAGCGCGCCACCTATATTTAACGAACCTGGTAACCACGACGGACGACTTACAGCTTTTAACTGCAAGAGCGCCACCAGAAGTTATTGTTCGTGTTCTTTCTCATACCGATAGCAAATATAGCTATTAAAAAATAAAATGCAAGACTTACGCTAAAAAATTCGCCTGGACGAAAGCGTTGACAGCGACGGCGGCGAAGGCGAGGCAGAGCACGCTGGCCACAATGATGCCGATCACCTTGAGCCTCTTCATCCAGAGCTGGTTGTTCCAACCCACAGTCTGGAACATGCTCCAGAAACCATGGCACAGGTGCAGCCAGATAGCGGCAAACCAGATCAGATAGATGACGAGCATCCACCATTTCCCGAATGTTAGCTCAAGAAGGAGGTACGGGTTGTTCTCGAATGTACCCACCCCGAACATCTCGGGCATCTGCATCTTGGCCCAGAAATGGGAAAGATGGAAGAACAGGAGACCAAGGATGACTATTCCGAGAACGAACATGTTCTTCGCTGACCATGAATCCGCGGCGGCGACACTCTTCTCCTCATAGCGCTTCACACCGCCACGAGCCTTGATATTCTTCCAAGTGAGATAGCAGCCGTAGAAGATGTGGACCACGAAGCCGAGAGCGAGGATAGGGACCATGATCGAAATGAAGGGAGTGGACATGAAGTCGCATCCCAGCTTGAACAGTCCGTCTCCAGCGGAGAAAAGCTTGTCGTCAGCGGCGACAACACCGAACTTTCCGGTGAAAGAGTCAATCACCGAGAAGAAGTTGATTGTGACGTGGATAAGCAAAAATAAAATCAGGAAGGCTCCGCTAACCGCTTGGATGAACTTCCTGCCGATCGAATAATGGAACGCGTTTGGCATTATCGTCAAAATTTGTGGTGGTAGCGGGGGTGGGGCATGATCCCACGACCTCCGGATTATGAATCCGACGCTCTAGCCAGCTGAGCTACCCCGCCGTGTGCCCATTGAGTTGAGATAGAAGGATTCGAACCCTCACTGACAGAGCCAGAATCTGTAGTGCTACCATTACACCATATCTCAATGGTTCCTCTCACCGCCCCAAGGGGCGTTTCGGGATTGCAAAAATAGGGATTAATATTGAATCCGCAAAAATTATTCGTCTTTTTTTCTCTTGATCAGCAGACACAGGCCCAGGATGGTCAGCATGGCGTTGATGAGGATAAGCTCATAAGAGAATGTGTAGCCACCGAACCACCTCTCCGAATTGGACTGGAGAATCAGGCATATCACCGGAGCCACCACGGCCACAAGCGGCACCCAGCGGTCCCTGACAGGCTTCTTGCAGAATATCCCGAAAACAAACATTCCGAGGATCGGACCGTAGGTGTAGCTGGCCAGCTTATAAACGGCGTCGATAGCGGACTTGGTGTTTAAAAGATAGAACACCACAATCACGACGCCCATCAGCAGTGCCATTCCAAGATGGACCTTTTTCCTTGTGGAGGTCAATTTCTCCTCGCCCTCCTTACCGGCGCCCAAAATGTCCACGGTGAATGAGGTGGTCAGAGCGGTGAGGGCGGATCCTCCGGCGGAATATGCGCAGGATACCAGGCCGATGACAAACAACACACCGACCACGACGGGAAGGAAACCGCTTGTGGCTACGGCCGGGAACAGGGTGTCACCCACCTCTGTGATGCCCTTCTGAGCGGCATATATATAAAGGAGCACGCCAAGGCACAGGAACATGAATATGACCGGAATCTGGAGTAAACCGCTGGTGATCAAGTTCTTCCGGGAGTCTTTCTGGTTTCTGCTGGCCAGTGTCCTTTGCATCAGGTCCTGGTCAAGGCCCGTCATGGCGACCACGGTGAATATTCCAGCCAGGAACTGTTTCCAGAAATATTCCGGATGATTGAAGTCATCGAAGAAGAACATCTTGGAATAGGAGCTGTCTTTAATGGTGGCGGCGACTCCTTTGAAATCCATTCCCATGTCCTTGGCTATGAATATGATGGCGAGGACAATCGAGACCACCATGCACACCGTCTTAAGGGTGTCGTTCCATATCACCGACTTGACCCCTCCCTTGAAGGTGTACAGCAGGACTATGGCGATTGATACGGCCACATTCAGGATGAAAGGCAGACCGAGGGGTCCGAAGACCATCAACTGCAGAGTCACGCAGACAAGATAAAGCCTGACAGCCGCTCCCAAGACCTTGGAGATCAGGAAGAACCACGCTCCGGTCTTGTGGGAGGAGGCCCCGAAACGGTCTTCAAGATACTGGTAGATCGAGACCAGATTCATTTTGAAGAACACAGGGGTCAGGACGAAGGCTATTATCAGGTAGCCGACAAAGAACCCAAGCACCATCTGCATATAGCCCATCGCGGCTCCGTTGCCTACCATACCGGGGACGGAGACATAAGTCACCCCCGACATCGGGGCCCCGATCATGGCGATAGCGACTATCCACCATGGAGCCTTGCGGCCTCCATTGAAGAACCCTTGGTTATCAGCGCCTTTTGAGGATAACCATCCTATGGCGAGCATCACCGCAAAGTATGCGGCCATGGTTATTATCACCGCTAGAGGACTCATATTCAGTATTGATATTCGTTATTCGGCACAATCACCGCAGAGGCCCAGACCTCGCAGCCTTCTCCCCTACCGACAAAGCCGAGTCTCTCGGTTGTGGTGGCCTTGACGCTGACCTGGTCTTTGCCGATATTCATTATTCCAGCCAGGGTCTCCCGCATAGTGTCTATGTAGGGCCGGAGCTTCGGTTCCTGAAGAGCTATGGTGATATCCACATTGCAGATACTGTATTTATTCGCCTCCTCGCCTGAAAGCATGGCGACGACCTCGGAGAGAAGCTTCGTGCTGTCAATGCCTTTATAGCGGGGATCGCTGTCCGGGAAGTGCAAACCGATGTCACCCAAGGCTGCGGCGCCAAGTAGCGCGTCGCAAAGAGCATGAATAGCCACATCACCGACAGAATGGGCCACAAAGCCCTTATCTGAAGGTATATCCACCCCGCAGAGGCGCATCGGAAGGCGTTCTTTCAAAGCGTGGACATCATATCCGTTGCCTACCCTGGGGCTGTTAATGAGAATCGAATCCATAACTAAAGATTGACTTGTGTTACAAAATTAAGAAAACAAATCGGTATATTTGTTCATCAAAGAGATTACCGAGGTTATGAGAAATTATATCCAGACAGTATTACTCCTGCTAGGTGTCTCAATCGGAGCCGCTTGCGGCGCCTTGGCAGGATCATCCGCATCTATAGTGAAACCGGTTGGAGAGATATTCCTTAACCTCACCTTTGTCCTGGTGGTGCCGGTTGTGTTCTTTAGCGTGGCGAATTCCGTAAGGAAGTTGACCACCGAGAGAAAACTATGGAGAGTCTTGAGCAGGGCTGTGCTGGTGTTCCTGGCCGGATCCGTGGTGGCTGGAGTACTCACTTGGATCATTTGCGGCTTCTGGAATCCTCTAGGCGGATACGCCACCAGGATTCCTCCCGAGAGAATGGTGATAGAAGGAGTCGCGATCGGAGGAAGAGACCTTCTCAGCACTATTGAGAATATGTTCACCGTGAGCGACTTCCACATGATTCTCAGTAAAGACAACCTGATTCCCTTGATTGTTTTCTCCGCTTTGTTCGGAGCGGCGACTTCCCTGAGCTCCGCTAAAGGTGAGACTATGGTGAGGTTCCTGGAAAGCGGCATGGAAGTGGTGATGGAATTCATGAGGTTATTGATGTATGCGGCTCCCGTGTGCCTCGGCTGCTATTTCGCCGACCTTGTCGGCAGCCTTGGAGGGCAGATCGTCAGTAGTTTTGTCAACAGCATGCTGCTGTACCTGGTTATCACTTTAATCCTCTTCTTCGGAGTCAATTCAATCTATGTGGCTCTCGCCGGTGGTAAGGAAAGGCTATTCTCGTTTTGGAGAAACATCACCGAACCTTCACTTTTGGCCGTGGCGACTTGCTCCAGTGCCGCTACCATACCCGCATCAATTAAGTCTGCCAAGAGAATGGGTGTGGATGACTCTGTGGCCGAGTCTGTCATCCCGCTGGGAATAAATCTGAATAAGGACGGATCTGTGGTATCTTCCGTGCTCAAGACTATGTTCGTCGTGTCGTTTTACGGTCTAGGAGGATACGGCTGCCTATCAATCGTTGCGATAGGCATCCTGGCGAGCCTCGTGGTCGGTGCCATCCCGGTCGGAGGCATGACCGCTGAGATATTGATTTGCGCGATACTCGGAGTTGATCCGGAGTTCGCCGCCACACTGCTTGTGATAAGCACCCTCGTGGACATCCCAGCGACTCTCCTTAACACGGCCGACAATCTTGTCAGCGCCGTGTGGGTCGATAAACTTTACAAG
>ONSC01000160.1 GCA_900320365.1 uncultured Bacteroidales bacterium
GCTCGTCGCCCGCACGCCGGATGATGGGCAGCAGGTAGTCGCCCATGCAGTCTGTGGAATATTTTTCCACAATCTGCTGCATGCACCGCTCCCAGCGGATGCTGAGTTCCTGACCGGTCTTGCGGCGGCGGTAGGTGAGGAGACCGCACTGCAGCTGCCCTCGCCGCAGGTAGGCCATGTCGACAAACGACATGCCGCGGGTGTAGAAACTGAATAGAAAGAGGTCGCGCGCCAGCGCCAGCCGGGGCTTTCCGGTCAGGTCGAGGCGCTTTAGGGCCTTGATGGTCTTCAGCGGCACGGCTCGCTTCGCCGTCTTCTCCACACCGGTGTACACATGGGCGAAGGGGTGGCGCTGCGGGGTGAGCCCGTCCTCCACGGCGCGGTTGTACACAGCGCGCAGGATGCGCAGGTAGAACGAACTGCTGTTCATGCGCACGCCGCGGCTCCTGAGCCATGCCTCGTAGCGTTCCATCAGGGCGGAGCTCACCCCGTCGAGGGGCAGGTCGCGGCCCTCGGTGAAAGTCATGAAGCTGCGCAGCGCCGAGGTGTAGGTCTCGGCGGTGCGCTCGCGGCCCATCTGCCGCAGGTGGGCTATCGCGCTGTGCAGGTAGTTGCACAGCGAGGCTTCTTGCGTGCGGCGTCGGAAGGCGGTGATTACCTCGTCGGCGGTGTAGCGGCGGCCGTCGGCCTCGAGCGTGGCTATCACGGCCTTCAGCCGGCTCACGTCCCAGTCGGCCCGCTCCTTTACGGCGGCGAGATAGTGCTGCCGTTCGCCGCCGATGACCACGGTCTGACCGTCGTAGACCTTGATCGTCGTCTGGACTTCGCGGTTGGAAATCTCCGGCATTTTGAGCGTCATGGGATACTCTTCGCCGGACGAGAACTCGCCGATCACGTAGTTGTAGCTGTAGTCGGACCAGCCGGTGAGGTCGGTGACCGAGGGATTCAGCTCAAGACGGACCGTGTAGTTGTTGGGCTGGAGGGTCGGCGTGACGGTCAGGCTGGTGCCGATGTCTTTTAACGGCTTGTGCCAGACCTCGTTCCATGGTGTGAAGACATAAGTCTTGTCCGTCATCCGGAACAGGATGCGGAGCATAGGCACTATCATGGCGAACGAGAAGATGTTGAACACCGCCGAAAGGATGTTCATCACAACCGATCCCCAGAGATATTTCTTGAAAGGCGCGATGTAACGCCTCATCATATTCATGAATCCTTTCATCGTCCGAGAGTTTTCTCCAGCCAGTGGAAAATGAGGAATATCCTCTTTTTGAATATGTTATAGTTGAGGCTGAGGGCATTGTCCTCGATTTTGTTGGTCTTCATGGTGATTCCGGAGGTGAAGACCACGCAATCAACCCCGGCCCTTGAGAACACACCCTGGTCGCCGATTTTCGAGTGGAACATCTCAGTGAAGCCCTCGCTCCCGTAATAGTCGAACCCTAGATCCATGTGGAGGCCGTCGGTGTCGTTCGCCCTTGCCAGCTCGTATCTGTGGCGTCCGTCACTAAGCATTATCAGGTAGTCCTTCCTGCCTCTGCGAAGAGGGGAGAGGGTGCTTCCCAATATGTCAAGAACAACGGCGCAGCTGATTTTGGAAGGGGTGATGGTCTCTCCGCTCACAGGATCCTTCAGCTTACCTTCAACCACATCTCTCCAGAAAGCCTCGGCGCCTTGCGAGTTCCTCTCCCTGGCGTCGAACGCCACGAATATCATGTTCTGTCCATAAGACCTGCCAAGTTCCTTCATCCTGGCGAACATGTCCGCGACACTGACCATCGCGACCACTCCGGAGGCGTTGCTGTCGGCTCCGGGATAAACCGTGTCATCAATCATCCCATGGCTGTCATAATGAGCGGTCACAAGGACATACGATTCTCTCAGTCCCGACCTCTTCCCGGGCATGAAGCCTATTATATTGTGGCCCACTTTGTCGCCGACTCCGAAAGACATGCTCCATTTCCCGCTCATCTTCATAAGTCCCGCCTCTCGGAACTGCCGTGCGATCCAGAAAGCCGCCTCATTGGCTCCGGTTGTCCCCGTGGCCCTGCCTCTGAAAAGTGTGTCGCAAAGGAATTCGACCTTTCCCTGGAGTATGTCTACCGAGATTATCCTCTCGGCATTCTTTCCTGAGGGGATCATCTTTGGGGTGGAAGTCTGCGCCTGGAGTACTCCACAGGCGGCAAATAGGATTATATATGAGAAAAAAAGACGTGATTTCGTTTTCAAGGCACGATAAATGTTTATCTTTGCAACTGACAAAAATAGGAATTTTACCCCTTATTATAAAATAAATCGTGATGAAAAGGCTGGCTTTGTCCCTGATGCTGCTCCTGTCGCTGTTCCCGCTGTGCCGGGCGCAGTACGACAAGGACGTATTCATGTTCAGGGGCCGTCAGGCGCTCTCCGAGGGCAGATACGCCGACGCCATCAGCCAATTCAACATTTTGGCCAGGCTGGACACGACTGATTGCTGGACTTTTTTCTATAGGGGTATATCAAAATACAACCTCGGTGACATCCGTGGAGCCCAGACCGATTTCGACACATCTGTTCGCCTGAACCCGGTATTCACTAACGGATATCATTTCCGGGCAATAACCCTCAGCCGCTCCGGCAAGTACGACGAGGCCTTGGCTGATCTGGACAGGGCGATGGAACTGCGTCCTGGCTTGATAGGCCTGTATTTCAGCCGCGGCGTCACATATTTCCTCGCCCAAAGGTTTGAGAACGCTATCAGTGATTTCGACCGGTACATCCGCAAGGAGCCCAAGGATCCCTCCGCCTATCTCAACAGGGGAGCCTCCTATCTCTTCCTGAGCGACACCACTAAGGCCGTGTCCGACTACAATAAGGCTATACAGCTCGATCGTTTCGATCCGGAAGGGTATATCCGTCGTGGCCGTGTTTTCGCCCTCCAGAAAAACTACAAAGGGGCCATAGCGGACATGAACAAGGCGATATCGTTGGACACCACCAACACGTTCGCTTACTTCAACAGGGCCCTGATGTACTATGAGTCCAACGATTTCAATGCCGCGATGTCGGATCTCAACAGGGTTCTCCAAGAGGAGCCAGGCAATGCCCTTACCCTCTACAACAGGAGCCTTATAAGTGCCCAGGTGGGCAATTTTGAGGACGCTTTGGCGGACATGGACCATGTCATCAATATCAATCCTGACAATGTCCTGGCGTATTACAACAGGGCATCTTACTTTGTCCAGATGGGCCGCTGGCTGGACGCCCTTGATGACTACGATAAGGCTATCGAGCTCTATCCCGACTTCGCCAAGGCGTACCTTAACCGCTCCTATGTCAAGAATATGCTCGGGCGGACAAAGTCCTCGAAACAAGACTACGACACGGCCCAGAGGAAGGTCCGGGAGTATAGGGCAAAGACTGCCGCAGACGAGACGTCTTTCGCCGACACGACCAAGAAATATAGTTCCCTGATCGCCCTGGATGCCGATTTCGCCAAAAAGGGCTTCGACAACGAGCTGCTTCAGAACCGGGACATCAACATCCGGCTCAAACCACTATACAAATTCAGCCTCTCAGCCACCAAGGACAACCGCAATATCGCCTTGCGAAACCGATATGAGAACCTCTTGATAGACAAGTTCATATCCGACTCGCCAATCAACATGGCGATCTCCAACTCCGACTCCATTCCGACCCCTAGCTTCGCCCAGGGGATCGACGTCTCGATCTACGGTGACTCGTATCTCGCGGCCGGCGACCCGAAGAGTCTGACTGAGGCTGACAGGCAGTTTATCCGTGGCCTTTACAGCGTGCAGTCCAAACAGTTCTCGACCGCTCTCAACCAGTTCGACGCTGCGGTCAACGCGGCCCCTGAAGGAAAGTACTCGGAGTATTACAAGGCTTTCTACTATCTCAACAGGGGAGTGCTGAGGGCCGAGATGATTGATTTCATATCGTCTATAGAGAATAGCGTCCAGACCCTCACCATGGATGACCAGGGCACTACAAGAGCCAGGGTGCGGGACCAGGTCAGCCGAACATACGACTATTCCGAAGCCATAGACGACATGCTCAGCGCTGACAAGCTCCTTCCCGGAGTGCCATATATCTATTTCAATCTCGGCAATCTATACTGCCTGTCATCGAAGTTTGTCGAGTCGGTCGACAACTACACCAAGGCGATAAGTGTCTTCCCTTATATGGGAGACGCCTACTACAACCGCGGTTTGGTGCTTATCTATCTGAAGGATAAGGAGAAAGGTTGCATCGACCTGTCGAGGGCAGGGGAACTTGGTGTGGGAGACGCCTATAGTGTCATATCCAAATACTGCGAGGAGGAGAAGAACTGATGTTGAGGTTCATGAGTTTCTCCAGCGGTAGCAACGGAAATTGCTATTTCCTTCATGACGGGACAAACGGGATAATCATCGATGCCGGCGTAAGCCTGAGGAGACTCAAGAAATACTTGATACAGAGAGGCTTCAGTCTCGATTCTTTCCAAGCCATCCTTGTCACTCACGACCATCTGGACCATATACGCCACCTTGGCTCATGGTGCAAGCATCTTAATAAGCCTGTTTACGCCACATCAGTCCTTCATGAGGCTCTCATGTGGCACACCTTCACCAGGGACTGGATCGCTCCGTGCCGGAGAGTCCTTGAGGAGGGGAGTACGGTGTTGAACCTCGGACCGGATGTGGCGATGGAAGATTGCCCGTCAGTCACGCACTTCGTGGTGCCGCATGACGCGACTCAGACTGTAGGTTATCTGATCGAATGGCACGGCACCCGTTTCTTTCTCATGACTGACGCCGGCAGGGTCACGACCGAGGCCATTGAATATGCCTCCAGCGCTGATGCGGTGGTGTTCGAGTCCAATTACGACATGGGTATGTTGATAGGAGGATCGTATCCGCATGACCTGAAGATGAGGATTTGCAAGGGGAACGGGCACCTGTCCAACGATGAATGTGCGGAGGCGGTGCGGAGGTTCTGGCACCCAGGGCTCAAGAATCTGTTCCTTTGCCACCTCAGCGAGAATAACAACACTCCCGCCCTGGCTTTTGAGGCGACCGCTGAGGCTCTCCGCTCGATCGATGCCGGTGACGGACTCACCGCCAAGGACGTGACCAACCTCCAGACCCTTCCCCGCACCACT
>ONSC01000162.1 GCA_900320365.1 uncultured Bacteroidales bacterium
CATCTGCCCGAGGTCAGGAATGTCGATTGACGAGATCCCCGACTCCAGCAGGGACTCAAGGATGGAGTAGTTGCGGTCGATCGCCCCTATTGTTTTCATCCTCAGCCCCTTAAGGTTCCCGTTCCTCTGATAGTGCCACCTGTTCTTGCAAGACGTGGAACAGAATCTCATGTCCCTGCGCCCATAAGGAAGGACATCCCCGCACTCAAGACACCTCTTCCCCTCATTGTCATCTTCCTTATATCTCATGGCCCCAATATGCGTAAAAGAAATCCCGATTCCAAGCAAGCTCCGGGGGTATGGGACGAAAATCGATGATAAGATTTTATCATATGGGCTTAATAAAAAGCCGTCATAAAAAGAACAGAAATACTTTCAGGGATTATCTTCACAATCCTTTCAAATACGATTTCACGGCGCTATTTTAGCGCCAACAACCAACGATAAACTGAATTATGGAACAACTGAACAAAATCGAAATCCGGGGGAATGTCGGCAACGTCAACATTCTCAAGGTCGGAAACACGAGGGTAGCTCATTTTTCCGTCGCCACTAATTTCGCCTACAAAGACCGCAATGGTGAGCCTGTGATAGAGACCACATGGCACTATGTCACAGCCTGGGAGGGCAACAAGGGAATTCCCCCTTTTGACATTATCGAGAAAGGGTTCCCGATCTATGTCTCAGGTCGCCTTAGAACACAGAAGTACATCGCCGGGGATGGATCCGAGAAGACCAGTTACGACATCATCGCAAACACAATTGAGGCTGTGGAGACGAACATCTCACCACAAATGTCTTGACATCAGGAATATCCCGATGAAAGGCTTGGGGAGTGAGAAAGTGGGGATTTCATCGGGATTTTTAGGTTATTTAATCTATTACTTCAATTAGCAATTTTTGCATCTAATCAATTGAATACGAAGAAATTAATACATATCAGATAAATTAATTTTACAATAAATTGCAAAAATATTTTTGGAGATTAAAAATAATTATTTATTTTCGCGGTACAATAAGGCCTACAGGAAAAGGCTGGTGGCCGCCGAAGCGGAATTCCTTGTGTCGATCAAGGCCGTCAGGCAGCAGCGATGCCGGATGAGTCCGCTCTCCACCATCAGAAATCCTTACCGTGGACCGAAAACGAATTCTTGCGAAAACCGCGGCCTTCTGGCCGCGGTCTTCTATTTGTACATTTTCTCGTAGTATTTGAGGTAATCACCACTAGTGACATTATCCAGCCACTCCTGGTTATCCAGATACCATCGTACTGTCTTCTCTATTCCCTCCTCGAACTGCAGCGAAGGCTCCCAGCCCAGCTCCTCCTTCAATTTAGTCGAATCTATCGCATAGCGCATGTCGTGCCCCTTGCGGTCCGTCACAAAGGTGATGAGGTCATCATCCGCTCCCTCTGGACGTCCCAAGACACGGTCAGCGGTCCTTATCAGCACCTTGATCAGGTCTATGTTCTTCCATTCATTGAAACCACCTATGTTATATGTGTCGCCATCCTTGCCTTGATGGAAAATGACATCGATAGCCCTGGCGTGGTCCTCGACATAGAGCCAGTCCCTCACATTCTCTCCCTTGCCATAGACCGGAAGTGGTTTACGGTGACGGATATTATTGATAAACAACGGTATAAGCTTTTCCGGGAATTGATAAGGACCATAGTTGTTGGAGCAGTTCGTCACCACGGTAGGCATTCCGTAAGTGTCGTGATACGCCCGGACAAAGTGGTCGCTGGACGCCTTGGCCGCAGAATAGGGACTGTGCGGCTGGTAACGAGTGGTCTCTGTGAAGAAGTCATCCCCGAACGGCCCGCCACCGCACTCTTTAGCTGATGGGTCACCCTCGGGCTTGGTGAGCTCCAATGCCCCGTAAACCTCATCCGTACTGATGTGATAGAAACGGCAGCCATCATATCTTTTCGGCTCCCAATAATCCCGGGCAGCCTGAAGCAGAGAAAGCGTGCCCATCACATTAGTCCTCGCGAAAGTGAACGGATCCACAATGGAACGATCAACATGGCTCTCAGCCGCAAGATGGATTACGCCAGTTACATCATTAGATGAGATAATCTCTCTAATTGACTCATAGTCACATATATCCGCCTTAATAAACGTGTAATTAGGTTTATCTTCGACATCCTTGAGATTCGCCAGGTTTCCGGCATATGTAAGCTTGTCGATGTTGATAATCCTATAGTTTGGATACTTGTTGACAAAAAGCCTAGTGACGTGGCTGCCGATGAAACCGGCGCCGCCCGTGATCATGATTGTCCTGTCGAATGCCATTGCCGTGATCATTTACTCATTTTTCCCTCTTGAACCGCATCAAAAGCCAGGCGCTTACGGTATATGTCAATAGCGGTATAGATTGAAGACATCATCGAATGAGGATCCGCCTCATCCCGGCCAGCCATCTCAAACGCGGTCCCATGATCAGGTGATGTCCTGACAATCGGCAAACCGGCGGTGAAGTTGACTCCATCCTCGAAAGCCAAAGCCTTGAACGGGGCTAGCCCCTGGTCATGATACATCGCTAGAGTGGCGTCGAATTTGGCGTAATGGCCAAGTCCGAAATACCCGTCAGGAGAATATGGCCCGAAAGCCATTATTCCCTCGGCATTGGCAGCCTCGACCGCAGGCAGAATGATCTTTTCCTCCTCATCCCCAAGCAGTCCACCATCACCGCAATGAGGATTAAGGCCGAGAACAGCTATCTTCGGCTCCACTACCCCGAAATCTCTCTTAAGGGACTCGGTCATCAGACGGAGCTTGCCGACAATACGCTCGACAGTAATAGACGAGGGCACATCCTTGAGAGGAATATGTCCTGTCACCACGCCTATCCTCAGCTGGTCGGAAACCATGAACATGGCGACATCATGAACCCCGAACTCTTTTTGGAGATACTCTGTGTGGCCGGTGTTGCCAAATCCTTCCTTCACCATCGCCCTCTTGTTGATAGGAGCTGTCACGAGCACGTCAATATCACCGTTCTTTATGTCCCTGACAGCCCACTCAAGGGAAGTGATGGCAGCCTTGGCGGATTCGGGAGTGGACTGTCCCGGCTCCACGTAAGTGTTGTCCGGAAGGCAGTTCACGATGTTGATTTTGCGTGGCTTGGCATCCTTCGCGCTTTGGATCACGTATGTGTCCATCTGCTGGTCGATATTGTGGATATGCTTTTTATAGAAGCCGAAAATCTTTGATGAGCCATATATCACAGGGGTGAACGACTCGAGGATCCTGGCGTCCGCCAAAGACTTGATTATCACCTCATAGCCTATCCCGTTACCATCGCCTTGAGTGATTCCAACGATCGGTTTCCTGTTATTTCTTTCTGCCATATTCAAAACAAACTTTCGTTATTACTTTCCTCCAACTCCTTCTCATAGCCTTCGTCATGTAGCAAATCATCGGCAGCGCCGGATCTGGCCGCAACAGCCAGTGAGTCGCAACGCTCATTCTCCGGATGGCCGGCATGCCCCCTGATCCAATGGAAGGTCACGCGGTGACGCCGGTACACAAGAAGAAATCTTTGCCAGAGATCGGGATTCTTCACCTTTTTCCACCCTTTGCGCTCCCAACTCTCCAACCAGCCCTCGTTCAGAGCCTTCACAACGTATGAAGAATCGCTCACGACTTTCACCTCGGCGTTATCCCACTTCACAGCCTCCAATCCCACAATCACGGCGAGAAGTTCCATACGGTTGTTCGTGGTGAGAGCGAACCCCTCGCTCAACTCCTTCTCATACTCTCCGCATCTGAGGATGACCCCGTAGCCTCCCGGTCCGGGATTAGGGCTCGCAGCGCCGTCTGTGTACAGGTTTATCACCGGTTTAGCTGTGTTCATAAATACAAATATACATTAAAATTTTTGCGTGACTTCATTTTTGTGACTATTTTTGGGATTATGAATGTCCTAGTCACGGGTGCTAACGGACAGCTCGGAAACGAGCTGCGTGAGGCGGCGGCGAAATGCCGCGACAGATTTGTGTTCACAGACGTCACTTCAGTTCCTGGAGTCGAGACAGTTTATCTCGACATCACAAACGCTGACGCCGTGAGAATCATCTGCGATTCCGAGAGGATCGACGTTATTGTCAACTGCGCAGCGTACACGAACGTGGACAAGGCAGAGGACGACTCCGCAACCGCCATGCTCCTTAACAGCACTGCGGCTGGTATCCTGGCCGATGTCGCCAAGGAGAGGGGCGCCGCCCTAATCCATATCTCGACAGACTATGTGTTCCACGGCGACAAGACTATCCCTTGCCGCGAGGATTGGCCCACCGACCCGCTCGGCGTTTACGGATCCACAAAACTGCTTGGAGAGAGAAAGGTGTTGGAATCAGGATGCGACAGCATCATCTTCCGCACAGCATGGCTTTACTCCCCTTTCGGGAAGAATTTCGTGAAAACGATGCTCAACCTCACAGCTGAGAGGGACTCTCTCAAAGTTGTTTTCGACCAAGTCGGGACCCCAACTTATGCTAAGGATTTAGCTGAACTTATTATTAAAGTAATCAGCGAGAACAAACTGTCTAACACTGGAATATATCATTTTAGCAATGAGGGTGCAATCTCCTGGTACGATTTCGCTAAGGCAATCTGCGAGATCGGAGGCAACAGTTGTGACATACGCCCGTGTCACACTGAGGATTACCCTTCCAAAGCACAGCGGCCACGGTTCTCAGTTTTGGACAAAACCAAGGTCAAGGAAACCTTTGGAATCGCCATCCCTTATTGGAGAGATTCCCTTGTGGATTGTATTAAAAGAATTAAAGGAATATGAAAGGAATAGTGCTGGCTGGAGGAAGCGGCACAAGGCTCTACCCGATAACAAAGGGTGTCAGCAAACAAATGCTTCCGATCTACGATAAACCTATGGTGTACTACCCCATCTCGGTGTTGATGAATGCCGGGATCAGGGATATCCTCATCATTTCCACCCCTACGGACCTTCCGGCTTTCAGAAGGCTCCTAGGAGACGGAAGTGATTTCGGAGTGAGATTCGAATACGCTGAGCAGCCCTCACCTGACGGCCTCGCCCAGGCATTCATAATCGGTGAGGAATTCATC
>ONSC01000164.1 GCA_900320365.1 uncultured Bacteroidales bacterium
CGGTTCTTGTCGATGTCGATGATCTTCACCGAATCCAGCTGCTGCCGCGCGAGCTGGGCGGCCACCATCTCGCCGATCTCGCTGCCGCCGAGGATCATGACCTTGTCCACCTCGATGTTGTCCTTCCCGAGGAACTTAAGGATGGCGGGGATGCCCTCGCGCTTGGCGATGATGTACAGGTGGTCGTTGTAGGCGAAGCGGGTGTCGAACTTCGGGATGATGGTCTCACCCTTGCGGGCGATGGCGATGATGCGCAGCTGGGCCTGGGCTGATGCCGCCGTCATCGCCGCCGTGAATTCGGCGACCTTCATGTCCAGGATGGGGGAGTCGTCGTCCAGGCGGAACACCACCAGCTGGAGCTTTCCGCGGGCGAAGTCCATCGAGTCCGTGGAGGCGGTATGCTTGAGCATGTCGATGATTTCGTCGCTGGCGATCTTCTCCGGGAAGAAGAGCATGTCGATGCCCATGTCCTTGAACATGAGCTTGTTCTCCGGGAGAAGGAAGGCCTCGTCGTCGATACGGGCGATGACGCGCTTGGAACCGAGCCGTTTCGCCAGCAGGGCGCTGACGATGTTCACGGTCTGGGTGGTGGTGGGATTGACCGCGATGAAAAGGTCCGCCTTCTGGCAGCCGGCCTCCTTGAGGACCGTGATGGAAGAAGGGTCCCCGAGGACGGTGACGACATCGGCCACGGCGGTGAGCCGCTGCAGCCGGACTTCGTTGTCGTCGATGACGGTGATGTCTCCGCCTTCGTGGCTGAGCATCTTCGCGAGGTGGGATCCCACCTGTCCGGCTCCTTCGATGATGATCTTCATACGAAACTCCTTAAATAACTACCACAAAGATAATCATTTTTATGAAGAATTGTTTATATTTGCGGTATCATGAAACGTCTTCTAGCCTTTGCAGCAGGCGTGCTGATGCTCGCTTCCTGCTCCGAAACCTTCAATGCGACCCGCGCCCTCCAGGGCGGCATGATGGCCGCGCAGGCACTTTCCCTGTCTGACGAACAAGTCCAGGCCTATGTGCACCAGTACATCACCCAGCTCGATGCCCAGAGCAAGGTTCTGCCCGAGTCAAACGCCTACACCAAGCGCCTCCGCAACCTGACGAAAGGCCTGGTGGATGTCGAAGGCGTTCCTCTGAACTTCAAGGTCTATCAGGAAGACCAGGTCAATGCTTTCGCCTGCGCCGACGGCAGCGTCCGCGTGTACACCGGCATCATGGACGTGATGACGGACAACGAGCTGCTGGGCGTGATCGGCCACGAGATCGGCCATGTCGCCCTGAAGCACACCAAGAAGGAAATGCGGACCTCCATGCTCACGAGCGCTGCGCTGGAAGGTCTTGCCTCCGCGAGCAACACGATGGCTACCCTGACTGATTCCCAGCTCGGCGCCATCGGCAACGCGGTCCTGAACGCCCAGTACTCCAAGAAGCAGGAGAGCCAGGCCGATGACTACGGCTATGAGTTCCTGAAGCATTCGGGCCGCAACCCGTGGGGTATGGCGATGTCCTTCGAGAAGCTGAAGCAAGTCTCCGGCGGATCCGGCTCCCAGGCTTCCAGCGTCCAGAAGCTGTTCTCCTCCCACCCCGACACGGACACCCGCATCCAGCGGATGACCGAACGGGCCACGGCGGAGGGTTATCCGCGTCCGGCTAAATAAAAATGATTTTCCGTCCCGCAAGGGCTCGGGGCACCATCCACTTGGGATACCAACCGTGGATGGTTGCCTCTTTCTGCTGGGAGGCCACCTCGTCAGGGGTGGCCTTTCTGCGTAGTTTCCAGTACTCCGCATGCGCCTTGACGACGGCTTTGTAGGACCCCCATTTCCGGGTGGTCAGATAGTTGATGGCAGAAAAACCGTCCAGGACCATTCTCGCGAGGATGCGACGGCGGGCTTTGCCCAGGGCGCCTTCCACGCTGTAACCCTGCGTACGGAAGGTCTTGGCCAGGTTGTTTTCCAGCAGCAGGAGGTTGTTCCGGTAATTGAGCTGCAGTTTTTTAGGAGAGTCGTTCGGGAGGGTGCCGCCGCCGATGTGATAGACGACGGACTGCGGAACGACGGTGACCTTGTATCCGGCGAGCTGGAGCCGCCAGCACAGGTCGATTTCTTCCATGTGGGCGAAGAAACGGTCGTCCAGGCCGCCGAGTTTCTTCCAGAGCTTGCTCCGGACCATCAGGCAGGCGCCTGATACCCAGAAGACATCGGTCGGTGTGTCATACTGCCCGTTGTCTTTTTCCACGATGCTCATCATGCGGCCCCGGCAGAACGGATAGCCGTAGCGGTCCAGGAGACCTCCGGCCGCGCCGGCATACTCAAAGGCGGTCCGGTCGAAATAGGAACGGAGCTTGGGGCCGCAGGCGCCGCACTTGGGATAGGCGTCCATCCAGGCGACGAGGGGCTTCAGCCAGTCCGGAGTGACCTCAATGTCCGAGTTGATGAGGACGTAATAATCGGCCTCCACCTGCTTGAGGGCGCGATTGTAGCCGCCCGTGAAGCCGTAGTTCTTGTCGAGGGGAATCCGGCGGACTTGCGGGAATTCCCGCGCGAGCATTTCCATCGAGCCGTCGGTCGAGGCGCTGTCCGCGACGATGACTTCCGCGTCCATCCCTTCCGTGGAGGCGATGAGCCCCGGAAGGAATGTCTGCAGATATCCCTTTGTGTTCCAGTTCAGTATGACAACCGCTGTTCTCATTTACGCGAAAATAAGAAAAAGTGGCGCTAATGAGAATAAAGTCGAGAATTATTAGTTAAATAATGGTAATTACCCTATTTATGCGATATTCGCTTTCTGATTTAGGGATGGTTATTTGCTTTATGATGTTTTTTTTGTATTTTTGATTAATAAACTGATTCTGATAACCTTTGTATTTTGAGATAATGAGCCTTTTAAAGCGAGTCGCGGCAGTTTTAGTGTTGTCATTGTTGTTCATACAACCATCGGATGCCAAAAAGGACAAGTTACCCCCGTTCAAGCCCCAATTCGGCCCATGGGTGACTAAAGTCACAGAGACTTCTTTCACTGTCTTGTGGACCACAGAGTATGACGCCCTTGTGAGTCTTGAGGTTGCCCCTGGTGACGATGGGAGCGAGTTTGAGTCTGACCAGAGGGCGAGTTTCGTTGAATCAGTCGCTGGCAGGAGGATCACCGGGCGTTATCACTCAATCACCGCCACAGGACTTGAACCCGGCCGCACATACAGGTACCGTCTGGTCGGGCAGAATGTAGAGGATGATTCAAACGCCTATGGAACCACTTATGGGGTCAAGAGAACCATACAGGCGAAGCATTTTCTGGTCAATACGATTGATGTCAACAAGGGTATTTGCCGTTTCTCGATGGTGAATGACATGCACCACAACTTAGTGAAGTTCTCGACTCTAATGAAGGATGTCAACCGTGACAACTGCGATTTCGTCGTTCTCAACGGAGACATCACCAGCACCTCCACCTCGCTGGACACGACAATCCGTCACACCTTTGAGCCCATCGCGGTTCAATGCGCCTCAATGCCGGTTGTTTACTCTAGAGGGAACCATGAGGGGCGCGGCAGGGAATTCTACCGTCTGCCCTGGATGTGTCCGACACCCACCGGCGAGTTTTATTATCTGTTCCGTCAGGGGCCTGTAGCCGCGATAGTCCTGGATGCCGGGGAGGATAAACCGGATTCATCCACGGAGTACTCAGGGACAGCGGTTTATGACGGCTACCGTCAGGCCCAGGTGGAATGGCTGAAGGAGATTGTAAAGGATCCGGCTTTCAAGTCAGCTCCGGTCAAAATCTGCATCATGCATATTCCCACAATTAACGACAGGAACAGCTGGTATTCCCAGAAATGGGCTAACAAGAATTTCCTCCCCATCCTCAATGAGGCGGGGATCATGGCCATGTTCAGTGGTCATCATCATAAGCATTTCGTCCGTGAGAAAGGGGATTGCGGGAACAATTTCCCCATTGTGGTCAACAGCAATAATGAGCGTATGGACTTTGTCGCGGACAAATCCGGGCACATAAACCTGAAATTCTATGATGTCAATGGCACATTGACTCATGAATATAACTATTGATCAGTCATATATGAGAAAAGTCATCTTCGCGTTAGCGGCTTGCGTGCTACTCACCTTCGCCGCTGAGGGCCAGGACATCAAGTCCTTGGCTTGGTCTTATAAGCCATATCCGGATGTGGAGACCCCTTACACAAAGGCACCGGCAGGATACAAGCCGGTGTATCTCGCTAATTTCGCCAGGCACGGGAGCCGTTACCTTATCTCCGGTGACACCTACACCAAACCTTTGGAGATCCTCGAGGCTGCTGGTAGGGCTGGAGCCTTGACTGAGACTGGCAAAGCCTTGCTTGAGGATGTGCGCAAGATAGCCACTGACGCTGATGGCAATCTTGGAATGCTTCTTCCAAGAGGTGGTAGGGAGCATCGCCACATTATGGAGAGAACCATTGCCCGCTATCCTGAGATATTCACAGGAAACGATTGCAAGATAGATGTTTACACATCCACGATTCAGAGGTGTATAATGAGTATGGCGTACAGCCTTGACGCCATCACGGCCAAGAATCCCAAGGTCAGGTACGACCGCCATTGCGGCACGAAGATCCAGTCTGAGGTTTTCAATTCCTATCCTGTCTCGGCTGCCTCCCACGAATATGGCCGCATGCTCAGCGACAAGTTGATTGATGAAGAGGCGGGGGAGGCCCTGCTCGACAAGATATTCACTTACAGGGGGGCTGATAAGAACAAGTACCTTGACCCTGTCGTGAGAAAGCGGATGGTGAGGTGGCTTTGGGAGCTCACCATCGACAACGCCCTGAATGACGAATTGGGGGTTGACTTATACAAGTATTTCACATACAATGATTTCTATAGCACTTGGAAGGCGAATAACCTGAGGGAGTACTTCTCTATAGGTCCTTCCGAGGAATTTGAGGATATCGTCCGCAACGAGGCGTCCGTGATTCTTAGGCACAT
>ONSC01000167.1 GCA_900320365.1 uncultured Bacteroidales bacterium
ACCCTGCCCTGACATCCTCTGAGAGGCTCAAGATGGCCATGGAAGCCTCTGTGTTTGAGCAACATAAGGCCGAAGGCCTGATATCGGAAGAGGGAGAATATTCAGACTCAATATTCGACACTTTGACTCTTGACTCGAACGGCCTGAAGTGCCGTCACACCGAGACTTCATTCGAATATGGGGTAGAGATAACCGTGAAGGATGCGGAAGGCAACCGCTACAGTGGCTATTGGTGGGATTCCACGCCAAGGATCAGCGATCTCAAGATCTCAACTTGCTGCGAGACAGCATACCAAAGGGCCATGGCCCAGATCGGCCCCAAGAGGATTCCCTCCGGAAAGTATAACATGGTCGTGGACAGCGAGAATTCCTCAAGACTCGTGACTCCCCTCACCTCCGCATTGGGAGCCTTTGCTCTCCAGCAAAAGAATTCTTTCCTCCTTGACACGCTCGGGAAGAAGGTTTTCCCGGAATGGATGAATCTTGTTGACAAGCCCCTTACCAAGGGACAGACCGGCTCACGCCTGTTCGACTCAGAAGGTGTCGCCTCGAGAGAGACACCTGTCATCGAGAAAGGGGTAGTGAAAGAGTATTTCGTCAACACCTATATGTCCAATAAAATGGGAATCGCTCCCACTATCGAGGATGTCATGAGGCCCGTTTTGGAGCCCTGCGTCGCTCCAGGGCTTTTAAAGCCTCAAAGAATGGATAAGGACGGAATAATGGCTCTTGTCGGCGACGGGATCCTCGTCACTGGATTCAACGGAGGCAACAGCAATTCCGCCACCGGCGATTTTTCTTTCGGTGTGGAAGGATTTTTGTTCAAGGACGGCAGAATCGTCCATCCGGTCAGGGAAATCCTGATCACAGGCAATCTCCTGACCTTGTGGAACAATCTGCTTGCGGCGGGAGATGATGCCAGGACATGTAAGTCGAAGATTATACCGACCCTGGCGTTCAAAGAGGTGGATTTTAGTGCGTAAACGATTAAAAAACAGATAAATATGAAAGCAGAAAAGAACAAAGTCGTCAGCCTGACCTATGAGCTGATCGTCGACGGAGCCCTTGCCGACAAGGCCGATGAGACCCGTCCCCTTGAATACATCCATGGTACCGGTATGCTTCTCCCGAAGTTCGAGAGCGAGGTCGAGGGCAAAGAGCCCGGCGAGGAGTTCGCGTTCACACTTACCCCCGAGGAGGGTTACGGCACCTTCGACGAGAGGATGCTCGTGGACCTGCCGAAAGAGGCCTTCATGATGGATGGGAAGGTACGCGACGACCTTCTCGTGGTCGGAAAGATGATCCCTATGGTCAACGAGACAGGAAACGTGGTCAACGGAATGGTTCATGAGGTCACTGAAGAGAAGGTCACCATGAATTTCAATCACCCGATGGCGGGCAAGACCCTCAACTTCACAGGCAAGGTCGTCGATGTAAGGGAAGCCACAGAGAAAGAACTCGAGAAAGGGCATCCCTGCAAGCACCATGGCGACGGCGATTGCTGCCACCACGGAGATTGCCATAAGGACTAGATTATTTGTAATCGACGAAAATAGGAATATGGTCGGAAGCCGTTCCGGGATCTCCATTGAAGAGATATCGGGTGGCTTCCGTCATTGTAACTGTGGCCTTCCCGGCTCCGGAATAAAGCATCACGAAATCAATGCATTTCTTAAGGCTTGTCGTAGGATAGGTCGGGGTATTCTTTGAAACCACGGTCCAGGTATTCTTGAGTTCCTTCAGCGGGGCGTCATTCGGCTCACAGTTCATGTCACCGAGCAGGAACACTGGGCGAGAATCCCCTTTGTAGTATTTCTTCACGAAGTCATTAATAATCTTCGCCTGCTGGATTCTCGCGAATTCCTGGGTATGGTCCAAATGACTTCCCATTATGACGAACCGCTCGCACTCAGCTACGATAAGACTTCTTTCCTCAGCTCCATTGTGACGGCCCAGAAGCACAGTGGTGTCTCTCAGCACCTTGTTTCCTGGTGATGTGACTATAGCGTTCCCATAAGCGCCACCGTAGACATGCATTGCCGGCCCAAAGGCATAATTCCAGTTTCCGAGAGTCTCAGCAAGGACTTTGACCTGATAAAAAGGATTCCTGGAAGTGCAACTGTCCACCTCGTTCATTATCACGGCGTCAGCCTTCAGCTCTGATATTATCTCCGCGACCTCAGAGATGCTGTTGGCCATATATTTATTAAAAGTCCCGACGTTATAAGAGACAATTCTGGTGACACCTTCTTCCTTGGGATACCGCTGAGGATCAGTCATCTTATATGTGCCGGATAGTTCCGGAAACTCCTCCGGATTGTCCTTTTCTCCCAAGCAAGAAGAAGCCAAGGAGAGGAACACGAGAATCGTGATTATCCCGAAAAGAATGTGTCTAATCATAGCGTGACAAATATAAAAAAAGGTGGTGACATTTATGCCACCACCTTAAAATAATACACCAGATTAGAAATCAAGTCCATCGTTCCAACCAGGATTCTGAGGCAGGTCATAGCCGTGTGAATGGTACACGGACCTGTCGTTGATGGGGATTGGATAAAGATAGTCCCTGTTCTCGTTAAACTCGTGTGAAAGGAGCTTGTAAGGATCAACATACCCGCCATTCACACCATTTGTCAGCATAACATCCGCTTTGCTGGAATCTCCGATGGAACGTACCTCTATACCTTCTCCGCCGGCAGGAGCGGCCTCACCCACAGGGTAGAGAATAAGGTCGGTGTCTCCGTCACCATCAAGGTCATACTCGCCGGGACCCGGGAAGTAAGGACCGTAGAAGTTCTGGTTGATACAATTGCCTTCCTTCCACCTCATGAGGTCAAACCATCTGGTGTCGCCTTCCTGGGCAAGCTCAACCGCCCTTTCACGACGAATCTCAAGGATCACACCCTTATTGGCACCGGTGACATTCTGGTAGCCGTATTCCTTGGAGGAAAGATACCAGTCAGGATTGGCGTTGGCCTCTGCCATATTAAGGTTGGGCATTCCAACACGGTCACGCAAAGGCTTGATCGACATATCGATGTCACCTTGTGTAAGGTTTCCGAGTTCTGCCTTTGCCTCGGCGTAATTAAGATAAACCTCAGCGGCGCGGTAGAAGCACAGGTCATTGAATGACTCTCCATAGGCATCGGTTCCGGCGTCAGCGGCCTGAACGAACTTGGCGATCTGGAAACCAGTGATAGAACATGAATACTCAGGTGTCAGAGCCTGTGAGCCATTTATTCTCTTATAACCAGGCACCCTGATAGATTGGCCGAGACGAGGATCCCTACCGGAGGTCTCCTCAGCGAACTGCATCTTATCCCAGCCTTCCTTATCAGTGAAGCGTGTTCCGTCAGCCATAAGGTAGCTGTCAACCATCTTCTTCGTCATACCGGCGCGTCCGACAGACTGACCGATACCATACCATGTGGCGTTATGCTTCAGATTGAGGCCCTTGTCATACTTATGGGAAAGGATGAACTCATCTGAGTTGGCGTCAGCGGCCGCGAACATATTGACATAGTCCTCCGCAGGCTTACCAGTAGTGTAAATCTTGTAAGGGCTTGTGGTCATAAATGTCTGAGACGCCTCAGCGCAAAGGTTGAGGTAATAATTGGCATCGTGAGCCAAACCGCTGACATTGTGATACTTCCTCCAAGTACCCTCGAAGAGGCAGAACCTGGATTTGAGGGCGAGAGCCGTCCACTTGTTCACAGTGAAAGGGCTCTTGGCCGAAGGAAGCACAGCGATAGCCTCATCAATCATGGTGATCATGTGCTGCATTATCTCGTCACGGGAGACTCGGCCGCCATAAAGGGCCTCCTCCTCGTCAGAAGCGAGCTCATGGTCAATCCACGGCACGTCGCCGAAACGACGGACCTTATCGTAGTAATCCTGGACGATAAAGAACTTGGCGATAGCCTTGTATTTATCCCTGGCTGCCACATCAGGGCAGTTGTCAGCATATCCTATCAGGATGTAGCACTTTCTGATAAGCGAGAAGTCCCAATGGCTGGAAGTGGCGGT
The DNA here is from genome assembly GCA_900320365.1 of uncultured Bacteroidales bacterium. Classification (GTDB taxonomy): domain Bacteria; phylum Bacteroidota; class Bacteroidia; order Bacteroidales; family UBA932; genus Cryptobacteroides. The sequence goes on from ONSC01000167.1 coordinate 4,027, forward strand.
AACTGAACGGTTGTTTCCACCACGCAACTCGCTGGAAGGCTGGTCCTGGATATGAGTGTCAGTCTGCATCGCATTGAACACGGTGGTTCCGAACGCAGAGGAATAGAACTGGTTAGCGAAAAGCTGGAGCTCACCTTCGGTCTTGAAGAAAGTATCGGGAGTGAGCTGAGACTGTGGAGTCTTGTCAAGCCAGTCCTCACAAGCGGTAAGGGTCATTACCGCGGCGACAAGCAAGATAAAATATTTTTTCATATTCATTTTCATTTAAGGATCCAACCATTGACTAGAAAGTGATATCAACTCCAAACATCATAGTCTTCTGCCAAGGATACTGGTAAACAGTATTGACATTCACCCGAGCCTCCTCAGGATCGATGTAGTCGCAGATCTTCTTGAAAGGTGACCAGTAGGCCAGGTTCTCACCAGAGAAGTAAACCCTGAGGCCTTCGATTCCGGCCTTCTTCGTGATCTTCTGAGGGACAGTGTAACCTACAGTGAGGTTCTTGAAACGAGTGTAGGCGATATTCTGGAGATACTTGTCGTTTATGGCTCCAAGCTCACGGTTGTTACCAAGAGCGACATAACCTCTGGCCCTAGGGAAGTAAGACGGAGTGTTGGTCTCTTCGTTCCAGCACTTCTCCATAAAGTTCTTCGGGAGACAGGTCACGTACGGCCTCGAGAAAGGTCCCCAGAACGCCACTGCGTTTGTCGGAGGATACCACTGGATCCTGCCGACACCCTGGAAGAACACGCTCACATCAAAGTTCA
>ONSC01000168.1 GCA_900320365.1 uncultured Bacteroidales bacterium
ACACCCGCTGCCCCTCGACTTGCATGTGTTAAGCCTGCCGCTAGCGTTCATCCTGAGCCAGGATCAAACTCTTCTTTGTATATACACTATAAATCTTAGCTTGACCCGGCAACGCTTCCTTATAAGGAATTAACGCTCTCGATTAATTTTAAATCTCGGTACTTGCTTGTACTAATCTTTCAACCTTGTCAATGAACTCGTCAAAAAATCCCATTCGACTTGCGAACGGGATTGCAAAGGTATAAAGAATTTTTAAACTAGCAAAATATTTTAATGAATTTTTAAGATTTTTTCAGCTTTCTTTCATTCATGGAAATCCTCGCCAGAAGCTCAATTGTTCGTAAACTATCTTTATACAAGTTGTTAGCGTTAACCTTAGCTATGTCAAGCGAGGCGTCTGAATTATCATCCCACCGCCTGCAATTGTAGACAACATCATATATTCTTCCGATCTGATACTCCCTGGATACTCTCAAACCGACCGCATAATCCTCACCATATTTAGTCACAGGGAAGTTGATCTTTCTCAGCATCGGCACAAAGAATCCTCTGGGAGCACCCAGCCCATTAATCCTAAGGGCATTGTTGCGACCGTTCTCAGGAGTCCATTCTTTGTGGTCGATAATTCCCGGAGGAATGGTGTTCAAATCAAAATCCGTTATTCTATACGTTCCCACCACCATGGCACATTTCTGCGCATAAAAAGCGTCCACGAACTTCTGGACAGTGTTTTCGTCATAATAAACATCGTCCGAGTCGAGCTGGATCGCGAACTTACCACACTGGGGATGGTGAAGGGCAGCGTTCCAGTTCCCTCCAATGGCATGATATGTCTTATCTTGGGCTATATATATCAGTTTCGGATCATTCAGGAAACTCTTGATCACCTCGACTGTCCCGTCAGTGGAATTATCGTCGACGACTATCACATTATATTTAAAAGACGTCTTTTGCCCAAGGGCGGACGCCAAGGCGTCTCCAATGGTCCTTACCCTATTTTTACAAGGGATCACGACAGATGCCTCATATTCAAAACCCTGGACATTAAGGTCCACCGGCTCAAACTCGGGCTCAAGATATCCCCCGATGTCCTTGAGATGCTTGGTGCAGGCCTTCTCCATCTCAATCTGAACCGCCCGATTCTTCGGGTCGACGTAATCGAACAACTTATCACCAGATTTACGAGTGTCAGTCTCTATCTCATAATAAAGGTATTCACTGATATGGACCAGACTCCCCTTTTGAGAGACCTTGAGACGAAGGTCGTACAATCCGGCGTACAGGAAATCATCGTTCATCCTCTCCACGGCCTCCCGGAAAGCTGACGTCCTGAATATCATCACGGAACCGAAGTCGAAGTCATCCCGCAAAGCTCCTTTTTGGCAATCAATCACAGGAGCGAAGGTTCTCTCCCCGGCTATCTCCTTGATATGATCAGAATATACCATTGAGGCGGAAGTGTCCTCCGCAACCGAGAGGAAACGCTCCAGGGAGTATTTCCCTAAACTCAAAACGGTCGTCTTCGTGTAAAGCATGACAAAAGGAGCCTCAACCTTCGATGCCATGAGCCGCAAGGCCTCGGTGCTCTTGAAAGAAGCGGCGTCAATGGGAATCACCCTCGACACCTCATTCTCCACTTTGAGATTATTCATGGTCTGGGCAATCTGCACTTCGCTGACATATGGGATAAAGCAGTCGATTCTTCGCATGATAAAACTTATGTTGGTATAGACAAAAATAAGAAAATATCGCCAAAGATTAATATATTTGTGGAACGATGAAAACCAGATAAGCCGTATGGACAAGAAAGTTGTAATCATCCCGACCTATAATGAGAAAGAGAACATCGAGGCTATCATCAAGAAAGTGTTCACCCTCGATGGCGAGTATCATATCCTGGTCATCGATGACGGATCCCCCGATGGGACTGCCTCCATTGTCAAGTCCTTGATGAACGAGTTTCCCGAAAGGCTTCACATCATCGAACGTTCAGGGAAACAAGGCCTCGGAACAGCATATATCACAGGTTTCAAGTGGTCTCTTGAGCACGGATATGACTTCGTTTTCGAGATGGACGCTGATTTTTCCCACAACCCCGATGACCTCCCCAGACTCCATGCGGCTTGCGCTGAATGCGGAGGTGTCGCTGTCGGTTCCCGCTACTGCGACGGGATCAGCGTGGTAAACTGGCCGATAGGCAGGATCCTGATGTCCTTTTACGCCTCAAAATATGTCAGGTTCATCCTTGGCATGAAAGTACATGACTGTACAGCCGGATTCAAATGCTATAGCCGTCAGTGCTTGGAGGCTATCGATTTGGATAATATCCAGATGAAAGGTTACGGTTTCCAGATCGAGATGAAATACACAGCCTACAGGCTCGGGTTCAAGGTCACTGAGGTTCCGATAATCTTCGTGAACCGCAAGCTGGGAACCTCAAAAATGAGCAGCGGCATTTTCGGAGAGGCCTTCTGGGGAGTTATAAAATTGAGATTCAGGAAGTTCCATCGTAAAGGATAGTGATGCCGATCACCCTCCTCAAAAACGCTACGATAGTAACGGGGGCCTCCGTTGTCAAGGGGACTCTCGGTATAGAGGGTGAGTTGATTTCCGGAATATGGAAGGAAACTCCCAATATTCCTGGAGCTGAGGTTATCGACGTGGATGGATGTCTGGTCATGGCTGGAGGAATAGACGCCCACGTGCATTTCCGCGAGCCCGGGATGACCCATAAAGCCGACATCGGAAGCGAATCTCTCGCCGCGGTCCTCGGAGGAATCACCTCCTTCATAGACATGCCCAACACCGCTCCTCCCGCCACATCGATGGAAGCGATTGAGTGGAAGCTCAATAGGGCAAGTGAGACTTCTTCCGCCAATTACGGGTTCCACATCGGAGCGACAAACTCCAACGCCGCCTTGATTCGGGAATATATCGACAGCGGAAAAGGTGGCATGTTCGGTGGAATCAAGGTGTTCATGGGCTCTTCCACGGGCGACATGTTGGTGGACATGGACAACGTGCTGGAAGATCTGTTCCAGATCAAGGGTAAGACGATTCTCATCCACAGCGAGGACGAGGGCATGATTAAAAGGAATCTGGCAAAAGCCAAGGAAGTATACGGAGATGCTATCCCATTTGAGGCCCATCCTCTCATAAGGAGCCGGGAGGCCTGCGTAAAGTCCACCGGCAAAGCCCTTGAGCTGGCGGTCAAGTACGGAACTCGTCTGCACATCCTTCATGTATCGACGAAAGAAGAAACCACCATGATCAGGGATGCCAAAAAGACCAACCCTGAAATCACCGCTGAGACATCAGCCAACTATCTGTGGTTCAGCGATAAAGATTATACCCGAATGGCAGGGACGCTGAAATGCAATCCGGCGGTCAAATCACCAGACGACAGGGACGCACTGATTGAGGCGTTGGCGAACGGCACTATCGACACTATTGGATCCGACCATGCCCCTCACTTGAGAGAAGAGAAACTCAAACCATATCTGGAATGTCCTTCCGGATTGCCTACGATACAACAATCCCTCCCCGCGGTCTTGACCATAGCGATGAAAAACGGGATTCCACTACAAAGGATAGCTTCAGCATTCTCAGAGAAAGCGGCGGACATATTCGGGATAATCGGACGAGGCTACTTGCAGCCCGGATTATTCGCTGACATTGTCGTCGTCGACCCCGAGAAAGAATTCATCGTTGGGCAACCAGCATATAAATGCGGATGGTCCCCTTATGAGGGATGCCGTATGAAGGGGGCTGTAAAGATGGTCTGGCTCAACGGATCACTTGTCGTGAACAACGGTAATCCGACCAAAGATCATTTCAGTAGCCGTAAGGAAATCCTGTTCCGGTCGAGATCCACTGACAGTACGCTCACCTGCACTTTCTGATGAAGCTTAAGCTTCTCTCCCCGCATCTGGGAGACATGGATGAGACCATTCTCGTGGATACCTATATCAACAAAGGCACCGAAGGCGGTCACATTTGTCACTATTCCAGGTAGTTCCATCCCCGCCTTAAGGTCTTCTATCTCATGTATGTCGTCGGCGAAACTGAACTCTTGAGCTTCCTGCCTGGGATCAAGCCCGGGCTTGGAGAGCTCCTTCAAGATGTCATTAATAGTGGGCAGCCCAAACTCCCCTTCCACATACTTCGAAGGATCTATCTTCTTTATCAGTGCCTCATTACCAACTAGTTCCTTAGAGGAAACCCCTAAATCAGCCGCCATCTTCGCGACTATATGATAGCACTCTGGATGGACAGCTGAATTGTCCAAGGGATTCGCCGCACCATGTATCCTGAGGAAGCCGGCACATTGCTCAAAGGCCTTAGGGCCCAGCTTCGGGACATCATGCAGCTGCTCCCTGGACGAGAAGCCACCCTCAGAGTTCCTGTACGCGACAATGTTTGAAGCGAGTGCGGGACCGATTCCGGATACATAGCTCAAAAGATATGGGCTGGCGGTATTGAGGTTCACACCCACACTATTCACACATATCGCCACCGTGTTGTCCAGTTTCTCCCGCAAGAGATTCTGATCCACATCATGTTGATACTGACCTATCCCCAAGGACTTGGGATCTATCTTCACCAGCTCTGCCAAAGGATCCATAAGCCGTCGTCCGATTGAGACAGCTCCTCTGACGGTAACATCCTCATCCGGGAATTCCTTACGGGCTACCTCAGAGGCGGAATATATGGACGCGCCATCCTCGCTGACCGTATAGACTTTCACATTATCGGGGATCCCGACCTTTTTCACAAAGTCTTC
>ONSC01000172.1 GCA_900320365.1 uncultured Bacteroidales bacterium
ATGAAGTTCCTGAAGAAGTGGATTAACGAGAATATGTGGGATGAGGAGACCGGTTTCCTTTATGATGTCTATGGCGACGGAAGCCGCAATGCCACCAAGGGAATATCCGCTTTCTGGGCTCTCAAGACTGATGTGCTTGACAAGGACAGGTTGGACCGGCTGGTCGCTCATCTATCTGATGAGAAAGAGTTCTCAAGAACCCACAGGGTTCCTTCACTCTCAGCTGACCACCCCAAATACAATCCAAAAGGACGTTACTGGCAAGGTGGCATTTGGCCTGGAGCCAATTATATGGTAATCAGTGGTTTATGGGAGAGGGGATACCGCAAGGAAGCGATGGCCGTGGCCAATAACCATTTTGACAATGTCTTCAAGGTTTGGCAAGACACAGGCACTTTCTGGGAGTATTATTCCCCTGAGGAGACCGCTCCCGGCTTTATGGCCCGCAAGGACTTCGTCGGCTGGACCGGACTTCCGCCGATTGCCGTATTCATTGAGTATATTCTCGGAATACAGTCCGACTTCAGTGAGGGAAAGGTGGAGTGGGATGTCCACCAGGCTGAGGCACATGGAATAGATCGGTATCCGTTTGGTCCGGAGGGAGTTGTTTCTCTCAAGGCCGCGGCTAGGAAATCCCTTTCCGACAAACCGTCTATCACTGTCACCACAAATGTCCCCTTTGACCTGACCGTAAACTGGGGAGATGGCCAGACCGCCACCGTCCATGTGGAGAAGAGCGGAAAGATAACACTTTAATACACCATATTTTATGAGAATAGCTATTGACCTGGGAGGCACGAATGTGCGAGTGGCCTCGGTCGCTCCCGGAGGGAAAGTCGTTCGTGTACTGGTCGAACCAAGCCTCTCCACTGGAAGTGAGGGGGAGGTTTTGGAACAACTGTACCGCCTGATCGATGACTTAATGTCTCCGGAGGTTGACGGAATCGGGATCGGAGTCCCTTCAGTAGTCGACACCGAGCAAGGAATTGTCTACAATGTCGTAGGGATTCCTTCGTGGAAAGAAGTGCATCTCAAGGACTTGCTTGAGAAAAGGTATCATGTCCGTGTCGCGGTTGACAATGATTGCAACTGCTTCGCCCTCGGAGTGACCCGATTCGGGAAGGATGGCCCCCACAAAGAGGCTTTCTGCGCCACACTCGGCACAGGTGTGGGAGGATCGCTCGTTGTGGACGGACATCTTTACCGCGGACGCAACGCTGGTGCTGGCGAGATTGGCAGCATACCGTATCTCGATAAGGATTATGAGTATTATTGCAGCAGTCGTTTCTTCGTGGGAAAAGGAACCACTGGAAAAGACACCGCGATCGCCGCGGCTGGAGGTGATCCCAAGGCTCTGGCCATAATGGATGAATTCGGTAGCCATATCGGTAAACTTGTACAGATGATCATGTTCGCCTATGATCCTTCCGTTATTATCCTGGGAGGCAGCATCGCCAAGGCTTTCCCTTTATATAGTGAGCCTATGTGGCGGGTTATCAATGAGTTCCCTTACCCTAAGAGTGTGGAGAACCTCAATCTTTACGCCACCTACCTGGAGCATCCGGGAATTCTTGGCGCCGCCCTTCTCTGCGGAGAGTTTTAGAATTATTAATCAGTAATATGAAACGAATCTTACTTCTGGCATTACTGCCCCTTTTGGCTTTTGCCTGCAAGAATGGAAAGGCGTCTGTTGAGACACTTCCTGTCATGTCTTTCAACGTCCGTTATGGCACCGCCGATGACGGCGACAACATCTGGGAGAATCGCCGCGACGCGGCTTGCGAGATGATACTCGACCAGAGACCGGCCGTTTTCGGAGTCCAGGAAGCACTTGATTTCCAGTTGGATTACTTCGTGGAGAATTGTCCCGGATACAAATGTGTCGGAGTTGGTAGGGAAGACGGGGTCCATGACGGTGAGCACATGTCCGTGTTTTATGACACAAATAGGATAGAGTTGAGGGAGTGGGGAACGTATTGGCTTTCCGAGACTCCTTTTGAGCCATCTTTGGGTTGGGATGCGGCCTGCCGCCGCACTGCCACATGGACCTTGCTCCATGACAAAGCTGCTGACCGGGATTTCTATTTCGTGAACACCCACCTCGACCATGTCGGTAAGGAAGCGAGACGGAAAGGTCTGCTTCTTTTGGTCGATCGCATTGGTGCCATGAATCCGGAGGGATATCCCATGATCCTCACAGGTGACATGAATGTCATTCCTGAGGATCCTTGCCTTACCGAGCTACGTAAGCTTATGTCAGACGCCCGCCAGACCGCTCCAGAGACAGATAATGAAGTCACCTGGCACAACTGGGGCAAGATCACTTCCTCTAAGCCGATTGACTATGTCTTCTATTCCGGATTCTCCGGTTGCGACAAGTTTGAGGTTATCCGTCAGGAGTATGCTGGAGTTCCGTTCGTATCCGACCATTATCCTGTGAAGGCGACGCTCCATTACGATGCCGCTCCCGAGGTGAAAAAGCCGGAACCAGTAGCTGAAGCTCCAAGGTATGTAGTTGATGTAGAGGCTCATAGGGGAGGAATGGGGCTTTATCCTGAAGAATCCCTTCCAGCTATGCTCAATTCCGTGAAGTTGGGTGTCAACACTTTGGAGATGGACCTTTGTGTCACTAAGGACAAGAAAGTTGTTCTTTCTCACGACCAATATTTCCATTCCCGTTACTCAACCCGTCCGGACGGTACACCAGTTTTGGGCAGTGACCCGAAGACATATCTTTATCACCTGCCCTACAGCGAGGTGGCCAAGTGGGATGTGGGAATGAAATACAATCCAGGGTGGCCTGAGAAGCATTGTATGCCTGTTTGTAAACCCATCGCCTCAGAGGTTATCTCCGCGGTTGAGGCCTGGACTAAGGAGAATGGTCATTATCCGATGCATTATGACATCGAGATCAAGAGCGATCCGGATTACGACGGAGGTATAGAGGGCGTGGATTGGCCTGAATATCATGAATTCACGGACCTATGCATGGCTATGTTGGATTCTCTGGGACTTGGTGACCGCTTGATGATACAGTGCTTCGACGAGAGGGCCCTGAATTATATTAACGAGAAATATCCGGGCCATACCCTCGCATTTCTCGTGGAAGGCTGGGAGACTGATTTCGACCAGTATATGAGCCTTCTGAACTTCACTCCCCAGTGGCTCAGCGCCCCTCACGAGAATGTGGACAAGGCTCTTGTTGACAAGGCTCACGCCAAAGGAATGAAGGTCAACACCTGGACCGTGGACGATCCCGATGAGATGAGACGTCTTATCGCCGCCGGCGTCGACGCCATCATCTCCAACTACCCCGACCGCCTTCTCAAGGTCGTGAAGGAATATTAATTGTCTGAATAAGGAACGAATACTTCCATTTTTCCGGGGCCACGATTGCCCCAAGCGAAATACGGAATAAAGGTCAAGACCCCTGCATCAGGGGTCTTTGCCGTTATTTTCATCAGGCTATGGCCCCACCACTCGGCTTTAGGAAGCTTTTCCATTCGGAATTCCATATTCGTTGACAAGCGCAGACTATCGAATCCGGAGGGATTGTCCTCCTCCTCCATACAATAGACTATCGGGCCGCGCTGGATTGTGCGTTTCCCTTTCTCTATTTTCCGCAGGAAAGAGGTATCTACAATTCTCGTAGGCATATCAAGAATGAGTTCGATGTTGTCACCATCTTGCCACTTCCTACGAAGTACCGCATATCCGGCATCAACCTCAAAACTCTCATCAGATTTGCCATTTACACTTAAAGTGAAATCTTCGCACCACGATGGGATCCTTAGACGGACTTCTGCCTTTACTGGTTTAGGAAGTTCCAGTCGCAGAGCCACATAGCCATCCCACGGGTAGGTGGTTGACTGCTGAACAGTCATATCTTCTCCAGCCACCTTGACCTTCGCTCTACCTCCCATATAAAGGTTCACCCAAAATGCGTCTTTAGAGGTGCCGTAGGCGATATTTCCTATGTAAGGAATAACACGGAATAGATCCATGGCGGCGCCTGGAGTCTCATCCCAAGCTTTCCGTTGCCGCTCACCATCGGACGATGTCGGAACGTAGCTGAGGAAACTGTCCCCCTTAAGGGAAATAGCCGGAAGCACCTCATTATAAAGAGTTTGCTCAAGATTATCGGCATGTTCCCCGACACCGCTGATCCTAAGTTGTTCCGCCTCGCCGAATACTTTAGAGACTGCTTTGCTGACCTCACAAGTATCCGCCATAGCCCGCTGCTGTTCGGCCTCCTTTTTCAATCGGGTCATCCACGTGCCGCGTTTGACCGCCAGTTCGGGATCCTTCTCGAACTGAAGGGAATACGATATCCCTTCGGCCACTTTGTAGACCATCGGGGAGTCAAAGTGTCTCTCTGTCCAGCTGACCGCAAGAGGTAGAGTTATGTCTTTGTGAATAAGGAAATAGGGAGTCCAAAAGTCATCCTTGTCAATCTTGAGGTCGGATAATTTGACGAATTCCATCCTCCCGGCGTTCTCCTGCCGCTTTACCGAGCATGCGCAGATAAAGAGTGGCAATACTATTATTAAAAAGTACTTTTTCATAAAGACATATT
>ONSC01000183.1 GCA_900320365.1 uncultured Bacteroidales bacterium
ATCCAGATCATATCCATCCCGGACATAATCTATCTTAAGATTTCCGGTCTCAGGCTTCCCCTCACCGAGAAGAACAGTACGATTATCAGTCCAACTGGAGAAGATGGCTGTAGTGAGGGGCTTGGGTTGCGCCTTGGCAATCCTGAAAATCGACCAGTAATTGTAGTTCGGAGAAAGATTAGTATTGCCGAACACATTATGCTTGTTGGCCCACACTCCGGTCAGCATGGTGTTGTACCCGACCGCTGAGATGGTGGGGGTTTCGTTGTACATCCCGACTTCGCCTCCGACAAAAGAAGCTCCGAAGGCACCTTCCTTCGCGATGTCATATATCACAGGCACCTGAAGTCTCTCAATCACATCCTTTGGGATGCCGTCAACAATGATAATAACCGCTTTACGCTCCTTCGCAGAGACGCTGAAGAAGGAAAACGCGATCAACGTGAATACTAATAATCTTTTCAACATAGTTTACTTGTTATTTAGTCAACCTCTCGAATTGGCTTCGCATGCTCGAGAGCAGTTCGGGCATCTTTCCGGAGATATCCTCACGCTGGGCCGGATCCTCAGCCAGATTCCAAAGTGTCTCAGTGTCATTATTTCCAAGCTCTATCCCTGTCTGGTTGTGCTTGGCCCCCTTGTAGGCTGGTATATATACATAATCCCCACGTCTCAAGGCAAGCCTTTTTTGAGCTTCCAAAACCTGAACCTCTCGCCCACCTTTCAGTTCCTTCCCCAGAAGCACATCCGGATATGGTTCACTGTCAAGACCTTCCGGCACCTCGCCTCCCAAATACCGCCCGAGAGTGGCGAACAAGTCGACCTGACAGAAATAGGCATCAGACTTGGCGGGCTTCACATGACCTTTCCAATAGACCAGGAAAGGAATGTGGGTCCCTCCGTCGAACAAGCTGTATTTACCGCCCCTGAGGCCATTGTCGGGATCATGTCCTTTCTCCTCGGCGAGCTCTTTACCCAAATCTTGATAGCCGTCCTGAAGCACCGCACCATTATCAGAGGTGAATATCACTATAGTATTCTCCAGTATTCCAAGAGAGTCCAGACAGGCTATCGCCTGCCCGACACACCAATCCGCTTCTATCACGGCGTCCCCCCTTGGCCCGAGACCGCTCTCGCCAACGAAACGCCCATTGGGAACACGGGGGACGTGGGGCTGATGAAGGCCGTAATAAAGGAAGAACGGCTCATCTTTATGGTTGACAATGAACGACTTGACTTTTGAGAGGAAATAATCGGCCATTGTGTCATCCTTCCAACGTGCCTTGTGCCCACCTTTCATGAAACCGATTCTCGGTATTCCATTCACAATGGTTCCCTGATGGCCATGATCCCACTTCATCGTCATCATTTCGGGATTAGTTATAGCCGTGGGCTCACCCGGGAAATTCTCCTTGTAGCTAACCAAAATCGGATCTTCCGGATCGAGACCTTGAACAAGACCGTTCTCGACATAGACCGTAGGTACCCTATCCACCGTCGCCGGGATCAGATTGGTGTAATCGAAGCCGAGAGTATTACCGGAAGGGGTGATCTCCTTATTCCAATCCGTCTCCCCATAACCCATTCCAAGATGCCATTTCCCTACCGCCGCCGTGGCGTAACCCAGGCCCTGCATCATCTTGGGAAGAGTGGGCGCCTGAGGATCAACCAGAAGCGGGGCATCTCCCGGAAGTATCTGTGCATCAGGATTTCTCCACGGATACATCCCAGTAAAAAGGCCAAAACGGGAAGGAGTTGAGGTGGCGCTTGTGGCGTATGCGTTACGCATCAAAAGGCCATCTTTGGCAAGCGCGTCAATATTGGGGGTATTTATAGTCTCACTGCCATAGCAGCTGACGTCACCGAGACCGAGATCATCAGCCACAATCAACAAAACATTGGGCTTGGGAGCCTTTATTTCATTCCCTCCACATGCCGCGGAACCTATGGCGATCGCCGGAAGAATCAGTCTTGATGGTCTCATCATAATCATGTTTATGCGAAGATAGCGCGAACTATCCTTAAAACAAAGCCCGTAGCGATTGGAAATGAGCATAAAGATGGGTAAATTTGACCTTATGAAAAGTATTATTTCAATAGTAGCTTTTGCCGCCGCACTTATCTCTCTCACCGGATGCGGTGGCAAGGAAAAGGCCGCATGGGGAGACTACGTCGTCGCATGCGGTGATAAGGATCTTTACATCTTAGACGCAGCCGCCTCCACAGAGGATTCGCTTCACGTGCTTTGGCACTGGAATGTGGATGAGGCGAAAGGTCAAATCCCTGACGAGGATGCCTTCAGAGCCCGTGTCTTGGATGATTGTAAACCTGTTGACGGAGGTAAGCGCCTCCTCCTCACATCATCAAGCGGTGAGACCTTGTTACTGGATATCGCGTCAAAGGCGGTCATATTCTACGCCAAGACTCCGATGTCCCATTCCGCAGATATGCTTCCTGGGGAAAGGATCGCGGTGGCTAATTCCACCAATCCCGCAGGCAACAGCCTGGAAATATACGATGTCTCAAAGCCCGGTGTAGTGGTTTGGAGAGACTCTCTACTCAGTGGCCACGGAGCGTATTGGTCCCAGAAACACAACTGCCTCTATGCCCTTGGATACAAAGAACTCAGGAAATACACACTGAAAGATTGGGACACGCCGCAGCCCTCTCTCACCCTGGAAAAAACATATGAGCTCCCCGGTGCGGGTGGCCATGATCTGACCCCTTCCGGAGAGGACGCTCTCATAATCACAAACGGGGGCGGGGTATATGTATTCGACATCGAGTCAGGCACTTTCAGCCCATTCGCTCCGCTAGAAGGTAAAAGGAACGTGAAATCAGTGAACCATAACCTCGCCACGGGCCGGATCGTCTACACCGTAGGAGAGACAAGCTGGTGGACCAACCATATTTATCTCTTGAACCCGGATAAGACCCTTTCTTTCGATCCCGCATTCCGGCTTTACAAGGTACGGGTGCTTCCGGATTGGGATGCCGTAAAGGCCGATATGACCGCTCCTCCTTTCCCGGGATTCGATGTCAATCCTTCACTCAGGGCCCCTGGAACCAGTTTGAGAATATTCGATGACAATATCTGGCAATATGATAAGGAGACGGTCCCGGAGGCTTGGGAACCGTATGGTATTGATTGCACAGACTCAGCAAGAAGTATCGGCTTCGCAAAAATGGTCGCTGACCATAAGCCCGACATCGTGACCCTTCAGGAATACTCGTCCCACATGGACGGACACTTGGCTCCAAAGCTGCGCGATCTCGGTTTCACCAATGCCTGTGAGGAGGACGGCACCTGGAACTTTACCCCTGTCTTTTTCGACAGTACGGCCGTGGAACTCCTGAAAGTGAGGTATAATCTTTACACGCCCAAGACCTACAGCAACGCCAACACCAAGTCTTTCACCTCGGCTGTGTTCAAGCATAGGGCGACAGGACGGATTTTTGCGATCCTCAACACCCATCTTTGGTGGAGGCCGGATGAGGCGCAGCCCGGAAGTGAGATGGCTAGGGCATCTCAAATCCGGCTTATGATGGCTGAGGCCGATGCTCTCAAGGCGGAATATGACTGTACAATATTCCTCATGGGAGACATGAATTGCGAGGAGAACACCGTGCCCATCCGCCAGCTTTTAGACGGAGGTTATATTCCTTGCTACAAGGTGGCGACCGTTTTCGGTGACAACCACAACGGACATCACCGCTGCGATCCAGGCGGTTTCTCGGCTGAAAGTTCAAGAAAAGGTCCTGACAGAGCTACAGGCGCCCTTGACCATTTCTTCATACACAATGCGCCAAAAGACGTGGAAGTACTTGTATATTACTGCATTATGGATGCGTATACATTACCTCTCACCGACCATTACCCCAACTTTGTGGACGTGAAACTGTAAATGTCCCACCTACTGCCGTGGGACAATATGCCCGATATCAGACAGCCGTTTTTTTATCAGGTCTATGGGAACGTCCCGAGGATCGCTGCGCCGTTTGGCGGCTAGGGCGGCTGTGACGCCAGCGGCCTGCCCCATACCCATACAAGAGGCTTGGACGCGGAGGGC
>ONSC01000065.1 GCA_900320365.1 uncultured Bacteroidales bacterium
GATATACTTTTTCATGATATTCAGCGATTATTAGAATGTAAGGTTGACACCAAAGGAAACAGTCTTGGTCATGGGATAGCCATGCCAGTCAATAGCGATGTTCGTGTCGCTTCCATAAGAGTTGACCTCAGGATCCCATCCGGAGTACTTTGTCAGGGTCAGGAGGTTCTGGCCGCTAACATAGACGAAGGCCCTCTTTATCCAATCCCATTTGAAAGGAATGGCGTAACCAAGCTGGATGTTCTTGAGCCTCAAGTAAGAGCCATCCTCAATGAAGAGGTCAGACTGCTGGATGTTGCGGTTAGCCGAGATCTTCGGATACTTGGCAGCCGCGTTCTGCTCGGCCGAGTTGTTCTGATCCCAGTGGCTGTAATAAACCTCCTTCAACATGTTAAGTCCCATTCCATAGTCCATGTACTGCGCTCTGGCGACGTTATAGACATCGTTGCCGTAGCTGCCGGACCAGAACATCGAGAAGGAAAGTCCCTTCCAGCTGACTTCGGTGTTGAAACCGCCCGTGAATTTAGGATGTGGATTACCGAGAATGAAGCGGTCATCATTATTAAGAGTCTTGTTCCCGTCAACATCAATGTACTTGAGGTTACCGTCCTCGGTATAACCATCGCTCTTGAAAACATAGAAGACACCCATGGGCTCTTTCTCGCGGATAAGGTTGACCGTACCTGTGACAAGAACCATGCTGATGTTGCTACCATAGATGTCGTCTCCTCCAGCGAGCTCCTCGACCCTGTTCCTGTTGAGGGCAAGATTGGCGGAAGCTGTCCAGCTCCAGTCCTTGGTGCTGATGATCTCGCCTTCGAGGAGGAACTCAAGACCACGGTTGCTCATCTTTCCGATGTTCTTGGTGGTAGATCCATAACCACTGGACAAAGGCAAGTTGACTGAGTTCAAAAGGTCCGTGGTGAGCTTGTAGTAAGCGTCAGCTGTGAAGCGCAACCTGTTGTTGAACATGGCGAGGTCGACACCCACGTCATACTGAGAGGTAGACTCCCATTTGAGGTCACCCGGATAAGTCGTGCTTGGAGTGAAATAGGTCACGACACCACCGCTGTTCATAGGAGTGGTTCCGGATGATAGCATGTTCATTGTAGCATAAGGGCTGATGGCGGTGGAACCAGTCACACCATATCCCGCCCTGATCTTGAGGTCGGAGATAGTGGGGTTGTTCTTGAGCCAAGGCTCCTCGGACACACGCCATGCGATGGCGCCTGAAGGGAAGTATCCCCATTTGTTACCAGGACTATAACGGCTGGAACCGTCGGCACGACCACTAAGAGTCAGCAGGTACTTACCTTTATAAGAGTAGTTGATACGGGCAAGATATGACATCAAGACCCACTTGGAGAAGCTTGATGAAGGAATGCCCGGAGTCGCGGCGGATCCAAGATTATAGGTCTCGGTCGCGTCGCTGAGGAATCCGTTACCGCTTCCTCCCAATCCCTTCTGGATGTTCTGCTGATAGGTGAAACCGGCCATCAGGTTGATGGAGTGGTCACGGGCGATCGTCACGTTGTAGTTGGCGATGTTCTCGTTGATGGCCGTCGTGTTCCTGGTGAAGCTCACAGAAGCGGATGTTCCACCATAAATATTCTTGGAATTGGTGTAGCTATCATTACGATAATCGTTGTTCTCCAATCCCCAAGAGGACTTGATTGAGAACCCCTTGAACGGCTTGAAAGTGATTGCTCCATTGAGGTCAATCAGGTTGGCTTCCGTGATGTTCGAGTTCCTGTCAATCTGGTTTATAGGGTTGGTTAGAGCGTTGGAGATGAAAGGATAAGCCAACTGAAGGTTCTGATAGCTGCCATCCTCGTTGAAAGGAGTAAGGGTAGGGGGCGCAAGGAGTGAAGCTCCAACCAAGTTTCCTCCTCGGTTGGCGCGATCAGCTGAAAACTTGTTGAACCTGTAGGTGTAGGCGTAACCCATTTTCAACTGAACGTTCCACATCTTGTTGATGTCATGGTCGATGCTGGAGCGGAGGTTGTACTTGTTGTAACCTGTCGACTCGATGATACCGTCGCGCAGCATGGCTGAGCCGCTGACCACGAAACGGGTCTTATCGTTACCTCCCGACACGCTTATGTTGTGGTTCTGGACAGGGGCGGCCTCATAGACGGCATCCTGCCAGTCAAAACCAACACCTGCGGCAGCGATCTGAGCGTCGGTGAAGTAAGGGGATCCCTTATCATTTGTCTGCTGGATGTTGTAGAACTTCATGTACTCGGTGGCATCCATCATCTCCATCTTCTTGCGGAGGGTCTGGATTCCGTACTCGAAGTTGTAGTTGACCTGGGTCTTACCGGCCCGGCCGTTCTTGGTGGTGATGAGGATGACACCGTTAGCACCACGGGATCCGTAAATCGCGGTTGCGGAAGCATCCTTCAACACCTCGACGGACTCGATATCAAAGGAGTTGACAGAAGAGGCGTTGGCCGGCATTCCATCTATGATGTAGAGAGGGCCGTTGTCGCCTTTGATGGAGTTGGTACCACGGATACGGATGGTGAAGTTTCCTTCAGGGGATCCGGTGTTGGTTGTCAGGTTCAGTCCAGGAACCCTTCCCTGAAGGGCCTGAATAGGATTGGAAACCGTGAAATCGGTCATGTCTTTCGCCTTGACCTGGCTCACAGATCCGGTAAGGTCTCTTTTCTTTACGGTACCGTAACCGATGACCACCAGCTCATCGAGCATGTTTGTGTCTTCCTCCAGGAATACCTCGAAAGAAGAACCGCTGCTGACCGAGATGTCCTGGGTCTTGTATCCAACGAAGGATATTTCCAGAACACCATTGGCCGGCACGTTGGCTAGTGTAACGTTACCGTTACCGTCCGTGTTGGCGCCGATCGTGGTGCCCTTCACGGCCACATTGGCTCCAGCCAAGGGACCGAGGGCATCCTTCACGACTACACTGACCGTCTTTGTCTGTCTCTGCGCGTAAGTGTTCACGCACAAAGAGCATCCAAAGATCGCCACAAAAAGAAAGCACAAGGCTTTTAAATGCATTTTGTGTTTCATGTTGAATGGTTATTAAGTGGATATGAAGATGTATTTCTCTTTAATTTATGGTTATTCGTTTCATCAAATATAGACAACGCCCGTCTCAAAGTCAAATTACCCCAAATGATTTTGTAATGTTTTTTATAATATAAAATTTGACATACGCTTCTTTCGTGTCAAAAAACTAAAACGGTGACAGGAAGCCATATATAGAGGTTGATTATGTTGTGTTATTTTACATTATAAAATATATTGTCGTATTTTATATTATTGAATAATAATAGTCTTATCTTTATATCATGATACTCGTATTAGGAAAAGCTCTCAATATCCTTGAACTGCTCGGCAGGAATCATGGCAAGGAGTTCCCCTTGGGGGAGATAGCAGACACTTTGAACATGGACCATGGCACATGTTCTAACATCATCAAAACTCTCGCCCACAGAGGATATGTGCAACAGACGGGACCTCGTCAAGGCTACAAGTTGGGTTAAATGGTTTACAGCCTGACAAACTCATCTGTCAACAATGATGACCTGACGAAAGTTGCCAGGGAAGATGTGCGCAAGTTAGGGGAGAGCCTCAATGAGACAGCGATTCTTTCCGTGATCCGCAACGACAAGAGGGTGGTTTTGTTCCGCACTGAGCCGGACAGACAAGTCATAGTACGTACAAACATCGGCAAATCGGTGTATACGGCCAATACCGGAAGGGTTATCCTTGCCAATTACGCCCCTGCCCATCAAGAGAAGTTCATCATCCGTAACGGACTTCCAACCAAAGAAGAATGGCCCGAGATATATCTCTCTGATAATCCTTCCGGGGAACTCATGAACCAGCTGGCCATCATAAGGAATAACGGTTATGAGATATTCACCGACCAGAACGACATAGAAGGATTCGCCGCTCCACTTTTCAACGAAGGCCATGTGATCGGCAGCGTTGGGGTTTATATGCCCATATTCCGTGTCGGGAATAAGCAAGCCGTGTTGAGGAAAGTACTTGATTGCGCGGAAGAGATAAACCGAAAGATTTCAGACACGGAAGATCTGAAACACCTCCATTAGTCAGTGCTCCGGAACTTCAGATTCGTGCCGGGAGACTCGCGCATCGTCTTCCCGATCTTCTGGCGATCCACCCTGACTTTCCCTTTCACGAATTCCGGGATATTATATGAGAACATCAAGCTCTCATAGAACCGTTTCGGGCTGCGCTGGGGAAGGAGGAATGGCTTGTGTTCCAAGCCGTTCTCATCAATATAGGTCATATAAAGGCGGGTGTACAAACCGTCGATCCGGCGGCTTGAGAACACCATGAAACGACTGTTTGAGCTCCATGAGTGATAGCTGTCCACCTCGGAGGAGTTCGCTTCAGACATGGATCTGACCGATCCATCAGAAAGATTGACCGAATAAAGGTCAGAATCACGATGCCATATTGAGAAAGTCCCGAATCCGTGCTTGGTGAAAACAAGCTCCTTCCCATCAGGGGAAACACGTGGGAATGAGACACTTGCGGAGTCTCCAGCATGGAACAAGGTGTCTATCTTCGAACCGACAGTGCCGGACTCAGGATCAAAATCCACCCGACAGAGATTGTAGTGAACTTTCCGGTACTCCTCCGGCATTAGCTCAACAGCGGGGGCGGAGCAGAAATACAAGCTCCTGCCATCGGGGGAGAATGTCGGGAAGGT
The DNA here is from genome assembly GCA_900320365.1 of uncultured Bacteroidales bacterium. GTDB lineage: Bacteria > Bacteroidota > Bacteroidia > Bacteroidales > UBA932 > Cryptobacteroides. The sequence goes on from ONSC01000065.1 coordinate 4,712, forward strand.
CTCAAACGCGTCATCACGCATGAGATTAGGGTTAGAGAACACTTCCTTAGTCTGAGTATCCATCACGACAACATCCGACGCGGAGTCAAAAACCTCTATCCTGTTGGGATCGGCAGCATGGAATGCCTGCAGGGTGCTGTTGACAGAGAAGGCGATGTACCTGCCCTCGGGGTGCCAATAAGGATATACAAGATTGGATATGGTCTTCTCGGTCTTGGTGTTCAATTTCTCGACATCATTGCCGTCAACATAGACCGTCCCTCCGTGTTTGGCCCTCATGTGGAAGACCATCCTTCCAGGATCCTGCATCCGGAATGAATGGCAGTTCACGCAATTATAATCAGTAAGCCGGTTCTCATAGACCGGAGTCTGCTTGAATGTGGTTATATTCCTTTGGTAAAGCCCCATTTTGTTCCATAGCCCATACCCTGGAGCGATCAGGCGGTAAACCACATAGGGATCAGCCTCATCCTCGCTCACGTTAACCCTGAATGGAGTGTAAGAAAGCCATTTCCCTTCTTGCCGCACAGACACGGTGAATTCAAGGGCAGATCCTCTCGCATCCATCAAAAGCCGCTTCCAACGGCGCATAGGTATCCTGAACGTCCCATTCCCGGTCTTGACCGTCATGTTGGAAGAAGGGGAAGTGATTGTCAATAAAGCGTTTCCATCACCAGAAATCTCGAAATCCAGGGGAGCGATATTGCAAGGGACGGTGACGTCTGAATAATCGGGGAACATCCCTTGCGGCAAGCCTTCTATGGTGCCGGACACCTCCACCTTGGATGTGCAGGAGATGAGAATGGCGGTTAAAACAGCCACAAGCGGGATATGTTTCTTGAATATGCTCATTACCACCATGACTGTCAACTATTTATGAACATATAATAATACCAGAAGGTCCCCGTGAAAGATTTCATGACGCTGGAGGGGTTCCCTCCGTTGGTCTTGAGGGAGATATACTGCTTGCGGAAGGCTTCGTAACGGCTCAAGGTCTCATCCGTGACACCATGCGCCTTGCAGTATTCCTTGTCGCCCTCAGCGTAAATCAACACCACTTCCTGTAGACGAGGGTGAAGATCGCCATGCTCGTCGTAGGCTTCGGGGACGTTCTCTATATAATGCCTCAAGCCCTCGATGTCCTTCGCCAGAAGCATAAATGACACGTAGTAATCCCTGGCCGCCTTGTCGGAAGGATCCGTGGCGAGGATGAGCTCAAGGTCAGCGAGTGGATTCATTCCGGAGAAATAGTCCATCTTGGTGAGTCCCCGTCTCAACCTTCCGAGCTCCGGATCGGCAAGAACAGCCTCGTCATCGTTAAGGAAACGACGGAACTCATGAGCCTGTCCTTTGTAGAACAAGGTCTTCTCCATCATGGAGATGTATTTCTCTGCGACATCCCAAGCTCCCCACACAAGATTAGTCTTGATCAGACGCATGATCATATAAGGGTTGCCGTAATGAATGCCTACGCTTGAGTCAAAAGCCTTGTTCTGCGCCGGCGCGGTGTTGCCCATCGCAAAGTGGATATGGCTATGCAGCACGGTCATGTCGGTGTTCTGATTGCTTTGCTCATTCTCCGCCAATAACGAGAGGATTCCCTTTTGCGGATAATCAAACAGGCGGTCAAGCAAGAGTCCCTTCTTTGACAGGGCAAGGTTCCTGATGTTCATCAGGATATAGTTCATATGAGTCGTTGTCCGATCGGAAAGTATTGAATCCCAGTCTTCCTCGTTAATATAGTGACTCAACCGCAGGGAGTCGTAATATTTTTTGTCGATGTGCTTTGGAATGCGGAAAAGAACAAACAGCGATATGATCATCGCCACACACGCAAGCGCGATTTCGAACCACTTTGCCTTAATGAATCGTGTGTATTCAGAAACCAGAATGACTATGGGAAGGGCTATCCAAGAAGAATGAATATATGCGTTTGGTTTCAGAAGTGGTTCATAATAACCATTTTGCAAAAGTGCCAGCCTCATGTCCTGAATGAAACCCAAACGCATGCGGAGCCATCCGCAGATGACAATTGACATCGCCGGAATCAGGGCGAGATACCAGTGCTTCCGGTCGGTGAAAACATCAATTATCGCTATGCATATAGCAAAAAGAAAAGCCACTGGTCCGGCTATAAAGTAAAGAACCAACGCCAGCGATGTCCCGAGGATTATACGGAATCGGTTGGTTTTCTCCGAAGACAGAGTGACATATAGCCAGATAAACAGGGCGGCAAGAAAAAAGGCCACGAAACCATTATAAAAATAGAACGTGTCAGATAGGGCTCCTTCCTGTAGGAAAACAGGTATGAAACCAAGTGGCAGTGCGGCAATGGAAGCCTTGTCTTTCAATGATTTCCACAGCAAAAGCGCAGTCAACAACCCAAGAAGCGCCGTTAGCAAAGCCCCCATGTGGGGAATCTTGAAGAACTGGACAGAATACTGGGAAAGAACAAGGGCGAATCCGCCTGGGGACATCAGTTTAGAGAGGATATCCTGCCAGTCCAACAGGAAAATCTGATTCTGTTCCCGATAGAAAAAAGCGAAGGCCTGCGATCGTTCAAGAAGCACCAGAGAAATGACGCCTAGTATAAGAGCGCCAGCACATCCCGCTATGTTGAGCCACTGTTTCCGCATTGTGAAATAAAAGCGAGTATAAATATAAACATTATTTAAATTTTCCTATTTTTATGCCCATGAATCACAAATGGCTTTTACTGATTACTTTAGCGCTCACCACGCTCACTTCTTGCAATCGTTCTCATGACGTTGTTGTGGTTGGAGGCACACCCGGAGGCATCATGACAGCGGTCTCCGCTTCACGCATGGGACATTCGGTTTTGTTATTGGAAAGGACTGACAACCTCGGAGGTCTCCCAGCCAACGGTCTCGGAGCGACAGATATCGCCACCCGTGGGGCTACAACAGGGCTTTTCCTCGAATTCGTCAACAGGGTCAAAGAGTACTATGTACAAACCTATGGGGCAGACTCCCAGCAAGTCAAAGACTGTTCCTCCGGATATCATTTCGAGCCTAGTGTCGCCGCGAGGGTTTTCAACGAGATGCTAGGGGAATGTCCTGGTATCAAGGTTCTTACTATGCGCCAATTCGACAGCGACCCCTCGAATCTCAAGATGGCGGCCGGACGCATAGAAGAGATCACGGTCTTGAACAGGAACTCCGGCAGACAAGAGAAGTACAAGGGAAAAGTCTTCGTTGATGCCACCTATGAGGGAGACTTGGGTGCCGCGGCAGGAGTGCCGTTCCGGATTGGACGTGAAGGTATGGACGAGTTTCATGAGCCCATCGCCGGAAAGGTCTACAAATATTGGAGAGGTCCTGTTGGGCCTGGTACCACATATGAGGGAGACAGCACAATCCAGGCATACAACTATCGGTTATGCCTGACAAAAGACAAGGCCAACCAAGTGCCATTCCGGAAGCCGGAGAACTACGACCGCAATGAATATGTCTCATTGATTGACGATGTGCTGTATGGGTATCATACGGGAGTCTTGACCATGGAAGTAACTCAGGATCAGCGTGAAGCCAACAAGAAAATCATTCTAGACGGTGGCAGGACCCAGATCCCGGATGACCGTTGGGGCGTTGGAAAGATCACAAACATGGTTAATCTTCCGAATGGGAAAACCGATGCGAACAACCAGCACATGGCCTTTATCTCCACGGATCTTCCCGAAGAGAACCAACCTTGGCCCACCGCTTCCTGGGAATGGCGGGACCAGTTCGCCAAACGTTTGAGGGACTACACAGAAGGACTGTTTTGGTTCGCCGCCAACGATGAGGAACTTCCGGAAAGCTTCCGCAAAGCTGTCCAGGAATGGGGTTATGCGGCAGATGAATATCCTGACAATGACAACTTCCCCCGTCAGGTATATGTCCGGGAAGGAAGACGTTTTGAGGGGATGTATTTCTTCACCGCCAACGATGCGGAACCGCCGACCGATAGGGGCCCTGTCCATCGCGACGGAATCACGGCAAGCCATTATGCGCTTGACTCTCATGCCCACCACAAACGTGAGCCAGGAAGAATCCATCTGGACGGATTCCTTTCTTATCCCACATCCGTCTACAATGTGCCCTACGGAGTAATTGTACCTAAAAGCGTCAGCAATCTTCTCCTGCCTGTACCCGTGTCCGGATCCCATATCGGATTCTCCACCTTGCGCATGGAACCTTGCTGGATGGCCTTAGGGCAGGCCACAGGCACTGCCGCGTCAATAGCCATTGAGGATAAATGCGCCGTCCAGGAGGTTTCAGTTCCGAAACTTCAAGACGAGTTGTTGAGCCAAGGCGCGACACTGGTCTACATGGAAGGCCACTCCCCGTCCGACGAAGACTTCATCGCCCTCCAAAAAGAAGCCCTCTCAAAGGCCTCTGTATCAGGAAATTGATTAGCTATATACAAGCGTCCAGCAAACCCTTTAGGTAGCCTACTCCGAAAAGGGTTCCGTTAATGCTATAGCCGGGACGGGTGTTGTCGTCACCTTGCATAGCAGGCACATGATCGGAACGGATCAAGCCTTCGAACCCCTCTCTGGCATAGAGTCTTATCATCGCCGCCATATCTGTCGGTCCATTATCGTGGAAAGTCTCCCTGAATTTTGTGGCTTTCCCCACTATATCCCTGAAATGGATGAACACGACTCTGTCTTTCACCTCCCTGAAGAAAGACGGAACATCCACACCCATAGTCAGATAGGTACCCTGGCAGAAGGTAAGGCAGTGGGAAGGGCTGTCGCTTAAAGAGAGCGCTTTCTTGATGGCCTCAGGGGAAATGAATATCCTGTCAACGCCCTCAACATTCGGTACAGGCGGGTCATCAGGGTGCAAACCCATCTTGACTCCCACTTCCTCCGCCGTCGGCATGACCTCATTGATAAACCACCGGTAATTCTCCCAGATCTTGTCCGCAGACACAGGAGCGTACGGTTTAGGCGGTAACAAGGCTGCCTCTTCCGCATCGAATCCGGTCACCTTGGCTCCTCCCCGTTCAGGAATATCTTTCCTTGTCCTGAACCACCCGGTCTGCATGAAATTATAGCAAAGTGTGGTGATTCCGAGCTTACCCATATTCCTGAGCATCATCCGGTAATGCTCAGCATCCTCTCCCCTGCCAGGTAAGCCAAGCTTAATCCTGGTCATGTCAAACTGGTCCCCCTCCAGTGCGACAAGATCAAAACCTCCTTCCTTGAAACGCTTTTTCGATTCCGCCAATGAATCGAAATCCCACGGCGGCAGCTTTCCCGTCAGCTCCGGGGCAAGCTTTGCCACCGCCAGATTGATTCCCATCTGGCGGCACAAGGTCCAAAGGACGTCTGGCTTGTCCGAAAAGAATAACTGGCTTAGTCTCAACACTTTGTTAACTCCAGATGCGATCGTTGGAAAACTCCTTGTTCCATTCATCGGTAGGCTCCCAAAGGCCGGGGATATCAGGATTGATCTTCTCGGCGATCAGATCCTCATTCAGGCTTTCAATGCCGAGTCCGGGACCGTCTGGAACCGTAATGAAACCGTCCTTGACGAGAGGGTTGGGCAGGCCCTTCACGAGATCCTGCCACCAAGGAATATCCACGGAATGGAGTTCCATGGCCAGGACGTTATGCATCGCCGCTGCGGTATGGACGGCTGCCATGCAGGCCACCGGGCTTTCTGCCATGTGGATAGCGACGGCAACACCATTCTCGTCTGCCATGTCGGCGATCTTCTTGAGTTCCAACGCTCCCCCGCAGGTCAATATGTCGGGATGGATCACGGAGACTCCATGGCCTTTTATAAGGGGCTCAAAATTCTCCTTGAGATAAATGTCCTCTCCGGTGCAGACAGGGACGCAGGTTGAATTCTTCAAACGGATGTACTGATCGGTGTACATCCAAGGAATCATATCCTCCATCCAGGCGATGTTATACTTCTCAACCCTCTTTGCGAAACGGATGCAGTCCTCAACGCAGACATGACCGAAATGATCGATGGCCAGAGGAACCTCATAACCAATGACTTCCCTCACGTCCTTGACATATTGCTCAAGGACGTCAAGCCCTTTCTCAGTGAGATGGATGCCGGTGAACGGGTGGGCGGTGGTGACGATGTCATAGCTTCTCTGGCGCCGCACCATATCAGAAGTCACAGAACCACTCTGGACATTGAGGATATGAGGGGCATATTCCTTCATGTCATCAATGAATCCAAGAGGGGCGTTGATAGCTCCCGGAACATCCATCAGAAGGCCTATTCCGAGATCCATCTTCAGGAATGTGAATCCCATCTCCATCCTCTTCTTCAGCGCCAGCCCCATGGCGTGGCCGTCATTGTCCTTTCCATCAGCGTCTGTGTCGCAATACACCCTGATCTTGTCCCGGAACTTTCCTCCGAGCATCTGATAAAGAGGCACGCCATAAGCCTTTCCGGCAAGGTCCCAAAGGGCGATCTCAACTCCAGACACGCCTCCTCCCTGACGGGATGGTCCTCCGAACTGCTT
>ONSC01000192.1 GCA_900320365.1 uncultured Bacteroidales bacterium
GTCATAGAGCCGACTCTGTACCTCTGGCGTGTCCAATTCATATATTACAAAAGAACCACCAGCCCACTATAGAAGGAAGAACAGGAGCAGGGGGTTCTTTTTTTTATCTATTCCTCCTAATAACCGAATACTGGTTATGTCAGTTCAATGAAGTCGAAACCGTACTGTTGCAATCTTTCGACAAACACCTGAAATGCCTGCTGTTGGCGTTCATCTTCGAAATAATACTCTATCAGGTCTGTCAGGTCGATGATTCTGGCGACGGATGGGATGACAACAAGGTAATGATTTGAACCTGACGGATCAGTATACATCAATGAATAATCCAAAAATCCAAGTTTCTGCTGGAAGTGTTTCTTCCTTTTTGATTTTGATATCATATCTTCGAAGAATACCCGATCCACATATGTGACAGGAATAAAGCGGGAAAAGGGATAGTCTTTTAGTTGGGATAAAGTGCCCATAGTTGTACCTCTGATTGGTTCAATGGGAATCAAATACAATTCGGAATCAGATTCTAATGGGAGAGTGATGGATCCTCTGATTGCCGAATGAGAAGGAGTACCACAACTGTTTATCACTAGAGCCGCAGAAAAAAGAAATAGCAAAACCGTAAACCTTTTCATAACCATGTATTTTGATAGCCCAAAACGTTTGCAAAAATCACACCCTCTCTAATACTTATCTCCCAATAAACGTATACTGCTCGACCACCTTCCCTTCCCGATAGATTGCAAACCCTCTCCTGCCAAACCGTAATGTGATGCCGCCGAAGTAACAACCTGCCTCTCGCCCCGCTTTCTTGGCACGGCGGAGCGCTTCTTCCATGTTCGGGCAGTAATAGGTTGTCATATCGGCGGTAAAGGTAGACCGTCGATGTGCTAAGGTGGGGTACAAATGAGAGGCGCCGTTATAGATTCCGCCCGTGAATGGATTGGGGGGATGCTATTCGCTCCCACTGAAATCCGCCGGGATATCCACAGACCAACTTTGATCCCCCTCGAAGTAAGTGACGGTAAAAACGTGTTGCTTTATTTCTGGAATCTCCGTGCGGTGAGGGGGCGAAGATTATCGCCCCTGTGCCGTAACGGTCGATGGGTAGAGCACAACCCTCACCGCACCGACGCCATTGATTCCGACCCGGTTCTCATCACCGTTGAGTCTCCGTCCAGGAACCCATTGACCATCCACAAAGGTTCCTTCCTCGATCGCGTCGGTAAGAATCCTTCCCTGGAAGCCGGCGTCCTTCGAAGCGAATGAGAACGATACGTTGATTCCGACGATATAGAACTCGTCCGGTGAAGTCTGGAGGATGAGGGCTCCGGACTGGGCTTGCTGCTGGGCGGCAGCCGCCAGTTGCGCGTTCTCCCGGGCCATCTGGGCGGCACCCTGACCATAGTTGAAGGCGCGTCGGTTCCTGACGGAAGAGCGTGCGGTGAGGATGTAGTCTCCCATCTCGACGGAAGGGCTTGCATTCTCCTCCGTCACTCTCAGGCCGCGGAGCCGGTCGGAGCCATAGTTATTGATGATTAACTGGTCCATTCCGGACAGGATTGCATAGCATTTGCCTAGGTTTTCAAAGTCGGCAGAATACTCTCCGGTTGCATTCTGGGGGCCGTCGAAGCCAAAGGGAGCAAATCCGAGGGCGTCATATTCACCATAGGCATAGAGGGCCTTGGACGCATCCAGCCTGCATTCCGGGATGAAAATCGGGTTATCACTCAGGGCGAATTGGCTCAGCACCCATTCATATTCGCTGATGTAGATGTCCGGCGCCGTGAAATCCACCGCCGGTGCAGCAGCCCTCCAAATGTCGATGACTTCCGGAAGCGGACTCCCGGAAGGGAACTGTCCGGGGTTGATCATTCCCGGCTGGCGGAGCCAGTTGTTGACATACATCGGGATATCGTGGACTGATTTGCCGGCTGCGGTGATTTCGTTCACATACTTGGCATAGTGATAGGCCTGGAAGATTTCCTCCGTATAGTAGGGATAGTCGGTCAGCAGGTCCTCGGCCTTGGCGTGGCTCTTGCCGAATACCTCTTCCCAGGTCCCGGACATCTTGTGTCCATTTTCGCTCCAGACCTTTTCAAGTTCCGGGAAGAGCCGCCCTTTATGGCTGGAGAGATACTGCATGAGGTCATCAGGGACCTGTCCCTCCCATGCCTTCTGGGCCGCTGGAGAAAAGTCCCTCACGGAACCGAGTATCCCCATCTCGTTCTCCACCTGCATCATGATCACGGTGTAGTCCTTGTCAACCTCCTTGATATGCCGCATCAGCGCCGTATAGGCGTCCCTGTCCGCCTGGAGGGACGCCTGGCCGAAGGTGGACAGAACGTCGAGGAACCCGCCGTCCGGTGTCTGCACCAGGGGATAATTGACCGGATCGCGCTTGATATAACTGGGGGCATAGGTGGAGTTTCCGTTCTTCCAACTGGCGAACCAGATCATCACCACCTTGAGTCCGTTCTCGCGCGCGTTCCGGATTACATGATCGACGGAGGTGAAATCGTAATGGCCCTGCTTGTCCTCAATCACATCCCACGAGCATGAAGCGATCACCGTGTTGAAATGGCCATGTTTCATCTGCTCCCACACCCCGATGCTCTCCATATAACTTTCCGAGGTACTCGTGGAGTTGTGGAGTTCTCCTGTCAACATCAGGAAAGGCTTTCCGTCCACCTCAAAATGCGTAGTCCCGTCTTTCTGGACAAGGGCCGGCTTGACAGACGTGTTTTCAACCACCTGGGAACAACCCGGCGTCATTAAAATGCAGGTCGCCACTCCGACGCCCATAAGCGCAGATAAACGAGTCCTCATATTTGTATCATTTGGGTTTTCGGTGTGAAGATAGACATAATTCTGCTTGTCTCCAAAGACTTGGCGTAACAACGGCGCGACAAAAATGCACAAAAAAGGGCTCCCAGATACCTGAGAGCCACTTTCGTGCGGAGAGGACGAGAGTCTCACGGCGGCGAAAAGAAAAAGGGCATAGGCCCTTTCTCCAATAGCGTTATTTCACAATCTCATATTCATCGACGCCGGGGAGGAGTGCGATACCGGTTTCTTGAAGGTGAATCTGTCCGGCGGAGTCTATGAAGCGCACGGTGAAGACTTTTCCTTCAAGTCTTTTTGCCTGCCAGTCCATTCCGCCGGCAGGGGCCATCATGGCTGTTTGGGGCAGGGTCTGCGATGCTTTTGGGCAAGGTGGTCCGCACTTTTGGGCAAGGTTTGATTTCGAGGCGCAGACCTTGCCCGCCAGAATGGGCTCTCAGTAGTGCGGAAGCCATATTGAATGGGCAAGGTCTGTACGATAAAAACAGACCTTGCCCAAAGCGGTTACAGACCTTGCCCGATATGCCCGAGGAGATGGCCCATTTTCACGGCCCCACCGTCACCTGCCCACAAACAAAAACGCCACGCATTGCTGCGAGGCGTTTGGAGCGGAAAACGAGACTCGAACTCGCGACCCCGACCTTGGCAAGGTCGTGCTCTACCAACTGAGCTATTTCCGCAGTATGTCAAAGACCGTTTTTCGT
>ONSC01000046.1 GCA_900320365.1 uncultured Bacteroidales bacterium
ACATAAATGTCGTTGGGCCATTTGATCGAACATGCTATCTCTTTCTCACTGAGGTATTTGGTCACAGCGAGTGTGGCGGCTTTAGTGATAAGGAAACTCTTATTTGCCGGGAGTGGAGGGAAACCTGTCTCCCCGAATCGCAAGACCATCGAGAAAGTGAGATTCTCCCCACCTTTGGAATGCCATGTGTTTCCCCTCTGTCCGCGGCCGGCGGTTTGGAGTATAGCGGCCACAACTGACAGATTGTCATACTCAGAAAAGTGCCTCCTGACCTCGTCCTGCGTGGAATCCGTCTCTTCCATCCACCTGATATTCAACTTATCAGCCATTGGCTCGGAAATTGTCGTTTTTTATTATATTTGTATGATTTAACAACGCGAAATTAACAAAGATTATCTACAATATGATCACACACGACCTCAGAGTCATGGCTGACGCCATGCTTGACAAGAAGGCCCAGAATGTAATAGGTGTCGACCTCAGGTCGATTGGTACCGCGATCACTGACCATTTCATGATATGTGACGCCGCATCCACCACAAACGTCAACGCTATAGCTGACAATGTGATAGACAAGATGCGCGAGTTGGGAAGGAAGCCTCTCCGCACCCAGGGGATGGAGAACAACTTCTGGATCATACTTGATTATGGTGACATCGTCGCCCACATTTTCCTAACCGAATACAGACAGTTCTACAGGCTGGAGGAACTCTGGGCGGACGCTCCGCAGAAAGAGTACAAAGACAGGCCGAAGACTAAAAAGAAGACAACAGATGCCGAATAAAGATAATGAGCCTCGTCGCAGAGTCTATAGGGTGAGGTTCAATTTCTCATGGTTTTACATACTCCTCATCCTGGGGATTGGTTGGCTGCTGATGAACAACAGCGGCGCCAATCCGCAAAAGATTGAGTGGGCAGAAGTGAAAGAGATGTTCGCTGGCGGTGACATCAAGGAGATCACATACGTCAGAAACACCTATAAAGGTAACATAACAGTCAAACCTGACAGGCTCTCCAAGTATGCCGACAAGTTTGGCGGTAAAGTTCCTTCCAGCTCACCGCATTTCATATTTCTCGTATCCGACAAATTCGACGCGGAGAAGGAGTTCGGTGAGCTCAATGAGACGCTTCCCGTATCCGAACAGGTCAAGATTGTTATCGAAAATGAGAGCCGCGCATGGGCTGACATCCTCGAATGGCTTATTTTCCCGATATTCCTGATCCTGATGTGGGTCTGGATGTTCCGTGGCATGGGCAAGAGCATGGGAGCCGGCCCCGGTGGCGCTGGCGGCGGGATTTTCAATGTTGGGAAATCCACCGGCAAGCTCGCCGACAAAGAGAAGGTTAATGTTTCCTTCAAGGACGTCGCCGGACTATATGGAGCTAAGGAAGAAGTCATGGAAATCGTTGATTTCCTGAAGAATCCGCAGAAGTACACCGCGCTTGGCGGCAAGATCCCCAAGGGTGCCCTCTTGGTCGGCCCTCCCGGAACCGGCAAAACCCTCCTTGCTAAGGCCGTGGCAGGTGAGGCCAACGTTCCTTTCTTCTCAATATCCGGTTCCGACTTCGTGGAGATGTTTGTCGGAGTAGGCGCATCGAGGGTGAGGGACCTGTTCCGTCAGGCGAAGGAGAAGGCTCCCTGCATCGTTTTCATCGACGAGATCGACGCCGTTGGTCGAGCGAGGGGCAAGAATGTGGGCTTTTCCTCAAATGATGAGAGAGAAAATACCCTGAACCAGCTTCTCACCGAGATGGACGGTTTCGACACCAACTCGGGAGTCATAATCCTGGCCGCCACCAACAGGGCGGACATTCTGGACAAGGCTCTCATGAGGGCTGGCCGCTTCGATCGCCAGATCCATGTCGAGCTCCCTGAACTCAAGGAGAGGGAGGAAATATTCCAGGTCCACATGAGAGGACTGAAGATATCCAAGGATTTCGACTTAAGCTTCATGGCTCAGCACACTCCCGGATTCTCTGGGGCCGATATAGCCAATGTTTGCAACGAAGCCGCTCTCACTGCCGCCAGGAAGAATAAAACCGAGATTGACAAACAGGATTTCCTCGACGCCGTTGATAGGATAGTCGGAGGTCTGGAACGCAAGAGCTCCATTCTCACTCCGACGGAGAAAAGGACCACGGCATACCACGAGGCAGGACACGCCACTGTCGGATGGCTGTTGCCATATTCCGATCCCGTATTCAAGGTGAGCCTCATTCCCAGGGGCGACGCCCTTGGACTGACATGGTATTTGCCCGATGAGAGGAAGATCTTGTCCAAGTCATACTTGATGGATCAGATGTGCGCCTTGATGGGAGGCCGTGTGGCCGAGGAGATAATCAACGGAGAACCTGCCACTGGTGCCTTGAACGACCTCGAGAGGTTGACAAGAATCGCTTACAACATGATTCAGTTCTATGGAATGGGAGAGAAGACAGGGGAGTTGTCCTTCTATGATTCCACAGGCTCCCGCGGTTACGATCTCACAAAACCTTACAGCGAGAAGACCGCCGAGGTTATGGATCAGGAGGTTCGAGACCTTGTCGACGAGGTTCACGACAGAACCATGAAGATCCTGATGGATAATAAAGAAGGTTTTGTCCGCATGGCAAAGCTTCTCCTTGAGAAGGAAGTCATTTTCGCCGAGGACATTGAGAAGATATTTGGGCCGAAGGTAAAGCCTGCGGATCCTGAACCAGAACCGGAACCGGAGCAGCAGGAAACCACTGAAACAGAGGTGGATCATGAATAATGTGACTGTAAGGACAATATCAGGGATCGCCTTCATCATAGTGATGGTGGCTTGCCTGATATTCAACAAGTTCCTTTTCGCCGGGATGATGATATTCATCATGTCCGTCATGCTGGTGGAATTCTACGAGATCACGATGGGGCACAGCTACACCTTCTCAAAGGTGCTGGCCATTCTCGCGGGAATATTCCTTTTCGGTATACTCTTCGCCGCATCCACCTATCACATCCCGATGCGTTTCATCGCCCTCGCGATGATACCGGTATTCATCGTGATGATCAACTCCCTTTATGTCAAGGATAAGGATGAGTATGGCAAGTTCTCGAATATTTACACAGGCCTTCTGTATATCGCTGTGCCGATAGCTCTCGGAAACCTGATCGCTTTCGACAAGGCCGGCAATTTCAGCGGGAACCTCCTGCTCTGCTTCTTCATAATCATCTGGTGCTCAGATGTTGGAGCTTTCGCTTTCGGAATCTCCCTGGGCAAACGGTTTCCCAAAAAGCTTTTCCCGACTGTTTCACCCAAAAAGACATGGATCGGTTTTATCGGGGGAGTAATCCTTTCCGTGGTGGCCGCTTTTGTCCTTTATGAGATCGGACTGCTGAAATTCCCCCTTATGCACTCGTTGATTCTGGCTTTGATCATGTCTGTGGCCGGTGTGTACGGCGATCTTTACGAGTCACAATGGAAGCGGGTTTTCGGTGTGAAGGATTCCGGTAAAATAATCCCGGGACATGGGGGATTGCTTGACCGCTTTGACAGCACTTTGATGGCGATGCCATTCGGAGCCATATACTTGGCTTTATTTGATCTTCTGTAAATTAACCGCAAATGAAAGGAATCAAAATAGACAAAGACTCAAAAGGAACTATCGCGATCTATTGGACAGTAACCCTGGTACTGGCTTTAGTCGCCATCTTTTTGATAAAATCACCCTGGATACTGGTTCCGGTCTTGCTGTTTTTGGCACTGTTCGCCTTTTTCGTGTTCTGGTTCCATAGAGTTCCAGAAAGGGATATTCCTGAGGGAGACGAGACTTTGGTCACCTCTGTGGCCGACGGCAAGATTGTGATCGTGGAGCGTGTCTATGAAGGAGAGTATTTCAAGGATGACCGCATCCAAGTCTCCATTTATATGGATTTCTTCGATGTCCACACCAATTTCTGGCCGATGACCGGAACGATATCTTACTACAAGTATCACCCGGGAAGATATCTGCTAGCCTTCCTCCCGAAATCCTCGGAGAAAAACGAGCATTCCTCGACCGCTATAAAGAATTCCCATGGAGAAGTGTTCTTCAAGCAGATAGCCGGAACGTTCGCCAGGAGGATAGTTTGCTACTCAAAAGAGGGAATGGAGGTTGATAGAGGCTCGCAATGCGGAATCATAAAGTTCGGCTCCAGAATTGACATATTCCTGCCCCTAGACGCTGAGATACTTGTCAAGGAGGGAGATTTCACGGTTGCTAGCGTCACGAAGATCGCAAGACTCAAATAGCCTTCTCAGATTCAATCAACTCAAGAAGTTTATCGACAGCCTCTCCTTCCGGCACGTGTCTGAGAAGGGGAGTCTTTCCTTTATAAATGGAGACCTTGCCACCTCCTTCCCCGACATATCCCCAATCGGCGTCAGCCATCTCCCCGGGGCCATTGACGACGCACCCCATCACGGCTATAACAGTGTCTTTAAGGTGGGATGTCTTGGCCTTCACCTCGGCCAGAGCGGCCTGGATATTATACATCGTTCTGCCGCATCCCGGACAAGCGATGTACTCGGGCCGGTAAAACCGGCGTCTGGAAGCCTGCATCAGCTCATCAACCAGATACATGCCTTTCCCTGAGGATTCGATAGACACCGCCTCGCCCGCATCATCGAGATACTCTCCGTTCAGGACGAGTTCATCTAATTCATTATCCAAGAGTCGTTTCCCGAAGTCACAAGAGACATCCAGAAGGAGGGTCTCAAAGGAAGGGGAGTGATATGTGGCGACTGCTTTCCCGCCTTCGAGGGATATGGATGTCATCGAAGACACAATCTTCCTTCCATATCTGGCGGCGAGATAGCGGGCGACAGGAAGCTCGTTCAACGGAGATTCAGTCAATGACACTCGTATAGTGTCCCCAATCCCTTCAGAAAGCAGGGAGGATATTCCCACACAGGACTTCATGCGACCACTGTCACCATTGCCGGCCTCAGTCACTCCGACGTGCATTGGGAATATATGTCCTTCCTCTCGCATGGCGTCGTAGAGCGACCTGTAAGCATCCACCATGACCCTGGTGTTACTGGACTTGAGAGAGACCACCACATTGAGAAAATCCTCTTCCAAACATACCCCAAGCCACTCCATTGCGGCTTTGGCCATGGCCGTGGGGGTATTTCCATACAGATTGGTGATATATTCCCCCAAAGACCCGTGATTTATTCCGACCCGGATCGCGGTGCCGTTATCTTTGCATACCTGAATGAGTTCACGGAAACGCTTGACTGCCTCGCTGTGATCCTTGTGGAAATTCCCAGGGTTGATACGCACCTTCTCGACAATAGGGGCCACAGCTATGGCCGTTTGCGATGAGAAGTGTATATCAGCCACTATGGGAGTGGTTATGCCTTCAGATCTTAAAGTGGATTTAATTCTCTTCACGCAATCCACATCCGGCAGGCCAGGCACAGTGATGCGGATCATCTCCGCGCCGGCTTCAGCCAGTGAGCGGCATTGAGCGACAGTGGCATCCACGTCCGAAGTATGGGTGTCGCACATGGTCTGAACGACTATCGGAGAGCCACCTCCTATGAGCACATCACCTGCTCTCGCTGTCAGAAACTCCATTTGTATCAGGATGATAAACTTGTTGATATGCCTCCCTGCGGATCTGGCCTTTGGTCTTGCCCGTACGCTTGGTGATTTGGAAATACATGCCCGCTGTCAACATCACATCGAACGGATAAGCGAACCTGAAAAAGTCCTTGCTGAGGTAGTCTGCCCTATAGAGCGACCCCCATGAATAACGCACATCAGCGTTGACATGGAACTCAACCGGGTCAAAGACGATTCCGAAACCCAAGCCGCCGGTTATTCCATAATCCCAACGGTAATCCCACTCCATGAAAGCGTTCTTGTACTCGTCGTAGACATGATCACCAATCCTGTCAATCGACAGCCTGTATCCACCGTAAATACCGAGGTCAAGCATAACCTTGAAATGCAAGCCATCAGAGTGGAAGTGAGCCATCAAAGGGACCTCGACGACATCTATTATGGCCTTCTGCGCACCCTCAAGAGAGGGAGTGATTCCCGTCTCCTTATTCATCTTGAACTGATAACCTTCATGGCTGTAGCGCACGCCGCCTTTAATGCCGAAATTAGGACTTCCGTCGAAAAGCTTACCATACTTCAGCACGAAAATCCCATAGGTGTGGGGGACAATGAGGTTACCCTGGGTCTTTGAAGGGTTGAACTGCTGCCTGCTCGCCGAGGCACCATACTCAACGCCGATCAAGGTATAGTCGTTAAGCGAGAAGACCTTCTTGAGAGAGTCTCCCGGCGTCTTATCTTGAGCGTAAACGATGCCGAACGGTACGAACAAGGTTAATACAAGTATCGCGAAGGTCTTTCTCATATCTAATCACTCATGAACTCCTCAAGATCAAGGGATTGCTCAATCTCGCTCCTCTCGGGAATGTCGAAAGTATCTTTGTCTTTTGTTTTCAGAAAACGCACTTTCTCTGGCTGACGATGCTGGAGAAGGGATCCCGTATCCACAATTCCGTTGCGGTTCACATCCTCGATTACACGGATGCAGTACGCTCCTTTCTTCAGATAGGGGAATACAAGTGAGCGATTGGTATCGACAATATATTCCCTCATGACCTGGGACTTTTTCTCGTTAAGCAGATGAATAATGTATTTATTCTTAACTCCGCTGAGGGTAAGGGTGAAGGTACTCAATTCATCGTCTTTGGGCTTGGTCACCTTGACCTGGGTACTGTCATTCCAATGGCCGTTGATATCCTTGAACACCCTATGGGGAACTTTGAACACATATTCATATCCCTCTTGTATGTCTACTTTAGGAGTGATGACATATCGCCTGAGGTTAAGGGTATCCCGCTCAATAGAGAATTTTTCCTTCTTTTCTATCTGTTTTGGATTAATGGATTTAAACGAGAGGCTATCGAAATAACCCAGGAAAGGCGGGTCCTCGAATTCTAGGATGATACCGTCTTGCTCGAATTTCTCCGGTATGGCGGTAAGCTTTAGCTTGCAAATAGTGTCGTTATGCGTGACAGCGGGTTTTTTCTTCCCCTTGGGACGATTCTCATCCACTAGTTTGAAATCCTCCGTCACTGGAACCAGAGTGTTGAGTGAGTCCGTTTTCCAATACTTCACAAATAGGTGAAGGGTATCCGGCATCCTGCGGGAATCATTCAACCACAAAAGCAAACTATCCTTGGGAATATTGAACTCCGTAATGACTTTCTCTGGAGGGAAGTTCTTGAACCAGAGCGAGTCTATCCTGGTGTCCGTGGACATGAAAGTGATGTATGCCGCCCTGTCAGCGGTCCTTTTCTTGTTCATGAGCATCTGCTTCTCAGGTTTCTCCCTAAAAACGTTGAGAGTGATGTCTGACTTACGCGAAAGGCAGCTTAGGGTGTCTTTCATCTCGAATTTCATCAACTCCGGTAATGTGTCATTAACAACACGCCGAGGAGTTACCAGGGTGTCGAGAAAAGCTATTCTATCTTCCTCCGGATCATAGACATTATTCGCACTGGCATCAACCATCGCATAGGCCCTGTAAACAGTGTCTTTAATGTTCCTGATCGAGAAATATCCCCAATCATCGGTTTTAGCGGACGCGACAGGACGCTGGAGGAATACGGCCGAGTCACGCTGGTCCTTATACAGCATCACTGTGGCTCCCTTAATCGGCTTGAGATTACTGCAATCCACGACAGTGCCGGTGATAAACATGGAGTCCACTGTCTCACCGGTTGAGAAAAATGTGGTGTACCCGGGGAACATATTCCCTTCGTTATTATCTGCTATGGCACCGGTAAGGTCGAGAGTGTATGTCAGGTCAGGGAGAAGATCCTCCTCGAAATACACGACAACGCTCTTGCCCTTAATCTTATACTTCGGAGACTTAACCTGAGGAGGGGAGAGATAGATGTTCTTCGGGTTTTTAACCACAACATACTCGTCGAAAGTGAATGTTATCTGGGCTCCTTTCTGAGGAATATTAGTGCTCCCGGGTTTCGGTGATATCTTGACGATCACCGGTGGTATGGTGTCTTTTTGGCCACCTCTAGGGGCTTGGGTCGTGTTGGCGCATGAATGAGAGAAAACCAACGACAGGATGACCACAGCCGCCGGGAGAAGGGGGAAAAACCTCGTAATCAACTTTCTCATAACTCTGTCCTAGCTACACTTTGTATGCCGTCTATCGAGGCTAGTTTCTTGATCATTCTCTCAAGCGCCGTCTTATCCTGCACACTAAGGTCGATGTACCCTTCAAAAATCCCGCCGTCAGTGCTCAGGAGTATCTTCCGCATGTTAACGCCCATCACAAGTGATATATATCGGGATATCTCATTGAGCAAACCGACCCTGTCGATGCCATTGAGGGCGATTCTCACGGGGAATGCCTTTTTATCCCCTTCAGATTCCCACTGTGGCACAACGACCCTGTCACCATGCTTGGAGGCTATATTGTCAGCCACTGAGCACGTTTTCTTGTGGACCGTCACGGTTCCGTCGGGATTCTTTATACCCACAACAGCGTCTCCGGGAATCGGGCGGCAGCACTGCGCTATGACATATTCATTCCTATCCTTATCACCCTGGGAGGCGCTGTCCTTTCTCCTGCTGAACAAGGAGAAGGGCCAGTAATGACTCCTGGAAGGACTGGCGGGAGTAAGGACATCTCCCATGGAATCAACATTCAAAAGCCCGAGACCCACCCTGAAACACAACTCCTCAGCATTCTTGCCTGGTATGTTGAAATGCTTGCACAGGATGTCCATGGAATCATTATTCATCCTATACCCGAGAGACTCGAGCTGGGAGGATATGATACCTCTACCGACTTCCACGATCTCTTTCTTGCTGCCCTTGAAATAGTCGATGACGACATTCCTCGCATGCCTTGTCTGGAGGAAGCGGAGCCACTCCTTCTTTGGTGTCTCGTTCTCCGCGGTTATGATCTCCACCTGGTCTCCGGTCTTCAACACATGAGAGAGAGGAACAAGCCTCATGTTGACCTTGGCGGCGATCGCCTTGTTACCTATCTCAGTGTGGATGCTGTATGCGAAATCAAGGGCAGTGGCGCCCTTCTGGACCGATTTCTGGTCACCTTTTGGAGTGAAAACTGTGATCTCACTGCTAGTAAGGTCATTATGTATGATGTCCAGCAACTCCAGGGCATTGACATCCGGGCTCACAAGTATCTCCTTGACCTTGGCGAGCCACTTGTCCATCTCACTGTCATTCTCGCTGATATAACCTTCCTGCTTGTAAGCCCAGTGGGCGGCGATGCCTTTCTCAGCAATATCATCCATCCTTTTGGATCGTATCTGGACCTCGATCCAGACACCCTTTTCGCTCATCAAAGTGCAATGCAGAGCTTCGTATCCATTGCTTTTAGGATGCTTCACCCAGTCCCGGACCCTGTCCGGCTTGTAGCGGTAAATCCCGGTGATAATGGAGAAAATATGATAGCACTGATCCCTCTCGCTCTCCTTGGTCCCGGCCTCAGGAGTGAATATCACACGCAGGGCGTAAAGGTCATAAACCTGCTCGAAAGTGATGTTCTTAGTCTGCATCTTGTGCCAAATCGAGTAGGGTGTCTTGACCCTCTTCCGGATCTTGAAATTGAAACCGGAGTCTCTCAGAGCCTTGTCTATAGGCTTGATGAAATCATCGATCTGCTTCTCGAGGTCGCTGATGTTCTTGCTTACAAGGCCGGAAATCTCGTTGTAGGCGTCAGGCTCCTTGTATTTGAGCCAGATATTCTCCATCTCGGACTTGATCTCGTAGAGACCCAACCTGTGGGCAAGAGGGATGAATATGAACATAGTCTCGCTCAATATCTTGTCCCTCTTATACTCAGGCATCGAGTCAATTGTACGGCAGTTGTGGAGACGGTCGGCAAGCTTGATTAGGACAACCCTCACATCGTCGTTCAGAGTCAGCAGGATGCGCTTGAAATTCTCAGCTTGAAGGCTTTCCGAGTACACACCATCGGATTTCTTCGCCCTATCCTCGTTGTCAAGGACTATCTTGATTTTGGTCAATCCATCGACGAGGCTGGCTATCTTATCCCCGAACAGGTTCCTGATGTCATCGACAGTATAGTCAGTGTCCTCCACAACGTCATGGAGCAGGGCAGCGGCGATCGACTTGTAACCGAGGCCGATGTCGCATACGACAATCTTCGCGACCTCTATAGGGTGTATGATATAAGGCCCTCCCGAACGCCTCCTCACATTCTTGTGCGCCTCATTGGCGAAGTCGAAAGCTTTCTGGACGACATCCAGTTCCTCCTGGTTGGCGCACCTTTTTCGGGCGGCCTCCTTCAATTGGGCGTAGCTCTCGCTGATCACCTGGTAATCCTCTTCTGTGAATTTGGAGAAACTCATACTTCTTCAACAATTTTACTCTTTCTAGCCTCTTTCTCCATAGTGTCGACCATTTGGAAAGAATAGGAGAATTGCGCCCCATACAGAATGACCAGCCACCCGAACCTCAGCCACATCATGAAGAGAGGCAAAGCGGCCACGGCACCGTAAACGGCGTTTATACTTGTGACGAGAACCTGTGTCTCAAGATAAAGATACTGCAAAAGCGTGAAAGCGATTCCCGCCCATAACGCAGCTTTCAAGGCGAAACGGTAATTGACATAAGTGGCGGGAATGAATTTGTACATCGCCGAGAGGGTCATCACGGCGATCGCGCCGAATATCAACCAGCTCAGGAAAGACTTTATCTTATCGGTGATTCCAATGGTGTTGGGGATAAGATCGAGCACATGTGAATAAACGACGGTTCCGGCGAAGAAGATCAATACGATAAACGGGATGATGATCATGATAATGATATCCATCCCGTAGCTCTTAAGAGCCTTCCTTTGAGGCTTGCGGACGTGCCAGACATTATTGAAAACCTTCTCCACGCGGTTCATCATCCAGATGACGAGCCATACGAAGGATAGGGCGGTGATAATGCCGAATACACCTGATTTGGAAGCATGTATTATATTCGAGGCGGCGTTCATGAGTGTGTCGATCACCGTCTGGTTAATGTCTGCCGAATACAGGGCATCCCTCAGCACATGCTCGAGACCGAAACCGCTCGTGACTGCGAAACTGACCGCGACCAGCGGGACCACAGCCAGAGTGCAGAAATAACTCAAAGCAACCGATTGGAACCCAATCTTCTCATCCGCGAAATTCTTGAGGGCGTCGGTGACAACTTTAAGATCAGTTATGAACCTAGCCCTGGCCTTGGAGAACTCATCAATATTGAATTGCCAGATATCATGGCTGATAAACTTGCTCAGCCACCTGAAGTAGGTCTTGATCTTATATATGATATCGCTCAGCCAGCTCATGAGAATCATCAGAATAAGGTGGGTTCCACAATATCATCATCACCGGCGGGGGAGTCTCCGGAGGGTATCATATCCATGAACTCATCCTCGCCGATTATCTTAACTCCGAGTTCCTCAGCCTTGCGTATCTTCTCCGGTCCCGGTTTACTCCCGGCCAGGAGGAAGTCTGTCTTCCCGCTGACCGAGGAACTGTTCTTTCCGCCATTATCCTCTATCAAGCGCTTCATCTCATCCCTGGACTTGGAGAAATTACCCGAGATCACTATGGTCTTACCAGCGAGAGCCGTGGACGAGACGGCAACCTCTTCGACGGAGAATCTCAAGCCGGCTTCTTTAAGCCTTGTTATCTCATCAAGATGCCTAGGGTCATTGAAATAGTCATGTACACTCTTTGCTATCACATCGCCTATATCCTTGACCTCCAGCAGTTTCTCTTCTGAGGCTGAGGCAATTGAATCAATATCTCCAAAATATCTGGCCAGCTCTTTCGCGGTCGTCTCGCCCACATAGCGTATCCCGAGAGCGAAAAGGACTCTCTCGAACGGTACTGACCTTGACTCGGCCAGGCTCGAAAGAAAGCGCTCAGCGCTCCTGTCTTTCCACCCTTCAAGCATAAGCAGATCCCTTTTGCTGAGAGAATAGAAATCAGCTGGTGTCTTTACAAGACCCAGATTGTACATCTGCTCAACAGTGGCCTCCCCGGCAAGGATATTCATCGCTTTTCTGCCCAGGAAATGCTCCAACTTCCCCTTAATCTGAGTAGGACAACCATCCGTGTTAGGGCAGAACCACTTCGCCTCATTCCCGTCTTTGACAAGGGGAGTGCCGCAGTCTGGGCATATGGCCGGGAATGAAGGCTTGACAGCGTCAGCGGGACGCTTGGAAGTGTCCACGTCAATTATCTTCGGAATGATCTCCCCGCCTTTTATCACTTTCACCCAGTCACCGACACGGATATCCATCTGAGTCATGAAATCCTCGTTGTTCAGGGTGGCTCTCTTAACTACAGTCCCGGCGAGTTGAACAGGGGAGAGGTTGGCGACAGGTGTCACCGCACCAGTTCTTCCGACTTGATAATCAATGGATAAAAGGCGTGTAAGGACTTCCTCAGCCTGGAATTTGAAAGCAACTGCCCACCTGGGGGACTTGGCTGTGTATCCGAGAGTGTTCTGGTAATCGAGCTCGTTAATCTTTATCACGATGCCGTCCGTAGCGAAGGGAAGGAACCGTCTCTGCTTGTCCCAATAGGATATATAATCCTCAATCTCATTTATTCCTGAGACCGTGCGACGCTCCGATGATACCGGCAGCCCCCATGATGCGGCGGCGTCTAGCGCCTCCGAATGGGTGGCGAAAGCGACGCTCTGGGCAGGAATATGGTACAGGGTACACATCAGGCCACGTTTAGCGACAACCTTGGGGTCCTGAAGCTTCAAGGAGCCCGAGGCGGCGTTTCTAGGATTGGCGAAAGGCTGGTCCTCATTCTCCAGACGCTCACGGTTCAGACGGTCGAAAGACTCATACGGCATCAGGATCTCGCCACGGATCTCAAACTCATCCGGCCATCCCGTTCCTTTCAATGAGAGCGGAACATTTGAGATCATCCTCACGTTCGCAGTCACATCATCACCTACGACTCCGTCACCTCTGGTCAGGGCCCTGAAAAGCTTTCCTCCGCGATATGTCAAGCATATCGCCGTACCGTCGAATTTCAACTCACATGAATATGTGAACCCGACCTCACCGAGCTCTTTCTCCGCCCTTTTCACAAAATCCTCAATCTCCCCGATGTTGTAGGTGTTACCCAAAGACAGCATGGGATACTTATGGGGATACTGGGCGAAGCCTTTCTCAAGGTCACTACCAACCTTCTGGGTGGGGGAGTCAGGAGTTCTCAGGTCAGGAAATGCCGTCTCAAGATCCTCCAGCTCACGCATCAGGTGGTCATATTCGAAATCGCTCATAGTCGGAGCGTTATCGACATAGTACCTCCTGCTGTTGACCCATAGGGTCTCCCTCAATTCTATGACTCTTTTCTCAGCCTGGTCGCGATCCATTTCTCATGATCCCTTAAAGAATACAAATTTAACGAAAATTGCCGATATTTTCCAGAAAGATCAGGTCAGGGAACTCGAGAGACAGAGGCACCTTCCTGCCAAAGAGATCCGCATGGTCGGCATTCCTTACATGGACACGATGCTGAAGCATGCAAAGAACTACAAAAGACCTGAAACGGGCCTTACCACAGTGCTGCTCTCGCCTTCATGGGGTGCCAGCTGCCTTCTCGTAAAATACGGGGAGCTGCTGATCGACGGGCTTATCGCGACCGGCTATAACATAATCATCCGTCCGCACCCGCAGTCTTTTACTGCCGATAAGGAAACGATCGACCGCCTCATGGCAAAGTACCCCGATTCGGAAAAGCTCCACTGGAACAAGGACAACAACAATTTTGACGTTCTCGCGAGATCAGACATCATGATATCCGACTACTCGGCCATCATGTACGATTTCGCTTTTATCTTCAACAAACCCGTTATCTATACGAACGCCCAGTTCAAAAAAGATCCTTACGATGCATGGTGTCTCGAAGGTGAGTTATGGATGCTGTCAACGATCCGCAAGATCGGCAAAGAGCTCAAAAAGGAGAACGTCGGCCAGATAAAGGAATTGATAGATTCCAGCATCAAAGAAAGCAAAGAGACCGACATTATCGATGAGGCCAGGAAAGAGACCTGGTGCAACATCGGCAAGAGCAGCGAGCTGATCGCTGACTACCTGATAAAGAAACTTGCCAAACTGGAAGAACAGAAAAAGGCCGTGAAAAAGGAGGCAGATGCATGAGTTTTACGCATTTCCTCTATCTCATAGCTCTTTATCCGATCGAATATCTCCTCGAGACCATCTTCTCGATAATCTCGAAGGTGTCCGGCAATACCATCCTTTCGATAGTCATACTGAGCCTTGTCGTAAACATCCTCGTTCTTCCGCTCTACAACCGTTCGGATAAGATCCAGGAAGAGGCAAAGGACAAAGAGAATGCGATCGCTCCGATGGTCAAGCATATCAAGGAGACCTTCAAGGGCGATGAGAGATTCATGCTCCTCCAGACATGCTACAGGCAGAACAATTACAGCCCTCTCAATGTGCTTAAGAGCTCTGTCTCGATCCTTTTGCAGGTCCCGTTCTTCATGGGAGCATACAACATGCTTTCGGGCAACAAGCTCCTCGCGAACGTAAGCTTAGGCCCCATAGCAAATCTTTCAGACCCTGACAGGCTCATCACGATCGGAGCATTTTCGATCAATATCCTGCCGATAATAATGACACTGTTCAACGTGGTCTCGAGCTTCATCTATTCAAATGGTTTCCCGCTCAAGACTAAGATCCAGA
>ONSC01000173.1 GCA_900320365.1 uncultured Bacteroidales bacterium
TAGTAGTGTAGAGATCAGCTCCATAGCCTTTTTTGTGGTAGCTCATCCTGACATTAGGCTCAGCGTACAATTCCAGGTAATTGAAGTTCTCCCTTAGCCTGACGCTGTCTCGCCACACATCCTCCTCAACAAGGATAGCCCCGCTGTAATGGTCCAGGAGGCGGTTTCCCCTGAGCCTTATACCGCCCTCCGCCAAGAGGGAAGAGACTCCCGCGAAGGTGGAATCCCTTAGTGTGATTGAGGCTCCGGCATTGTTGCTGGTGCTATGCGGAGTGAGCTTGTAGGTGTCGCCGAGAATCGTTTCCTCTATTTCATCATGTCCTTTCAAAACCGCTTCCGCCCAGGTTGACGTCTTTTTATTACTGGATGCCCCGGCATTGAAGGAGGTATGGAGGGAGAAACGAGTGTTCTGAAAGAAGTGGCTGGAGTAATAGTTGATAGAGGACGCTTTCCCTCTTGTCTCTCTTTCCTCGACTCTCACATCAGCGGATATGATGCTGCCAAGAGTAAAAACGGCATTGGAGTTGACTTGATCGCCCCAGGCGGGGCTGAAGCTGGCTCCAACGGAATATGTGTTCCTGCTGTTCGGACGCCATCTGGCCCCGGCATTGATGAAACCGGATTTGGAGTCGCTACTTTCATCACTGTAGATACCTCCGAAAAAAGAACTGTTGAGGATTAAACGTTCTTTAGTCGTGAAATTTTTCTCAAATCTGGAACCTAACGAGGTGTTGAACTGGAAGGTTGGACTATCATATAGCAGGTTAAGAGTACCAGCCTCACGCAAATGGGTATTTTCCCAAGTCATCTTCCCCCAGTCCAGGAAGCCGAAGCCTGATACCAGCTCCACATTACCGGACCACTTTCCAGTCCTGACTTTAGCGGAGTCTTTGCTAGCGGACAATGAGCTGGCATGGACCGGGCTTAAAGCCCCGGTCCAAACCAGCAATGCTGTAATCAAGAATATCCTCGGCAGGCGCACTTATTTGCACCAACGGTCAAGCCAGTCGAAATAACAACGGTGCCAGAACAGGGCGTTCTGTGGCTGTAGGATCCAGTGGTTCTCCTCCGGGAAAACCACAAGCTTTGAAGGTACACCCATCATCTGCGCTGTGTTGAATGCGGCCATGCCTTGGTCGTAAGGAATACGGAAGTCCATCATTCCGTGGATGCAGAGGATCGGAGTGTGCCACTTGGTCACATTTGCCGCCGGTGAGTTCGTGTAATGGCGCTGGGCCTTGGGAGAGTCGCTCCATGGCGAGCCGGCCTGCTGGATGCCTCCGAAAGTCTTCCCGTCGCCTTTGGGACCCATCTGGCCGGTAGTGTATGAATACTCAGTAAGACCGCCGTTGTCCCAGTTGGGGAACCACATCTCCTCGGTCTCGTAGTACATGTACCTCTCGTCGAATATTCCCGCATGGGCGATGAAGCAGTCGTAGGTGTCACCGTGAATACCTGCCATGTAGTAGACACTGAAACCGCCATAGGACGCTCCACAGCCGGCTAATTTGCCGACATAGGGCTCCTTCTTAAGCTCACGGGCGGCGCTCAGGTAATCCTGCATGTTGAGGCCGATGTAGTCGCCGCTGATCTGCTCACACCATTCCTGGCCGAAAGCGGTAGTGCCTCGGCGGTTGGGGAGTATGACGATGTAGCCTTGGGAGGCCATGAGTCGGTAATTCCAACGATAGCTCCATCCTTGGCTGAGGGTACCCTGAGGTCCTCCCAGGAATATCTCTATGGCCGGATATACCTTCGTGGAATCGAATTTAGGGGGATAGAGGACCCAAGTCAACATTTTCTTGCCGTCAACAGTGGTGATCCATCTCTCCTGGATGTCGCAGGACTCAAGTTGGCCGATTATATGCCCGTTCTCGTCAGAAATCCTTCCGAAAGAGCCGTCCTCTTCTTTCACGGCTACAAGTTCTGTCGGGAACTCCATGGAGGCGTAGCTGGCGAGCAGTGTCCCGTCCACTACGGCGAACGGTGAATTGAAATCGTACCAGGCGTCATCTGGAGTGATTCGCACTGGCTCCACGGCGATGTCGGTGTGAGCCTCAGCGGTTGAACGGCCGGTGACAGCATCTACCTTGTAAATGGCCTGGAGACCTTCTGTCAAAGCGTTGAAATAGATATACTTCGAGTCTTCGGACCAGACCGGTCCGGCTACGTTGTACTTGAAGTTGGCGGTCAACTCGCGGATGTCAGAGACTTTTACCTCTGTCTGTCCGTCGGACTCGCCAGGGTTGTCAACAGTGGCTACGAACAGGCGGGCCTTGTCGGCCTCATAGCCATCACGGGCCATGCTGAGGAAAGCGATGTGTTTGCCGTCAGGACTCCATACAGGATCAGTGTCATAACCGCCCCCCATCGGGATGCGGACTGTCTGCCCAGTCACTATCTTGTAGATGTAAATCTCTGTGTCTGTGGAGAAAGCGTACTCCCTTCCTGTCTCTTTCTTCTTGCATGAATATGCCACCATCTGCCCGTCGGGACTCCAGGTGACCTGGTCAAGACCTCCGTAAGGTTCGAGTGGAAGCTCGAATTTTCCGGCGTCTTCTCCCAAGATATTCATGGAGTTATCGAGGGTGATAGGAGTCCCTTCATTGATAGGGGCGACATAGGTCTGCGGGCGCTCTGTGGTCCAGTGGTCCCAGTGTCGGTACATCAGGTCTTCGGTGACATAGGCTTTGGCCTTGTCAAGCCCCTCGTCAAAATCCTTTGGGGTCTTCACTGGACCCGGGATTGTGCTTATGTAGAGAACCTGCGACTCGTCAGGGCTTATGGCGAACTCGCCGATGCCTTCCGCCACATCGCTTAGTTTAACTCCCTTACCGAGGGATGGAACTTCACCTGTCACGACGAAAGGAGCCTTGAGTATCTGTCCGCCCTGAAGGTAATAAACTGATCCTCCATCCTTGCTCCAGCGCGCGTTGGACAAGCTCTTTCCTTCCTTCGTCAGTTGTATCTTATCCCCGAAAGAAAGCCCGTTATCATCTTTGGTCACCTCCTGTACGAAAAGGTTCCTGCAAGAGCGGTTATCTTCAATTGAAGTGTAACTCACCCCGTAAAGGATCCATCTCCCGTCGGGGGAGAGTTGAGGATCTGAAAGCCTTCCGAAGGAAAGCAGAATCTCCGGGGTCATCACCCCGTTCTCGGCCTGGATTCCGGAGGGACCTATGTAGGCCTTGTCCCCGGCAGGCTCTTTCTGAGCGCATCCCATGATCATCATAGCAGTTGCCGCCGCGATGGCGATAGACTTGGTTCTCATAATATTTTGTAGTTGTTTAATCCTTTCTCAAGCATCTCCCTGACCGCTGAGCGTACACTTTCCGGCTCGATCACCTCAACCCTACCGGCAAGCCGGCAGAACTCCATCAGCAGGTTCTCATTGGGAATGACCCTTAGCCTGAACAATCGTCCTCCTCCCTCAGCAGGTCCTTCCTCTTTTTGTGACTGGTGTAGCGGCAGGTCCCGGAGGTATCTTGCTTCCTCATCTGTGGCCCTCAAGCGTATAGTCTCGCTCTTTTGCCCCTCTCGGGGAAAGAATATCCCGAAACTGTCGTGGAACAAGGCATCGACGTCGAAGCCTCTCGGCATCTTGAATGTACTGTCCAATTCTTTGAGCGAGACAATCCTGTCGAGCCCATAAACCCTCCAGGAGCCCATGTCATTATTTGGCGCCTCTTTCCCGTTCCTGAATGCCCTTTCATGGCAGTAGGCAACCAGATACCAGCGCCTCTCATGCTCTTTGACAGCGAAAGGCTGGATGTGGAGGGTGTCGGTTTGGTTCGAGTTGTATTTCTTGTACTCTATCTCAAGTTCCCTCTCGTCCTCCATGGCCTGCATTATGGATGTCAGGAATATCTGTCCCGAAGGCACATCTTCTACGCTGACCCTTCCAGAGAGCCTCTCTTTTCCTAGAGTGAGGAGGTTGCTGACAGTGAATGTGTTGACTAACCAACCCACACTTTTGTCTTTGTCCATGACCTCGTCACTGTATGGGATGGAGTATCTGTTGGTCCCTCGGTCACAGACGATGTCCGTCCCGAAGATTTCCAGGATCGCTAGACGATGGTTGTTGAAGGTTCTCCTGGAATACGGTTGGTCGTACCGTCTCTCGAACTTGTCCGAGATCTCGCGCAGCGTGAGCCCACGCTCCCCGGAAGCGGAAAGCGTCTGTATCAGCCAAATGTATTTTCCAATGAGTTCGGAAACCATTATCAGGCGGGTGTGCTTTTTTCAGGCACATCAAATATAGCTATTTTATTGTTGAAAAATGCTTAAATTCGCATGTTATGCGACGGAACGCTCTGGATATGGAGGTGCAATACCTGCCGGGAGTGGGGCCGAGAAGGGCCTCGCTACTGAAATCGGAGCTGGAGGTCACCACGTTGGGAGACCTTCTTCACACCTATCCTTTCCGTTATATTGACCGTAGCTCAATCCAGTATATCTCCGACGTCCAGTCTGGCAGCGCCTATGTCCAGATACTCGCCCAGGTTGTCTCCACTGAGCTGACCGGGAAAGGCGCTAAGCAGCGTCTCAGCGTCTTGGTT
>ONSC01000036.1 GCA_900320365.1 uncultured Bacteroidales bacterium
GGATGCACAGCGCGGCGCCGTTTCTGATGAAATTGAGAATGGAGAATGGAGAATGTGAAATTGTGGAACGACTCCGCGCGCACATTGTGGCGTCCGTCGATAACCTTCTGCCGTGTCAGGAGGAATGCGGCTATCTCGGCAACTATGCACCATCCGCGCGATGCGGCGTGGCCAGCAAGACCGTATATGGCGGTTGGGACGTGTGGTGCCAGAAGTACACGCTTCTCGGGTTGCTCTATGCGGATGAATGTCTTGGCGACAAGCGTTGCCTCGATGCTGCGTATCGTTTGGCGGATTGGCTGATGACGCAGGTTGGTCCCGGCAAGAAGGACATTGGCAAGACGGGGCGCTACCATGGTCTTGCAAGCCTGTCCATCCTTGAGCCGGTCGTGTGGCTTTATCGTCGCACGGGGGAGAAGAAGTATCTTGATTTCGCCGAATGGTTACTCGACCAGAGAGGCCACGGTTACGGCACTTATGGCAAGCTTATCGACAGGCCTTGGCCGCCTGTTTACTACCAGGATGATGTGCCTGTCAGGGATATGTCTGAGATCGCCGGCCATGCCGTCAGGGCGATGTATCTCTATTGCGGCATGTCCGATGTCGCCGCTTATACCGGTGACCAGGGATATATCGACGCCTTGAACCGTCTCTGGGACGATGTCGTGCTCCGGAATATGTACATCACCGGTGGTATCGGCCA
The DNA here is from genome assembly GCA_900320365.1 of uncultured Bacteroidales bacterium. Taxonomy (GTDB): domain Bacteria; phylum Bacteroidota; class Bacteroidia; order Bacteroidales; family UBA932; genus Cryptobacteroides. The sequence continues at coordinate 704 of ONSC01000036.1, forward strand.
GTCCTCCACCAATGAGGGATTCACGAACGATTATTCCCTCCCGAACCTGACCGCCTACTGCGAGACCTGCGCATCTGTCGGTATGGTTCTCTGGAACTGGAGGATGAACCAGTTCACTGGGGACAGCAAGTATGTCGATGTCCTTGAGCGCTCGATGTACAACGGCGCCCTCGCGGGAATATCCCTCGCCGGGGACAGATTCTTCTATGTCAATCCGCTCGAATCCCTTGGCAACCATCACCGCCAGGCCTGGTATGGATGCGCTTGCTGTCCAAGCCAGATTTGCCGCTTCCTGCCTTCAATAGGCAACTACATCTATGGTGTGTCGGGTAACGCGATTTGGGTTAACCTCTATATCGGTAATACTACAGAGGTGAAAGTCGGCAAGAAGACTGTCACCCTGACCCAGAAGACTGAGTATCCTTGGCAAGGCTACATGAGACTCGAAATAGGGGCGAAGGCTCCAGTCAAGACCCAGATCCGTCTCCGTGTCCCGGGTTGGTGCAAGAGCTACACCCTGGCCGTCAATGATGAAGCTATCGAGGTTCCCGTAGAGAAGGGATATGCGGTAATAGACCGCAAGTGGAAAGATGGAGATTTCATCGACCTGAATATGGATATGCCTGTCGAGGTCGTCGCCGCGGACCCCAGAGTCAAAGAAGACGAAGGAATGCGCGCAGTCCAGAGGGGTCCCATCGTCTACTGCATCGAGGAGGCTGACAACAATGTAGACTTCGATGCTTTGCGTATCGCGGAAGATGCTAAGTTTGACACCGCTTTTGAGGCTGACAAACTCCGTGGCATCGTGGCGATCACCGCCCATGTGGGTGACCAGACTCTCAATTACATACCTTATTACTCCTGGGATAACCGCGAGGCCGGGAAGATGAAGGTCTGGGTGCCACTTGCCGATTAACTATTTGACCGACAATAATATGAAACGAATATTAATCCTATTGGGAGTGCTTATGTTGACTCCCGCCGCATCTTTCGCCCAAGATTATATCTCCAACAGGGCACCCCTTCTCGAGAGCCGCTACATGGAGCTTCCTTTGGGGGCGATCAAGCCCGATGGATGGCTAAAACTTCAGCTGCAAGCTCAGGTAACTGGCTTGACCGGCCATCTGGACGAGGTTTATCCTAACGTTGTCGGCAAGCGTAACGCTTGGCTCGGAGGAGATGGAGACGCTTGGGAGAGAGGACCTTACTGGATTGACGGTCTTCTTCCCCTCGCCTATATCCTTGATGACGAGACCTTGAAAGCCAAGGCTCAAGTCTGGGTGGAGGCGATTCTCGGCTCACAGAAAGAAGACGGCTATTTCGGTCCGGACATAGACAGGGATCCCGAGCCTGGTCTCCAGAGGAATAATTCCCATGACTGGTGGCCTAAGATGGTGGCCTTGAAGATTATCAAGCAGTACTATATGGCCACCAAGGATGAAAGGGTTATTCCATTCTTGGACAAGTACTTCCGTTATCAGTTGAAGATGCTTCCGAAGTATCCGTTGGATAATTGGACTTTCTGGGGCGCCCAGAGGGGAGGCGATAATCTGGAGGTTGTCCTCTGGCTCTACAATCTCACCGGGGAAAAATATCTTCTCGAACTTGGCGAGCTGATCCACAAGCAGAGCACCAAGTGGAGCGAGATCTTCTATGACGGAACTATGCTTAGAACCCAGAACAGCATGCATTGCGTGAATCTGGGACAAGGCTTCAAGGAGCCTGTGGTGTATTACCAACAGAGCAAGGATCCGAACCTTCTGGAAGCCATGCGAAGGGGGGAGAAGACAATCCATGACTATCTCGGACTTCCGACAGGCCTCTGGGCAGGTGATGAACTGATCAATTATGGCGATCCGATCCGTGGCTCTGAGCTATGCACCGCAGTTGAGATGATGTTCTCCCTGGAGGAAATGTTGCGTATTACCGGAGACCCTCATTGGGCTGATTACTTGGAGAGAGTGGCGTATAACGCGCTTCCGACGCAAATCAATGATGCTTACACCGCGCGTCAGTATTTCCAGCAGGCCAACCAGATCGAGTGTTCCCGCAACACCATGCGTAATTTCTCTACTCCTCACGAAGACACGGATGTTGTGTTCGGAGTCCTGAACGGTTATCCTTGCTGCACTACCAACATGCATCAAGGCTGGCCTAAGTTCACCCAGAACCTGTGGTACGCCACCGATGACGGCGGTCTCGCCGCTCTCGTTTTCGCACCTTCAACCGTGGAAGCTATTGTGGCGGATGGAGTCAAGGTGAGTGTCAAGGAGGAGACATTCTATCCTTTCGATGAGAATATCAAACTGACAGTCAATTTCCCTGACAAAAAGGTCAAAGGCGCTTGGTTCCCGATAAAGTTCCGTATTCCAGCATGGTGCGCCGAGCCTGTTGTGAAGGTCAATGGCCAGATCATTGACCAGGCTGTGGCGGCTGGCGGAATCGTCTCAATCAGAAGGCATTGGGCCAAGGGTGATGTCGTGACCGTCGAGCTTCCTATGGAGATTACTAACGGCCAGTGGTACGACAGGGCCATCGTGATAGAGAGAGGTCCTCTGGTGTACGCTCTCAGACTTCGGGAGCAATGGACCCGCAAAGAGTTCAAGCCCGAGGAGAGGGTCAGTTATGGCGAGTGGTACTATGAGGTGACCACCCCGGATAAGTGGAACTACTGCCTGTCCCGCCAGGATATCTCCAAGGAGAATTTTAAAGATCGCTTCATCCTTGTCCGTAAGGACATTGACAAGAGCCTCTATCCTTGGAATGTTGAGAACGCTCCTTTGGTGATTAAGTGCACCGGTCGGGAACTTCTTGACTGGAAGGCTTACAGAGGGTCAGCTGGCCAGATTCCGTATTTCACCCAGCAGGGGCGCAATGTGGGAGAGGAAGAGGCTATCGAGCTTATCCCTTACGGTTGCACTACATTGAGAATCACTGAGTTCCCTGTAAGATAGCAGCATACTATATGATAAGATTTCTGTTGGCATTATGTGGAGTTGGCCTACTAGTCGCGGGCTGTGATGGAAACCTTGTCCAGAAGATTGACCAAGAGGGTGATTCTTTGATATCAGAGTATGTGGCCGGGTTCAATGCCACAGACGAGGAGGTTTACGTCCAGCAGTTTCCCAATGACAAGGCAGCGGAGTTCATGAAAGATAATGTCCCTGTCTTCGAGTGCCCTGACAAGGAACTTGAGAAGACTTGGTATTTCCGCTGGTGGACTTTCCGGAAGCATGTGAAATCCACTCCTGAAGGCTTTATTATCACAGAGTTCCTCCCGGAAGTTCCCTGGGCTGGGAAATACAACGCTATCTGCTGTCCCGCCGCCCACCATTTCAATGAGGGTCGCTGGCTCAAGGATCCTACCTATCTGAAAGATTATGCGGCGTACTGGTGCAGGGAGAAGAATGATGCCCGCAGATACAGTTTTCCCGCAGCCCAGGCTTTCCTACAGTTCTATAAAGTCCATCCCGACATGGATTTAATAAAAGATTCTTATGAGGATCTGAAGCAGATTTATACAGCATGGGAAGGTGACCATCGGGATGATCCTGACGGTCTGTTCTGGCAGGGAGACGGCCATGATGGAATGGAGGTGTCGATTTCCGGGGGATTAAGTCCTGATGCCACTGGTTACAGGGCGACTATCAACAGCTATATGTACGCCGATGCCGTGGCACTTTCCACCATGGCTACGATGCTTGGGAAGCCGGATGAGGCAGAGGTTTACGCCAAGAAAGCCGAGCACATCAAGACATTGATAAATACTAAGTTATGGGACGAGTCGGCTCGTTTCTACAAGGTTATTCCTCGTCATGGGGACGGCTCCTTCTCGCCAGCGAGGGAGGAGCACGGCTACACACCTTGGCTATATGATATTCCCAAGCCGGAGTGGGCTGACGCATGGGAGCAGCTGACTGATCCTGAAGGCTTTAAGGCTCCTTATGGCCCCACTACCGCAGAACAGAGGGCGGAGGGCTTCAAGGTCTTTTACGGAGGTCATGAGTGCCAGTGGAACGGTCCGAGCTGGCCTTTCGCGACTGCACAGACTTTGACGGCCCTTGAGCGTCATCTTCATCGTCAAGGTGAGGGACCGGTCACAAAGAAAGATTATTTCGAGACACTCCAGACCTACAGCGACAACCACCGCCTGACCAAACCCGATGGGACAAAGGTCTGCTGGATAGACGAGAACCAGGATCCTTTCACAGGTGAGTGGATAGCGAGGAAATTGCTCTTGGAGAGGGGAAACAAATACCATGAGCGCGGCAAGGACTATAACCACTCCACCTTCTGCGACCTCATTATCAGCGGCCTTATGGGTATCCAGCCCCAGTTGGATGGAACCATAGTTATTGAACCTCTCCTTCCTGAAGGAGAGTGGGACTGGTTCTCTCTCTCAAAGATCTATGTCGCCGGGGAAGAGATATCTCTCATCTATGACAAGAATGGGAGCCATTTCGGCAAGGGGAAAGGTTTCTTTGTCTATGTTGATGGTAAGAAAGTCTTTGAGTCAGACACATACGCTATTAAAACAGTTTTATAAAATTTTAATTGTTTTTTCTTATATTTGTCCTCAGACCAACAGTCCAGAGGACTTATTTTATTGAATAAGTATTAAAAGTTTAAATATTTGGGGTTATGAATAACCTGTTCTATCTGGTTCCCGCCGCCTCTTTGCTGGCTCTGTTTTTTGCTTGGTTTTTCTACAACCAGATGAAAAAGGAGAGCGAGGGTACTCCCACGATGAAGGAGATCGCCCAATATGTCCGTGAGGGCGCTATGGCGTATCTCAAGCAGCAATACAAGGTGGTCTTGATCGTGTTCATAGTTCTTGCCGTCCTGTTCTCATTCATGGCTTATGTGCTTCATGTCCAGAACGGTTGGGTTCCCTTCGCCTTTTTGACGGGAGGTTTCTTCTCCGCTCTCGCAGGCTATATCGGCATGCGGACAGCGACATACGCGTCCGCCAGGACCGCTAACGCTGTGAGCCGGTCCCTGAATTCCGGCCTGAAGCTGGCGTTCCGTTCAGGAGCCGTCATGGGCTTGACGGTGGTTGGTCTCGGTTTGCTAGACATATCGATCTGGTGGGTTGTCTTGAACGCTTGCATAGACAATCCGGATGTCTCCCAGAAGCTTGTCGTGATCACAACCACCATGCTCACCTTCGGGATGGGAGCTTCCACCCAGGCTCTTTTCGCCAGGGTTGGTGGTGGAATATACACCAAGGCGGCTGATGTTGGCGCTGACATAGTCGGAAAGGTAGAGCAGGACATCCCTGAGGATGACCCCCGCAATCCCGCCACTATAGCCGATAACGTCGGAGACAATGTGGGCGATGTCGCTGGAATGGGCGCTGACCTTTATGAGTCATATTGCGGCTCCATCCTGGCTACCATGGCACTTGGAGCTTCCGCTTTCTTCAGCGCCGGAGTGGAGAGCCAGATGAAGGCCATCTTGGCGCCTATGATGATAGCCGCCATCGGAGTGTTGCTTTCCATCATAGGAATATATGCCGTGCGCACAAAAGAAGGCGCTGGTCTTCAGCAACTTCTGAAGTCCCTAAGCGTTGGGACCAACCTTTCCGCTGTCTTGATAGCCGCTGTGACTTTCGGGGTTTTCTATATGCTAGGGTTCCCCAACTGGTGGCAGCTCAGCCTCTCGGTGATCTCTGGTCTTCTTGCCGGCGTGATCATCGGTAAAGGCACTGAGTATTACACCTCCCATTCCTACAAGCCCACCCAGGATCTGGCGGAGAGTTCACAGACAGGTCCGGCGACAGTCATCATCAAAGGAATCGGACTGGGAATGATTTCCACTTGTATTCCTGTAGTGACGATAGTCGTGGCGATATTGCTATCCTATCTTTTCGCCACCGGATTCACTTTTGATCCCGCCAAGATAAGCTTCGGCCTTTATGGAATCAGTATAGCCGCTGTGGGTATGCTCTCGACTCTCGGAATCACCTTGGCCACAGACGCTTACGGCCCGATCGCCGACAATGCTGGAGGTAATGCCCAGATGAGCGAGCTTGATCCTGAGGTGCGTCACCGCACAGACACACTCGACGCCCTCGGAAACACCACTGCCGCCACCGGTAAGGGATTCGCGATCGGTTCCGCCGCTCTTACCGCCCTGGCTTTGCTGGCCTCCTATATTGAGGAAATAAAGATTGGGCTCCAGCATGTCGGTACCACTGCCCTTACTATTGGCGACAGGGTTGTCCAGGTCGCTCAGGCCACGATTCCGGATCTGGTCCAGTACTATCAGGTCAACCTGATGAATCCCCGTGTCCTTTCCGGAGTTTTTGTCGGTGCCATGATGGCGTTCCTTTTCTGTGGTATGACCATGAATGCCGTTGGACGCGCCGCTGAGAAGATGGTGGTTGAGGTCCGTCGCCAGTTCCGTGAGATAGCGGGAATCCTTGAAGGAAAGAAACGTCCTGATTACAAGCGTTGTGTCGAGATCTCCACCAAGGCGGCCCAGCATGAGATGATCACTCCCGCCTTAACCGCCATAATAGTACCTATTGTGGTCGGTGTGGTTCTGGGAGAGGCTGGGGTCATGGGTCTTCTTATCGGAGGCCTCGGGGCCGGATTCATTCTCGCCATCTTCCTCGCCAACTCTGGAGGAGCTTGGGATAACGCCAAGAAATATGTCGAGGACGGCCATTTTGGAGGCAAGAACTCTGTCAATCACCACGCCACTGTCGTGGGAGACACTGTTGGAGATCCTTTTAAGGACACCTCAGGTCCTTCGCTGAATATTCTCATCAAGTTGATGAGCATGGTCTCCATCGTGATGGCGGGACTCATCGTGATGATCCACGGATAGTATCGAGAATAAACGGACAAATAAATAGATCAACAAGATGAAAAAAGTAACAATCAGGGATGTCGCCCGTGAAGCGGGTGTATCAGTGACCCTCGTGTCGTTCGTGATGAACGCCAAGATGGGCAAGGATGGACGTCTGGACTGCCCTGTGAACCCCAACACGGCAGCCAGGGTTCTCGAGGTGGCCAAAAGATTAGGTTACAGGCGTAACAACGCCGCCGCTTCCCTTCGAAGCGGCAAGTCACACTCTGTGGCTGTGATAGTCTCTGACTTGGCGAATCCCTTTTTCGCCGAGATATGCAGGAATATCGAGAATATCGCCTACAAAGATGGCTACACCGTGATTTTCGCCTCTTCGGAGGAGAATCCTGAAAAGCTCGCTCATCTTGTCGAGACAATGGTGGGCTACAATGTCGAGGGATTGATCGTGGCGCCTTGCCTTGGAGGTGAGAAAGCTCTTGAGAGGGCCACTAACATTGGCATTCCGACTGTTTTGATCGATAGGGATGTCCCTGGTGAAGGATTCGGTAGGGTGCTGGTGGATAATGTTGATGCCGGCGTCATCGCCACTAAGTATCTTTTCCATCAAGGTTTCGGAAAGATTGAGATGCTGTCCTACAAGTTGGGAGTCACCAGTCTTACGGACAGGGAATTCGGGTATACAAAGGCCATGGAAGACGCAGGTCTCAAGAATGAGATCAAGCTTCACAGGATTGATTACGATGCCGATGCCGCCAAGAGAGGCGTCATCGAGGTTTTCCGCGACGCTGTGAAGCGGGGGACCGAGGCTTTCATCCTGCCCACTAAGAAACTGGCCATGTACAGTTTCAACGCCCTCAATGTTTTGGGTCTTAATCTTCCCAAGAATTTCTCGTTTGTCTGTTTTGACGAGAGCGACATTTATGATCTCAAGAAGCCTGTCATTCCACATGTCGTCCAGCCGCTCGCGGAGATAGCCGAGAAGTCCTTCACTCTTCTTCAGCGGATGGTGGACGGGAATGTCCCGGATGATGAGAAGACAGTTACTCTTAAGGCGAAATTGGTTCTGGGAGGCCGTTTTGGAGTCCAACCCACTGAGGCGACTTTCTGATAACATGAGGTTGATGAGGCGAGGGATTTTCAGTGTTATCGGAGCTTTTCTATTCCTTTTTCTGACAGGATGCCGTTCCGGTCTCGCGCCTGACGGTGACAATGTTCAAACCTGGATGATGACCGAGCTTCGGTTTGAGTCATCAAATGATTCTGCCTCAGGAGGTTCCGAAGAGGTATTGTTGGATGTTGTCTTCACTCACCCGAAAACAGGAGAGACTCTAATCCGTCCAGCTTTCTGGGACGGGGATAATGTGTTCCTGGTCCGATTCGCCCCTACGATGGAGGGCCGTTGGAAATGGGTCTCGAGATGCCCCCAGGATCCTTCCCTGGACGGAATCAAAGGAACTCTCAAATGTGAGAAGTACGATGGGGAACTAGCTGTCTACAAGCATGGTTTCGTTAGGGTTGAGCCTGGCGTGAAACACATGACCTATGCCGACGGTACCCCTTTCTTCTATCTTGGCGACACCCACTGGGGGATGTATTCTGAAGAGCTTGACGCTCCAGGACCTCACGCTGGTGAAACGGGAGCTGAGTCACATTTCAAATACATTGTCGACAGACGTGTGGAGCAGGGGTTCACGGTCTACCAGAGTGAGCCGTTGGGCTCTCCTTTCAATGTGGTGGACGGGAAGGTTGACTCTGTTGACATCCAAGGGTTCCGCATCGCAGACGAGTATTACAAGTATATCGCCGCCGCTGGACTGGTCCACGCTAATGCTGAGCTATTCTTCGCCGCCTCAATGAGAGAGGACCTCGCCAATAATGACCACGCCTTGGAAGCCCTTTCCCGTTATTGGGTCGCTCGTTTCGGTGCCTTCCCCGTGCTATGGACTCTAGCTCAAGAGATAGACAACGATTTTTACAGTGAACAGGGGCACCAGAATGTCTATGATTTCACGAATAATCCATGGGTCAAAGTCGCTGAATATATCCACAAATACGATTGCTACAATCATCCGCTTTCAGGTCATCAGGAGAACTCCTGGCACACCACAGTGACGGGCAGAGGCACTGGCGCTGAGGGTAGGGATGGCAATGGAGCTTCCGTGTTTGCTTCAGAGGAAGTCGCTAAGCGAACAGGTCATAACTGGTGGGCTGTCCAGTGGAGCCCATCCCTGACCGAGCCTGTTAATCCAGAACTTGTAAGGGATTATTGGGAGACTTCCCGTCCGGCAATCAATTATGAGGGCCGCTATTGTGGACTGTGGACCAAAGATTTCGGATCGAGGGCACAGGGATGGATATCCTTCCTTTCCGGGTTCTTTGGCTATGGCTACGGCGCGATTGACATTTGGCTTTATAAAAGCGATTATGATGTTAAGTCTGAGTCATTTGACGGCATCGATCATATAACCCCCGCCGACAAACTGAAGCCATGGTCGGAATCCGTTGAATACCCAAGCGCCGGCCAGATGAGACATCTGCGCTCATTCATGGAGTCTTTTGACTGGTGGAATCTCACCCCTGTCCTCAAAGACGAAAAGGCTTTTAAAGCGAATGCTTCCGCATATGTCTATGCCCGTACGGTCAGCACTCATGTGCTGTATTTCTTCTCCAAAGAGACCGCTACTGGGGAAATAACTGATATTCAAGAAGGTAAATCCCTTCAACTGACGTGGTTTAATCCTCGTTCAGGGGAGAAGAGCGATCCAATCAAGATAACCGTCAGCGAAGAAGGGAGGCTGATCCTCCCGGAAAAGCCCGACACAGAGGACTGGGTCCTACAGGTCTCGGAATGAAATTATTAATTTGTGATGATTAAGAGAGTCTTTCTGGTTATTGTCCTTTCTTTGGCGGTGGTCTTGTCTTTCGGGCAGCCTCGCCTGCGTCCGGACAACATTGAGGAGGTTCTTAAAGCTATGACCGATGAGGAGTTAGCTTCTATACTCGTGGGGGCTAAGGAATCGGAGTTCGAGTTCTTTGAGGGCACCGCGGCCGGTGTGAGGAGCGTTTCCCGATTGGGAATCCCGGCGACCATATCCTGTGATGGCCCAGCCGGGCTTCATTTCTACCCTTTCAGGGATAATACAGACAAGACCTTCTACTGTACCGCTTTCCCTGTGGGCACTTTGTCGGCAAGTTCTTGGGATCCGGACCTCATGGAAATGATGGCCGGGGCGATGGGAAATGAAGTCCATGAATATGGGGTTGACATGTTTCTGGGGCCTGGTATGAATATCCACCGTAATCCGCTCTGCGGCAGGAACTTCGAGTATTTTTCCGAAGACCCGCTCCTGTCCGGGAAGATGGCCGCGGCCTACATCAGGGGAATCCAGAGCAACGGGGTTACCGCTACTGTGAAGCATTATGCGGCCAACAATCAAGAGACAAACCGCACCGAGAATGACGCCAGAATAAGCCCGAGGGCTCTCAGGGAGATCTATCTAAAGAATTTCGAGATAGCTATCAAAGAGGGGCATCCCGGAGCCTTGATGGCCTCCTATAATAAGCTCAACGGTGAATATGTGCAGCAGTCTTACGATTTACTGACCACTATTCTCCGCGACGAGTGGGGCTATGACGGGGTTGTGTTGACCGATCATGGTGCTAAGGAAGGTACAGTCAAGGCGGCGAAGGCAGGTTGCGATCTGATGCAACCCGGAAGTGACCCCGAACTTGAGCGCATGCTTGACGCTGTCAGGAAAGGCGAAATCACTAGAGCTGAGCTTGAGAAGAATGCTCGGCACGTCCTTCGCTACATTGTCTCGACTCCTCGTTTTAAGGGATATAAGTTCTCGGATAAGCCTGATTTGAAGGCCCATGCCGAGGTTGCCAGGAAAGTGGCCGGGGAATCGATTGTGATGCTCAAAAATGATGGTGGCACCCTCCCTCTGAAAGGAAATGAGAAACTGGCTGTCTATGGAGTCGGTTCCGAGGATTTCGTGGCCGTCGGAATCGGTTCCGGTCATGTAGTGGCCAAGCATGTGGCTAATATGAGAGAGAGCCTGACAGACGCCGGCTTCGAGTTGAACCAAGATCTGGCTGGTTATTACAAGGCCTATGTCGAGCTGGATCATGCCACTAAGCGTGTGGCCGGTGCGATGGATTGGTTGATGTACGAGTCTTGGGGTTATGGAAAGAAAGTTTCAGAGCCGGATGTGCCTCTAAACCAGTTGCCTCAGCAGGCTGCTGAGGCTGACGTGGCTATCATAGTGATAAGCCGTGATGCTGGAGAGGGGAACGACCGCTCCATGGTGGATGACTTCGAGCTTACCGCGAGAGATCGCAACCTGATCTGTCGTGTCTCTGACGAGTTCCACGCTAAAGGCAAGAAGGTTGTCGTCGTTTTGAATATCGGTGGGGTCATTGAGACAGTCTCATGGAAAAATCAGGTCGATGCGATCTTGCTGCCTTGGCAGCCGGGGCAAGAGGGCGCCTATGCTGTCGCTGACGTTTTGACTGGCAAGGTCAATCCTTCCGGGAAGCTCACGATGACATTTCCGATTGACGCTCTCGACCATCCTTCAAGCGCCAATTTCCCCGCTTTTCCCCAGAGAGGTGAGTCAGAGGAAGGCCTTCGGAAGAATATCGATTACACTGAATATGAGGAGGGAATATGGGTTGGCTACCGCCACTTCGCGACCCGTGGGGTTGAGGTGTCCTATCCTTTTGGTTACGGATTGAGTTACACTACCTTCCAGTATTCAAAGCCTGTCGTGAAGGCGACTCCCGACGGTTTCACCGCCAGTGTGACTGTGACCAACGCCGGTTCTGTCGCCGGGAAGGAGATTGTTGAGGTCTATGTGTCAGCTCCTTCCGGAGGTTTGGAGAAACCATCCCGTGAGCTTAAGGCTTTTGGCAAGACCAAGTCGCTGGCTCCCGGAGAGTCACAGACTTTATCTTTCACTGTGCCCGCATACGATTTGGCGTCTTTCAACGAGGCCGCTTCGGCTTGGCAGACTGCTGCTGGTAATTACCAGGTACTGTTCGGGGCATCTGTTGAGGATATTCGTGCGAGAGGAAGCTTCAAGCTAAAGAAACCCCAGTTTTGGAAGGTTAATAATGTGCTGTAAGAAAAGTCGATATGCTTAATAGAAAGATAGTTCCTGTTCTTTTCGCGGTTCTGATTCCTTGTTTTCTTCCCGCCCAGGTCACCCCTGATGAGGCCAGGGTGAATAAGGTTTTTAATAGTCTTACCTTGGAAGAGAAAGCGAACCTTTGTCAAGGTGATCCTGGCGTGGAACGCTTCGGTATTCCTTCGTTCGAAATGACCGATGGCGGCCGAGGCCCGCACGGGAATGGGGAGCCTGTTACGGGGTTCCCTGCGGGCATCGGGATGGCTTCAGCTTGGAATCCTGACTTGATGTACAAGGCCGGCTTAGTGTGGGGAGAAGAGGCCAGGACATTAGGCAGAACCTTCCTGCTCGGCCCCGCATGCAATATACTCCGTGATCCGTTGGGAGGGCGTTTCTTTGAATATTTCAGTGAGGATCCTTTACTTACCGCGGAGCTGGCGGTTCCGGCTATTAAGGGTATACAAAGCCGGGACGTTATTGCTTGTATCAAGCATTTCGCATGCAATAACCGTGAGAACAACCGCAATGACTATTATTCAATAGTTGACGAACGTACTCTTCACGAGATATATTTCCCCGCCTTTAAGGCTGCTGTGGAAAAGGCTGATGTCCAAGCTATTATGACCTCAGCAAATGGTGTGAATTTCGAGTTTGTGAGCGACAGCAGGAGACTTCTTACGGGTCTGCTTCGGGACAGATGGGGCTTTGACGGACTCATTATCACGGATTGGATCAATACCCGTTCCATTGAGAAAGCCGCTTTTGCGGGTTTGGATAAATCGATGCCTGGAGGAGAGAATTGTGGATTCGGTCTTCCGTTACTTGACGCCATTCGTAGAGGTACTGTTCCGGAAAGTGTTCTGGATCAAAAGGTTCTGCGTATGCTTAGGGCCTATGACAGAGTCGGATTGCTAGAGCCTGATTCTGACATCGCGCGAGGTTATAAGCGTTTGACTCCGGAACACATCGCCGTCGCTAAGGAAGTCGCCGAAGAGGGGATAGTGCTTCTAAAAAACGATAAGGAACTTCTTCCTGTTGATCCTGGGAAGGTCCGTCGCATCCTTGTGACCGGCCCTAACGCCACGCTTCGTAATTGCGAGTACCTTATGGGAGGTAGTTGCTGGGTCAATAGTCCTGATGAAGTCACTGTTTTGGAGGGTGTGAGGAAGGCTTTCGGGGACAAGAAGGTCCGATTCTTCGACTGGGCTCCTATAGGAGGTTTCCAGGAATTGCCGGACTTTATCGATATCAAGGGAATGTATTCAGTATCGGGCAATAACGATCCTGTGCTGACCCGGGAGGAGGATAAGATCAACTATATGTGGGAAATGCGCTCGCCGGATCCTTCGATTCCTGTGGAGAACTGGCGGGAAGCCCGCTACGAGCTATCATTCGTCGCTCCTGCAGACGGGAAGTATTCTTTTAAAATCTCTGCCGGAGGAGGCGATGTCATCCTGTCTGATGGTTGGAAGGAATATGCCCCGATGGCTGTCTTGAAAGCGGCGGACGCGGAACGTGGAACCACTTCTGCCATAATAGATTTGGCTAAAGGTTCCCGTTGCGTGTTGGGTATCCGCTACACCAGGGGGCATGGTGACGCATTCCTTCATGTCGAATGGTCGACTCCAGAATCACAGGCAGATGAGAAGAGCTGGAAGCGATTGGAAAGCGAGGCGAGGAAGGCCGATGTGGTTTTGTTTGTCGGAGGTCTTGACTTGAACCTTGATACTGAAGGTTCTGACAGAAGGAATATCCTGTTTCCCGACCTTCAGCAGGAGGCTATCCTTCGTCTTGCCATGGCCAATAATAACACTGTTGTCGCCCTTGTGAACGGATCACCGCTTGAGATAGGGGGCTGGCTGGACAAAGTTCCGGCGGTTCTTGAATGCTGGTATGGTGGTATTGAGGGAGGTACGGCCGTGGCAAATGTTTTGACAGGTAAAGTCAACCCCAGCGGTCGCCTGACCTTCAGTTGGCCTAAGGCATATTCTCGGACCCCTAAAGCAAAACTGGGTTGGGAGAATAAGGACTATATCATTTATTCTGACAGCCTTATGGTCGGTTACCGCTACTACGACACCGTTGGAGATGAACCACAGTTCCCGTTCGGTTACGGTCTTAGTTACACCACTTTTGAATATGAAGACCTGTCTGTCGCGGAAGACGGTGACGGTTTCAATGGAAACCTGACTGTCTCAAACACTGGCTCAAGGGATGGTAAAGAGGTCGTCCAAGTTTATGTTCGTCCATTGACCCCGTCAGTTTCCAGACCTGCCCATGAGCTAAAGGCCTTTAGTAAGGTTGAGGTTCCGGCAGGAGGGAAGGCCAAGGTCGAGTTCACACTGGGGCATGACGCGTTCTCATTCTACGACGTTCACTCAGGAGACTGGAAAGTCGATCCAGGCCGTTACCTCATAGAGATTGGATCGGACTCCCGTCATATTCTTCTGTCCAAGGAAATAACCGTGAAAAAGTAAAGAATTGTGCGTAGGCCATTTGCGATAATTGTGGCGGCGTTGATAGCCGCGGGCTGCATGTCAGAATTGCGGCCTCAGGACCTTATGTGCGAGTACCAGCGTGATCCCCAGGCGGTGGATGAGACGTCCCCCCGCCTTTCATGGGTGAATATCCAGGGAGGAAAGACGCATGGCAATGACCAGACCGCATGGCAGATCCAGGTGGCCACTTCACGGGAAGCTTTGGAGTCTGAGCCTGATGTGTGGGACAGTGGCAAGATTCTCGGTCCATCAACTCCGTTTGTGAACTATTCCGGGAATCCTTTGAAATCCGCTACCCGCTATTGGTGGCGAGTAAGGGTTTGGGATTCAAAGGATAAGGCTTCAAAATGGAGTCCCGAAGCCCAATGGGTGACCGGCTATCTCAATCCTTCGGAATGGACCGCGGAATGGATAGGCGCCCCATGGGACATCGAGAATCCCCGTGACTGGCGGGATGGCTACCCCATCTACGATCTGATTGGCAACGATTCGAAGGTCGATGCGGTGCAGTCATTGTCCCCTTCGACACCGGCACCTCTTCTTCGTAAGCGATTCACTGTCAGCAAGGAGGTTCAGAGCGCCCATCTATTCATTTCCGGTCTTGGTTATTGCGAACCATATTGCAATGGCACCAAAGTCGGCGATGACCTCTTGAGTCCCAACCAGACGGATTACGGAGAGCGTCATGACATGGATCGCAGGCGTTTGCCCCTGATTCTCAATGTAAGGGCCTACAGCGTTTACTATCTTGGTTATGATATCACGTCCAGCTTACGCCAGGGTGAGAATGTCATTGGTTGCATTCTGGGGAACGGCTTCTTCAATTCCGCCCATATCTGGACAGCAGGCTATGGATCTCCGCGGGTCAAGGCCCAATTGGAGATCATGTACAAGGACGGCTCACATGAGACATTATGTACGGATGAGACCTGGAAAGTGAAGGAGAGCGCTATCCGCTCCAACGATGTTTTCGGCGGAGAGGTTTATGACGCCCGTTTTGAGACTCCCGGGTGGAGTAGTCCTGAGGTAGATGACTCCGAGTGGGCGGTAGCCGTGAAGCGGAATGCCCCTGACGGTAAGCTCCACGCCCAGATGGGCCCTCATGACAAGGTGATAGAGACTTTCAAACCTGTCGCGATTGAGAAGGTGGCGGATCGTGCTTATAAGATTTCCTTCCCTGAGGAGATCGCTGGACGGCTGAAACTCAGCAATATTCGCAACGCCGCTGGAGATACACTCAAGATCCGTTACCTGTGCGATGTCGGTGCGGATTACGACTATAACGGCATCAGTGAATATGTCTGTGGAGGAAAAGGAAGTGAGACATATGCCCCTGTTTTTGACTGGTATGTATTCCACAGTGCTATCGTTGAGAATTGGGAAGGGGAGATGACAGCTGATGATGCGGTTGCGGAAGCGGTTAGTGGTTATGTTCCAGTGAATGCGTCTTTCCAAACATCCGACACGTTGATTAATGCCATCTCGAAGATCTGGGTGCGTACGCAGAAGAATAATATTCATGGCGGTGTCCCTTCGGATTGCCCACATCGTGAGCGAGGACCTTATACCGGCGACGGGCAGATAGCCAGCGCTATGGTGATGCATAACTTCGACGCCCGCTCATTCTATAATAAGTGGATCAAGGACATCTCGAATACCCAGGATACGCTTACCGGTTATGTCCCCAACGGCGCTCCTTGGGAGCCAGGCTGCGGCGGAGGTGCCGCCTGG
>ONSC01000177.1 GCA_900320365.1 uncultured Bacteroidales bacterium
CATCCATAGCCACATTACCTCCTCCTACCACGCAGCACTTCTTCCCTGCATGGATAGGAGTGAGATAATCCTCCCTGAAGGCCTTCATCAGGTTGTTTCGGGTCAGGAACTCATTGGCCGAGAACACACCGTTGAGGTTCTCACCAGGGATGCCCATGAATTTCGGTAAACCGGCGCCGGTTCCTACGAACACGGCCTCGAAACCCTCGTCGTCCATCAGGCTGTCAATCGTGACTGTGCGGCCTATGATGACATCAGTTTCTATCTTGACTCCCAATGCTTTAACCTCATTTATCTCACGCTTTAATACAGTATCTTTCGGAAGCCTGAACTCCGGTATACCATACTCCAGCACACCTCCAGCCTTGTGGAGAGCCTCGAAAATGGTAACATCATATCCCCACTTGGCGAGATCAGATGCGCAGGCTAAACCAGCGGGGCCAGACCCGATTATCGCCACCTTCCGGCCGGAGGGGGCGGCGCAGCCGACTCCTGAAGTGGACATAGTCTCCGACGACTGTTCCTCGGTGAATGAGTGGTCGGCGACGAAGCGCTCGAGCTTGCCGATGGCCACAGGCTCGAATTTGACGCCAAGCACGCAACTGCCCTCGCACTGTGTCTCCTGAGGGCATACACGGCCGCAAACGGCGGGAAGTGAGGAATCCTCACCGATTACCGCGGCGGCGCCCTGGATATCACCCTCTTTGACCTTAGCTATGAATTCGGGAATCTTGATGCTGACCGGACAAGCCGTGACGCAGCGGGGATTCTTGCAGTGGAGACATCTGCTGGCCTCCAACATGGCCTCCTCGAGGTTATATCCATAACAAACTTCCTCGAAATTATGCGCGCGTACCTTGGGATCCTGCTCCCTGACTGGTACTCTTGGGATTCTCTCTGCCATATCACTTCACGAATTTAGCTTTAACTTCCGCCTCCTCGGTCTTGTACTGTCCGAGCCTTCTCATCGCCTCATCGAAGTCCACGTCATAGCCGTTGAACTCGGGACCATCGACGCAGGCGAACTTGGTCTTACCGGCGACCGTGACCCTGCAAGCCCCGCACATTCCAGTGCCATCCACCATCAACATGTTTAGGCTCACGTCGATAGGTATATTGAGTTTCTTGCAGGTCAGGGTGGCGAATTTCATCATGATCATAGGTCCTATCGCCACGGCCTGTGTATATTCCTTACCTTTAGCTACCAGGTCCTCAAGGCAGGCGGTGCCGACTCCGTGGAATCCCGCGCTGCCGTCATCCGTGCAAAGGTAGAGGTTGTCGCATGCGCTTCCCAGTTCTTCCGTGTAGATCAAAAGGTCCTTTGTGCGGGCTCCGATTATGACATCAACGGCGATGCCCCTGTCGTGCAGCCACTTGGCTTGGGGATATACCGGAGCGGTGCCGAGACCTCCGGCTATGAATATGTATTTCTGGCCTTTCAGCTGCTCCTCACTCATTCCCATGAAGGCTGAGGGGTTGCCGAGCGGGCCGACCACGTCGCGGAAGAATTCTCCTTCCTCTTTGGCTATGATCGCCGCGGAAGATGCTCCGATGAGCTGGGTGACGATGGTCACAGTCCCTTCCTCCCTGTCGTAGTCACTGATTGTCAATGGAATTCTCTCGCCCTCCTCATTAGCGAGGACGATCAGGAACTGCCCGGGTTTAGCCGCCTTGGCAATTCTTGGCGCTGACACGACCATCTTGCAGATATTGGGTGTCAGCATCTCTCTTTTCAGGATTTTGAACATGGTTTGGTTAATCCTTTAAGTTCTGAATTGGTTGTTAGTCAAAAGTAGGCACAAAATTAACGAATTCCATATTAATAATCAAATGTGTTATATTTGTGAAGGGAGACGACGGTATATGAACAAAATCTTTACTAAAATGATCTTTGGGCAGCTGCTGATATTATTATTCCCACTAATATCCATAAGCTGCGATGACGCTTTGAATGCCCCTACTACAATCAGTCTTCGGAGCCGCTCCTACAGTTTCGATGAGAGCTTTCCTCCAGCTGGTGTATTGGCTGGGGATGATAGCGAAGGATCCTTGGGGTTCGCTTCCGGCGCCGTCAAGAGCCTGACGGTAAAGATGTCTGTCTCTTTGGAGGTTCCGGTTGAGGAAGTCTCACTTCTGGTCATTCCCGGAGTCTTAAATGTCAGTACACGGAATCAAGATCCAGCGGTTTGGGGACCTCAGAATTATCCATCTTTCCCCATGCCTGACGGAACTGTACCCGTGCTGGAGGCCGCGCTCACACTTTATTCAGATATTGGCGCGGGGGAGGTGAGGGATTTGGTTGTCGGAATCCCGGTAGCTATCCTGGACGAGCCTGCCGGGAAGCATGATGTGGTTCTGGATTTCACCGGAGTGAGATGGTCGTTGTTCGTGGATGGCACTCTGTATGACAACGATTTCGCAATCGGCTATCTTGTCCCTGAAAAGGATCTTTCTTGGAATATCAACCCTACTGTCGTTGACAAAGCTTCCCTCTGGGTCCCAGGACTGGAAGCTGTCCAGGTGAATGGGTCTGGAGACCACGACCGGCTGGCGGCATCGAGCGCGACCGGGATCCAATACTGGACACCTCCATACCACAATGCCTGGGTTGGAGATGTCGCGGCAATCCAATATCACGGCCTCTACCACTTGTTTTATCTATTTGACCGGAGGGGGCACGGCAGTAAGTTCGGAAAGGGAGGACACTATTTCGAGCATCTCTCCACAGTAGACTTCAAGGACTGGACAGAGCAAGTGGCAGTAGCTCCTTTAGAGGAACAGTGGGAGACTTTCGGAACCGGGACTCCCTTTGTTTTGCATGATAGTTTATTCTTAAGCTACGGTCTTCACACAACCAGGATTTATCCTCGTGAAAAGACCTCCCTTCCGGAACAGTGGGATTATCTTAACAGGAACGGGAAGACCGGCTTCTTCAGCTTCAGCGATCCTGAGGGCAAGGTTCCTGACGGGACTTCATGGTCTGTCTGCATGGACGGGGTGGCCACGTTTGAGCGATCTCGGAAGATAGCCCATCCTTGTGAGAATCCCAGTATATTCACTGACGAAGAGGGGAATCTGAGGATGCTTGCCAATTATGGAGCTAAAGGCACTTGGGTTTCTGATGATCTCGCGGGTGGCTGGCGGTGCATTGACCCTGATTTTCCTAAGGGAGGAGATTGCACATTCCCGTTCAGCTGGGGAGGTTATGACTATATCGTTGGCGGCTTCTCATCCCTTTGGGGGCGTCTGTCAGGTAGGGATGACCTTCCATGGAAGGATATGGTCGCATCAGGAGAGGACTTCTATAACGGTATTAGCGTTCCTTCAGTCACTGTATTGGATGACGGTCGCCGCATTATGGCAGGCTGGCTTAAAATGAGGAACTGGGGAGGTGCGCTGGTGCTTTATGAATTGGTTCAGCTGCCCGACGGAGCGTTGGGGTCGAAATGGATGGAAGAGGTTGTTCCCGCCACAGAGGGCAGGAAGCTTCTTTCCAAGAATATCGGGGACCTCGCTGAGTTCACTGTTTCCAACCCTTCGTTCATGCTGTCTTTTGAGGTGGAGCCTGAGAATCCGGGGGAAGGGAAGTGTTCAGTACGTTTCCTCCCTGGGAAAGGTGGAGAACCTTGTGTCTGGAGTCTGGATATGGTAGAATGTCGGGCGCAGTATAGTGACTCTGGGAATTCCAAGGAAAAGACTCTTGCCGAGGGTGGCCGAGTCGCTGGCGCCGGCGATTACGCGGTGAAGAACGGTATGAGCTTTGACGGACCGTTTTCAGTGAGGATGGCGGTCAAGACCGATCCCAAGTTCAACGGGTCGATTATCGACACCGAGATAGCCGGGACCAAAACCATGGCCTCTTTCAGGGAAGGTTTTGAGGTGGGAGCGATCCAATTCGAGGTCAAAGGATGCAAGATAAAGAAGGTTTTTGCCTCAAAAATGCTTTAACAAAAATGTTATAACATATAACATTTTTGTTTTGCGCATTGATTTACAAGACTCTGATTTCGATTAAAGAAGATGGCCGAGAAAACGGGATTTATCTTGCTCAGACATCCCTCTTCTGGCGGCATATCCGTCAATAGCGGCCTTGTCAAGGTGGCGTATCTCAGGGTAAGTGGCGTTCTCGTGAACGAATATGAGCCCACAAATGCATGCCTCAGGAATCATCGCGCAACTGTCAAGCAGGGTGATTCCGAGTTTCTCTGAATCAGGAAGCAGCCTTAATATATCCCGTTTGAGTGTATGATCCGGACAGCTTGAGTATCCAGCGGCAGGCTTGATGACCTTGGCTTTGGATCCCTCAGGCAAGAAGCTGCTGACATGTTTATCCAGCCACTCGGAAGCAGCCTCCGCCAGCGTCAAGGTGACAGCCCTCCGGACTGATTCATCAGGGGAGGCCGTGGAATCATGAACGCTAA
>ONSC01000014.1 GCA_900320365.1 uncultured Bacteroidales bacterium
TCCAAAGTGTGGTCCTAGTGGCTCACATCATGAAATCCCGGCCTGATTTATCTTTCCCCGCCTCTTTGATCCCGAGGTTAAACGGGGTGCTTTCTTACTGCAGATTTAAGAATCTTCACATAGAAACAATTCTAAATGAGATTGTTAGCTCATTTAAGAATAATAATATAACCTACAATCTCCTGGGCGACTGGGCAATGAAGGATTTACGTCCTGAATACCCACGATGGATTAATAATATAGATATTCTCGTGCCGGTTTCCGAATATAACCACGCTGCAGAAACTGTCGCATCAATAAATAACGATACCGATATTATTATCCAACAATCATTACAAGAAGGGTTTTCTCTTGAAACATTGGTATTCTTCGCGGCGCTCAATCTTTATGGGAGACTACTCGCCGGACAACCTATAGAGAGTTGCATAACCACATTAATCGACATAAACTACTTATCCTCACTAAACAAAGGTTTAGACGCAGGGAAAATCTGGAATCTCGCAAGGGAATACAAAAGGGAGTTTCAAGTATCCCTTATCTCAAAGATTGTTAATTCAACCACACCTGGATTATTCCCCAATCAATGGCCAGATTCCTCCTCCTTATCAAGAAGAATACTTAAGAAGAGGCTTGTCGACTTTCTTTATAGAAGGGATGTCTTAAGTGGAACAGACAATAAAATACTAAAAGAAGGAACCAGGAGAGGCCTGATTCCTTCAGTTGTAAAGCATTTAATTTGGTGCTTAGTCTCTAAACTTGGCCTTTAGGAACTCACGGTTCAGACGGGCTATGTGATCAATGGATATTCCCTTAGGGCATTCCATCTCACAAGCGCGGGTATTGGTGCAACCTCCAAAACCAAGTTCTTCCATCTTCGCGACCATGTTCTTTGCCCTTTTTGCAGCCTCAGGACGACCCTGCGGAAGCAAAGCGAGAGAAGAAACCCTTGCCGCCACGAACAACATGGCTGACCCGTTTTTGCAAGTGGCCACACAAGCTCCACAACCCACACAAGCGGCTGCATCCATACTCTTCTCGGCATCCTCGTGAGGAATAAGGATAGCATTACCGTCTTGGGCGGCGCCGGTGCGCACAGAAATGAATCCTCCGGCCTGAAGAATCTTATCAAAGGCACTGCGATCCACAACCAAGTCCTTGATTATAGGAAAAGCAGGGCTTCTGAAAGGCTCAACAGTAATGGTGGCTCCGTCTTTGAAATGACGCATAAAAAGCTGGCAAGTGGTCACATGATCATCCGGACCATGGGCGCGGCCGTCAATATAGAGGGAGCAAGCTCCACATATACCCTCACGGCAGTCATGGTCGAAAGACACGGGGCCGCTGCTCTGGCAACCTCTCTCAACCGCCACGGGATCATTACCTTCCCGGATAAGCTGCTCATTAAGGATGTCGAGCATCTCAAGGAAAGATGCGTCCTCCTCGATTCCTGAGATGTGGTAGGTCTCGAAATGACCCTTCTCATGGGCGTTCTTCTGACGCCATATCTTAAGATTGAAATCCATATCCGGTTATTCTTTGTAGTTTCTGGTTTTAACTTCAATAAACTCGTACTTGAGGGGCTCTTTATGGAGCTCAGGCTCCTTGTCCTCTCCCTTGTACTCCCAAGCGGCGACATACATGTAGTTGGCGTCATCCCTCTTGGCCTCACCTTCCTCGGTCTGGCTCTCAACACGGAAATGACCTCCGCAAGACTCGTTTCTGTTCAAGGCGTCACGAGCCATAAGCTCTCCAATCTCGAAGAAGTCCTCAAGCCTTAAAGCCTTCTCAAGCTCTTGATTGAACTGATTCTGCTCACCAGGTACACAGACATCCTCATAGAATTCTTTCTTGAGTTCCTTGATTTCCTCAATCGCCTTTTTCAAACCTTCCTCACTACGGGCCATTCCGACATACTCCCACATGATGTTTCCTAATTTCTTGTGGATGGAGTCAACAGTCCTCTTTCCCTTGATGGAGAACAGTTTGTCTATTCTTGCCTGGACAGCCTTCTCAGCCTCCTCAAATGCGGGATCATTAATGTCTGTCTTAGGCTCGGCGAACTTGTTGGAAAGGTAATCGGCAATCGTGACAGGAAGTACGAAATAACCATCCGCGAGACCCTGCATAAGAGCGGAGGCACCGAGACGGTTTCCACCGTGATCTGAGAAGTTGGCCTCTCCAATAGCATACAAGCCAGGAATGGTAGTCTGAAGATCATAGTCGACCCATATACCACCCATCGTGTAATGGATAGCGGGATAGATCATCATAGGCTCTTCCCAAGGGCTGACATTATTGATCTTGAAATACATGTCAAACAGGTTTCCATAACGCTCCTGAACCCTTTGGTGACCAAGCCTCTTGATAGCGTCAGAGAAGTCAAGGAACACTGCGAGACCTGTCTCATTCACTCCAAAACCGGCATCACATCTCTCCTTGGCGGCTCTGGAAGCCACATCACGAGGAACAAGGTTTCCGAAAGCAGGATAACGACGCTCGAGATAGTAATCACGATCCTCCTCAGGAATCTGGGAAGGTTTAATCTGCTTCTTACGAAGCTTCATAACATCCTCCATATTCTTAGGTACCCAGATACGGCCGTCATTACGGAGGGACTCTGACATGAGCGTAAGCTTGCACTGCTGCTCACCATGAACAGGAATACATGTGGGGTGGATCTGGGCAAAGCAAGGATTGGCGAAATAAGCGCCTTTCTTGTAGCATTGCCATGCGGCGGATCCGTTGCTGTTCATAGCGTTGGTTGAGAGAAAATAGGTATTTCCATATCCTCCGGTCGCTATAACAACAGCATGAGCTCCGAATCTCTCTAGTTTACCAGTCACGAGGTTACGGGCTATGATACCCTTTGCCTGACCATTGATAATGACAAGATCAAGCATCTCATGACGAGGATAGCTTGTGACCGTTCCGGCTGCAACCTGACGGTTCAAGGCGGCATAAGCGCCAAGAAGGAGCTGCTGTCCGGTTTGACCCCTGGCATAGAATGTACGGCTGACCTGGACACCTCCGAAAGAACGATTAGCGAGATATCCACCGTACTCCCTTGCGAAAGGAACTCCTTGAGCGACGCACTGATCTATAATGGCCGCACTGACCTCGGCGAGACGATATACATTAGCCTCGCGGCTACGATAGTCACCTCCCTTGATTGTGTCATAGAACAAACGATACACCGCATCGTTGTCGTTCTGATAGTTCTTTGCGGCGTTAATACCTCCCTGAGCGGCGATAGAATGAGCCCTTCTAGGAGAGTCGCTGATACAGAAAACCTTCACATTGTAGCCAAGCTCACCGAGGGAAGCGGCCGCGGAGGCTCCTCCCAATCCGGTACCTACTACTATGATCTCAAGTTTTCTCCTGTTGTTGGGATTGACTAGACGAAGTTCCGACTTACGTTTGGTCCATTTTTCAGCCAACGGTCCGTCCGGAATCTTTGAGATTAATTTTTCGGCCATATTTTAGTTATTAATGATTAGCTAAAGTGGATTCAGTCTGCAATTTTAGTCATTTTTATCGTATAAAACAATTCAAGATACCACTTTCGGTAATTTACGGATATACATCATCTTGTATTTTCTATAAGCCTTTTTGACAAAACGGTCGTATCTTGAGGGAGACATGTTTTTGGAAAAATGGTTGTCAATATATTTCTCCACTTCCACACACTCTTCCGCACATCCATTGTCAAATCCATATATTCCCTTGATAACCAATGATTGACTACATATTTGAGCCCCATCACCACCTTTATTCTCTTTCATGAAAGAAGGTATATGATCGCTTTCAAACACTTTAAGAGGAATATAAACACAGGTAGTCGGGCAACCCAATACTGTCCATGCCACCGTCTGTGTCGGATCCTCTCCAGGAAGTACTCCCTCAAATACTATAGCTGAGGCTGATATATCCCTCAAAATAGGTTTTCCAGAACGTGATATACTGTTTATCAGTTCTTTATGACCAGCTGTTGAAATATCTATTCCCTTCAATATATCAACAGCTTTAGCTAATCTATCTTCTCCTTTCCTGTCCGCAGGACGGCCAGATCTGGTATAGTTAGTCACAACCATGTAACCTTCTGGCTCTTCCGACACATTGTAACGACGATACGAATAGTTATTCACCTCATAATAAGCGGCTCCACCTTTAGCGTCAACAATACCGAAGTTAGCCTCCACACCCCAAGGTTTAGGCAAAGACTCAAGCAAACGCTCAAAATCCCTGAGATCCGCACACTGACCAAGGGCCTTGAACATGACCTCCCCTTCCTTATCCATCTTTGAAGCGGGAACATCATCATCTTTAAGGTCATAAGTGGCTGTATTCATGATACAGAAACCAACTGAATTGGTGCCAGCCCAGACTTCACCTCCTTTGGATGAGGAATTCACAAGTCCAATGAAATCATAGGACGTTCCCTTAAACCACTGCATTCTATTATTAAGCTCACCTGTGTCCCGATGCTTAAGCATGACCGGCCTTCCATCTATCCTGGCATTACCGGATATAATAACAGAAGTACAGCAGAAAGCTTGTAAAGAGACAGCGGCGAAAGCGGCAGTCAACAACAATCTAAAACAACGTGCCATTCTCTGTCCTGTTTGATTCAAGTTCAGCATCCAATCCGAGATGACGATAAGCCATCTCGGTGGCTATCCTTCCGCGTTGAGTGCGCACTATGAAACCTTCCTTTATAAGGAAAGGCTCATAAACCTCCTCGAAAGTGCCCTGATCCTCACTGATTGCGGTGGCTATCGTATTGGCTCCGACAGGGCCACCCTTGAATGTGGTTATTATAGTTCTTAATATCTTATTATCAATAGAATCCAATCCTCTCGTGTCAATCTTGAGCTTATTCAAGGCATACCTCGCAATCTCAAGATCAATGTGACCGTCTCCCATGACCTGAGCGAAATCACGTACCCTTCTCAGAAGACCATTCGCTATCCTGGGAGTTCCGCGGCTACGGAGAGCCACTTCCCTGGAAGCTTCCTCATCAATTGTAACATTCAGGATCCTAGCGCTTCTACGCACTATTCTAACTAACTCAGAAGTATCGTAATACTCTAAAGGACAAGTGATTCCAAATCTTTCCCTAAGAGGAGCTGTCAAAAGTCCACTTCGTGTGGTGGCTCCGACAAGAGTGAAAGGATTGAGGGATATCCTGACTGATCTAGCTCCAGGGCCTTTGTCAATCATGATATCTATCACATAATCCTCCATCGCGGAGTAAAGATATTCTTCCACCTCTGGAGAAAGTCTATGGATCTCATCGATAAAAAGCACGTCACCTGTCTCGAGAGAAGTGAGAAGACCGGCAAGATCGCCAGGTTTGTCCAAAACCGGACCGGAGGTCACTTTCATATTGACCCCCATCTCGTTAGCTATGATGTGTGCGAGGGTGGTTTTACCTAGACCTGGAGGACCATGGAAAAGCACATGATCAAGAGCCTCTCCCCTCATCTTGGCCGCCTTTATATAAACATTTAGATTGGACACAATCTCCTTCTGCCCCGTGAAATCTTCAAGTTCTCTTGGACGGATAATTCCGTCCAAATCCTTATCTTTGTCAACGTTTGTGTCCCTAGGATTGAAATCTGTCATCAGAGAGTCAATTATCAGATACAAATATATTGATATTTTTTATAAGATTTGATGGTTTTGTTTTAGTTGTTGAAATGTTAATAACCGCTTTAATTATTTTATAATCAATTATTTCTGATTGTATTTTATTAATAGTTGATTATTGGTATTCCCTTAAAAAATTGTTGAAAAAGAAGCGGGAGCTTCATAATGACAATCAGAAGAGAGTTTTCAACATTGGTTTTAACATGTTTTCAACACACTTTTGACTATTGATGTTGATAAGTGGAAAATCATCGTCTGAGCTTGCCTCTAAACTTGCGGTAAGGAAAGAAGTCTTTTGCAAAGGTCTTTTTCTCTCCGCGAGGTGGTTTGTCGTGAGTCAAACCGCAAAGAAAGGTACTCATGTTATAGTTCTTCCTAATAGGGAAAGCGCAGAGTATTGCGCTTCAGATCTTTATGATTTGGTGGAGGGCGATATTGTCTTTTATCTTCCCGACAGTGGCAAAGTGGTGGAGAAAAGTAACTTCAAGTCCTCTGTAGGAGTTCAGAGAACATCCGCCATTGGGAAGTTGATATCTAATAAAAGTAATTCCCAGAGACTGTTTATAGTAACTTATCCTGACGCCTTAAAAGAGAGAATACCTTCCGCCAACATCATACAAAAATCACTTCTGACCATAAATAAAGGAGAAGAAATCTCCCATGATAGGATAAAGGAAATACTTGTATCTCAAGGATTTGAAAAAACTGATTTTGTCTCAGCCCCAGGGCAGTTCTCGATAAGAGGATCAATAATAGATGTTTTCTCTTTCTCTTATAATTATCCTTTCAGAATCTCTTTTTTTGGTGATGAGGTTGAGAAAATCCATGTTTTTGATTGCAATACCCAGCTTTCTAAAGAAGAAAGGGATCAGATAGAGATATTTCCTGACTTATCTTCAAACTCTGAGGAAAACCTCATAAGTATATCTGATTTATTCCCCGAGGAATCTGTTATTTGGGCCGACTCCTCCGACATGTACAGAAGGGAGGATTTCTTCAAGGAAATGGATAAATTCAAGAAGGTATTCCTTGAGGTCCCTTTAGAGGTTGATAATGATGATGTCATAAAGTTCGATATATCCCCGCAGCCAGTTTTCAACAAGAATTTCGAGTTGCTTTCAGCTGATCTGGCCAAGAAGATAGAAGGAGGATATAAAGTATTTATATTCAGTGAGAAAAAGTCTCAGATTGATCGCCTTTTCTCCATTCTGAAAGAGAATAAGGGACTTCTTCCTGAATTTGTTCAAGGAAAGAATATCCATGCTGGCTTTGTTGATAATCAGGAAAAGGTTTGTTGTTACTCCGACCATGAGATATTCGACCGTTTCCACAGGGTAAGCGTAAGAAGAACAGTTGAGAAGAGTGAGCAGTTGACCCTTAATGACTTGACTGCTTTCAACATAGGAGATTATGTTGTCCATATAGATCACGGAGTCGGAGTTTTCGGAGGACTTGTGAGGATGAGGGATGACAAGGGAAGAATGCATGAAGTTGTAAAACTCATGTATAAGGATGGGGATGTGGTGTTCGTGTCCGTTCATTCCTTGAATAAGATATCCCGTTTCCGCTCCAAAGATGGTGAGCCTCCTAAGATAAACAAGCTTGGTTCCAAGTCCTGGCAGACTCTGAAGGCTAGCGCTAAATCCAGGATTAAGGATATTGCGAAGGATCTGATTCAACTTTACGCCAAACGAAAGGCATCGAAAGGTTTCGCTTTCTCTGCGGACAGTTATCTTCAGGAGGAGTTGGAGTCCTCTTTCATGTATGAGGATACTCCGGATCAGGAGACAGCCACCAAAGCGGTTAAGAGGGATATGGAAGATTCCAGTCCAATGGATCGTCTGATTTGCGGAGATGTAGGATTCGGAAAAACAGAGATAGCTATCAGGGCCGCTTTCAAGGCAGTGACAGATGGAAAGCAAGTGGCGGTGTTGGTTCCCACAACCATATTGGCTTTGCAACACTATACCACATTCTCATCACGTCTTAAAGATTTTCCTTGCTCGATAGACTATGTCAGTAGACTTAGAACCACAAAGGAGGTTAACGACGTTAGGGAAAGGCTCAAAAACGGTTCCCTTGATATAGTGATAGGAACCCATAAAATGCTTGGGAAGGGATTCGAGTTCAAGGACTTGGGTCTTCTGATTATAGATGAGGAGCAAAAATTCGGCGTTTCCGCTAAGGAAAAGCTTAGACAGCTTAAATCTTCAGTAGACACATTGACTCTCACCGCGACTCCTATTCCCAGGACACTTCAGTTCTCTCTTCTTGGAGCGAGGGATCTCTCAATTATCAACACACCGCCCCCAAATAGGATTCCTACCCAGACAGAGATAATCCTTTTCAATGAAGAGGAGATAAAGAGCATCATTAATTACGAGCTCGCCCGGGGAGGTCAAATATTCTTCCTTCACAATAAAGTGGAGGAGCTACCTTCAATTTATGAGATTATCCATAGGCTTGTCCCGGACATGAAGATTTGTGTGGCTCATGGTCAGATGGAACCGAAGGAGTTGGAAAACAGGATGTTGGACTTCATAAGAGGCGATTATGACATGCTTCTGTGCACTACCATAATCGAGAATGGATTGGATATTCCCAATGCCAACACGATAATAATAAACCAGGCACAGAATATTGGATTAAGTGACCTGCATCAACTCAGGGGCAGGGTCGGTCGTTCCAACCGTAGGGCTTTCTGTTATCTGATAGTACCTCCCCTTGTGTCCATTACCGAGGATGCCAGAAGGAGACTAAAAGCCATTGAGGAGTTCTCAGATCTTGGAAGCGGGTTCAATATCGCCATGCAAGACCTTGATATCAGAGGTGCCGGTAATCTCCTGGGGGCGGAACAGAGCGGTTTTATAATGGATATGGGTTATGAGGCTTACCAAAAGATTCTATCTGAGGCCATGGAAGAACTTGGAGTTGAGACAGGTATGAAGTCTCGAGGTAGCGGGGACACATATTCCAACGACTGTACCGTTGAGACTGATCAGATAGCTATGATACCTGATTCCTACATAGACATTACCGCCGAGAAGATAAGGATATATAAGCAGCTTGACAATCTTTCCAGAGATAAGGATATAGAGGCTTTCAGAGGGAGTCTGGTTGATAGGTTTGGAGACCTTCCCCCAGAGGCGGATAATCTTTTCGATGTTTTGAAAATAAGGAATCTTGGAGGACATTTAGGTTTCGAGAAAGTTATCATTAAGAACGGAATGATGATCCTGTTCTTCATTTCCAACCCGATGTCTCCCTATTTCAAGACAAAGGTATTCTCGAATATCCTGGCTAAAGTGGGAGAAAACGATAAACTGTTCAATCTTAAGCAGACAGAAGGTAAACTCAAGATAGTGTCCAGGGGGATAGACTCACTTCCCGCCGCCTTGTCAACCCTTCGGAGATTGACCTGATACTTGTTTATATATGTCTAATTTGTTGGTAGAAATAGGAAATACCGCCTTGAAGGCAGCGTGGTCTGAGGGAATGACCCTTGGAAAGACTTTCCGGTATCAAGGCGAGAAAATGTTTGGTTTCATAGATTCTCTCATTAGTAAAGAGAAGCCTTCCGTAATGGTAGTGTCGTCTACTATCGACATCAGTCCGGAAGAGGAGAAAAATCTGCAGACCAAATGCGGTAAACTTGTGTTACTTGACAGAAACCACACAGCCACAACGACTTCCAACGGTATTCCTGAATATGTTTCTCCTGACAGGGTGGCTTCAGTTATAGCCGCGAGATATCTTTTCAAAGGCACGGGAAGCGTCATATTTGATTTCGGGACAACCCTTTCCGTGGATTTTATAAGCTCGGAAGGGGTTTACGAAGGAGGTAACATATCACTCGGATGCAGGACGAGGTTCAAGGCTCTTAACCGCTATTCAAGGACCCTTCCGCTTGTGGACACACCTCCAACTGTCAATCCTACAGGCGATTCGTTGATTTCGTCGATAGAATCCGGGGTGATTGGCGGCATAATGTTTGAAATACAGGGCTACTTGTCTCAATTTCCTGAAAAAACCCCCGTTTTTACTGGTGGAGACGCTTTATATTTTGCAAAAAGAATGAAAAACTCCATCTTTGTAGTCTGTAATCTTGTGTTGATGGGGTTGGCGATAATTGCTGACAATTATGCGGAAAGGAACGATTAGAAACATACTTCTGGGACTTGTCCTTATCTTCTGCTCTCTTAATGTTTGGGGGCAGGATGAGGCCTATAGTTCATATTCCCCTTATTCAATGTATGGTGTGGGGGATATATCCAGGTTCGGAACGGCATATAACAGAAGCATGGGAGGAGTTGGCATTGCCACTAGGGACAAAAGGAATATCAACATACTCAATCCCGCCGCGGTGACCGAGAGGGATATCCAGTCTTTCATGCTTGATTTCAGCCTTGCGCAGGGCAACAGGTACTACGCCCAGGGCGATATGAGGAGTGCGAATAACACATTCAACGTCAATAACATCATAATCTCATTCCCGGTGTGGAAGTCTTTCGCGATGTATGGCGGATTGTCTCCTTACAGCAGCCTTGGATATAATATATCAGCTTGGGAGACGGATCCTGCGGTGATCGCCATGACGGGTCCCATCCTTAACACCGTGAAGGGATATGGCAGCTTGTCCAAGTTGTTCTTAGGAGGAGGTTTTGTTCCATTCAAAGGTTTCTCCATAGGTGGGGAGGCTCAGTATATTTTCGGCAACCTCCACAAGGACAACAGTTTCACTATGTCTGAAACATCTTTCAGGAGCATCAAGAGCGGCTACACCCTTGGCCTGAACACCGTAAAGGGGAAATTCGGTGTCCAGTATGCCTTCCCGGTGTCAAACAAAGCCTCTATGGTTTTGGGCGCCACTTATGAGCTTGCCGCGGATCTCAAGGGGTCTGTTGACAGGTTTGAGGTTCAGGTAATATCCTCCATCAACGACTCCACCCCTTCACCTCGCACATTCTCTGAGAAACTCGGCAAGGGTAAAGTCAGGTTGGCCAGCGAGATGGGATTAGGTATAGCCCTGAAAGGTGGGGACAAATGGACCGCGGAAGTCAATTATCTCCGCTCCGACTGGACATCCACAGGAATGGATAAGGTGACAGGGTTCGCTAATGTTGGAAACGCCGTGTTCGCCGCCAGTCAGGCACAGTCTGTCCGTTTGGGAATGTCTTACGTACCCAATAGAAACGACATCAGATACTATCGTAAAAAGATAACTTATAGGGCCGGAACTTATTGGGATCAAGCGTATTGCACCATTGATGGAAAGAGCCTCAACGCATTTGGTCTGACTTTTGGAGCGACCCTTCCAGTATTCCAGCTCAACAACGGCTTGACTGTGGGTGTGGATATAGGTCAGAGAGGGGCCTTGAGCGGGAATATGGTGAGAGAGAGATACATTAATTTCAACATAGGGTTGAATGTACATGACATCTGGTTTATAAAACAGAGATACGAATAAAAGAATATAAACAGCATAAAACAAACAGACCATGAAAAAGATTACTCTTGTACTGCTGGCTTTCGCCATGACGCTCGGAATGAATCTTTCCGCGCAGGACAAGTACGGTCCTAACAAAGATGAGTGCATAAAGTACCTGTCTTATTATCAGGAGTACTACAAAGCAAAGAACTATGATGACGCCCTCCCTAACTGGAGGACCGCCATGAAGCTTTGCCCTCCTACCGCCAGCCAGAACATGCTTCTTAACGGTATGACCCTGCTTGGCAAAGAGATCAACAAGACCAAGGATCCCGCCGTCCGCACCGCGCTTGTCGACTCGCTCCTTATGCTGAACGATCTCAGGGCTGAGTATTATCCCAACTATGCCGTAGCGGCCATGAACACCAAGGGACAATACATGACCCAGTTCTATAAGGATCCAAAGGCTCTCTACGAGGGACTTGGCAAAATCGTCGAGGTCAACCAGGAGAAGACCAAGCCCAGCCTCCTTCTCCTCCAGCTTAATTCGGCTATTGACATGTACAAAGCCGGCAATCTTGGAGCTGAGGAGGTTATCAACACCTATCAGAACGCCATCGCCCTGGTCGGCAAAGCCGAGCAGACCGAAGAAGTCACCAAGACCAAATCCGACATTGAGGGCTTGTTCATCACCAGCCAGGTCGCCAGCTGCGATAATCTCATCGCTCTGTTCACTCCTCGTTATGAGGCTGATCCTGAGAACGTTGAGCTTGCTACCAACATTGTCAAGATGATGGGCAACACCGAGGGATGCCAGAATAACGACCTCTTCCTTAAGGCTGTCACCAAGATGCACACCGCTGAGCCTTCAGCTGCATCAGCTTACTATCTTTACAAGTTGCATTCTGCCAAGGATGAGACAAGCACCGCTGTCAAGTATCTTGAGGAGGCTCTCGCATTCCCGGATCTTGATTCCGAGACAAAGGCTAACTATCAGCTTGAGCTTGCCACATATTGCCTCAAGTCCGGTATGAACGGCAAGGCGTTTGACGCCGCCAGGAAAGCTGCCGAGCTTGATCCCGCGAACCAGGGTAAGGCTTACTATCTGATCGGAACCATTTGGGGTGCTGTTCGTTGCGGAGGCAATGAGGTTGAGAGAAGGGCTAACTACTGGGTGGCTGTTGATTACCTGCAGAAGGCAAAGGCGGCTGACGAGTCTCTCACCGCGGACTGCAACAAGCTTATTGGTTCCTATAGTGTGTATTATCCGCAGAAAGCCGAGGCTTTCATGTATGACATTGTCGATGGACAGTCCTACACAGTCAACTGCGGTGGTATGCGCGCGACAACAACCGTAAGGACCCAGAAGTAGCCTTAAGGTTGGTACGCCTGTCACATATGCTTAAGATGATTGCAACCGCTCCAGCGGTTGCTTTCGTCGTATATTCATGCTCCAATAAACTCTCCGAGGCCGCTCATCTTGATATTGATGAGACACCTCTGCAAACCGTCGACAGTCTGTTCATGGTCCAGACTCAGGACGGGGGTTTGAAAATGAGGGTAGAGGCCGACATCATGGAGAGATATGAGAACGACACCAGCTCATACGAGTTGTTCCCGAAAGGACTTCATGTGTTCGCCTATTCTGAGGATGACCAACTTGAGACGGTGCTCCACTCCAACAACGCCAAGCATTTCAAATCAAAGAAAGGCAACCGGGAATATTGGTCGGCTTTCGGAAATGTGACGGTGCAGAATATAGTTAAGCAGCAGACGCTTCAGACAGACACCTTGTATTGGGATCAGGCGAATCAGGAGATTTACACCGACTGTTATGTGCGCATGTTCACCCCCGATGATTTCATGCAGGGATATGGAATGCGTTCCGATGAGATGGCCAGAAACTCCGTGCTTTACAGGCCGTTCAACAGCTATGTGTATGTGCTGCAGGATTCGACAAAGGTAATAATTGATTCAGTGAACTTTATAGGGCCTTTGCTCAAAAAAAGATGATTAATTGAATAAAAATCACTATCTTCGCGCCCCAATACCTATTTGTTTGATATTATAGAATAAAACAATACACAATGGCGATTCTTCAAAAAACTCGCGAAAAGGCCGGACTGGCGATATCCATCATTATCGCTCTGGCCCTCTTGTCTTTTATCGTGGACCCGAGCACTCTTGAGTCCGCGGTTCAGATGATGTCTTCCAAGAACAATGTTGGTGAGATCAACGGAAAGGCCGTTTCTTACATGGATTTCCAGCAGGACATCGAGAATTTCACCACGATTAACGAGATGGTTACCGGCACCACAGCCCAGAACGAGCAGCAGCAGGAGCAGATCCGCAACGCCGCTTGGCAAAGCCTCCTTGACAAGTATCTTTTCACAAAGAAAGCTTCTGAGGCTGGTATCAAGGTGGGAGAGGATGAGATGAAGGCTCTTCTCGCTGGCGATATGGTGTCCCCTGTCATTTCCCAGAATCCTGCGTTCATGGATGAGAATGGTGTTTTCTCAAAGACCGCACTCCAGAATTTCATCAGCAACGTTTCCCAGGACAACACGGGAAGGCTGGCCGCTTACTGGAACTATATCCAGAACACTGTTGGCACCCAACAGTACTATGCGAAGTACGGCTCTCTCTTCAATCAGAGCAATGTCCAGAACCCGTTGATGCTCAAGAAAGCCATCGAGGAGAATAATGTCACGACAAACGTTGATTTCGTTATGGTCCCCCTTGGTTTCACCACAGACTCAACCATCGTGGTTTCTGCCGCTGACATCAAGAAGTACTATGAGGATCACAAGCAGATGTTCAAGCAGAACGCTTCCAGGGACATCGAATATGTAGTCTTTGAGGTCAAGCCTTCCGAGGCTGACATCCAGGCCACCAGCGAGGCGATGGATAACCTCTATGAAGAGTTCTCGACCACTGACGCCATGAAGTCCTTCCTGGCTAAGAATTCAGAGAAGTCTCTTGATGAGCGTTGGTACAAGGACGGTGAGTTGAATGTTGTGAATCCGGATGTCAACACATTCGTGTTCAGCAACGCCTCCGGCACCTCCCCTGTGTACAAGGACAACAACAATGTGTTCTATGCCGCCAGGATCATGGATTCCGCCCAGATTCCTGACTCTGTCTATGTCAGGCACATCCTTCTCCGCGGAACCAACCAGGCCCACCTCGCAGATAGTCTTCTCAATGTCCTCGGAAAGGGTGAGAACTTCTCCAATCTCGCCGCATCATATTCCGACGACACCCAGTCCGCTTATGACGGGGAGCAAGGGAACCTCGGCTGGATGACCCAGAACTACATGGTCAACGGATTCAACCCCATTTTCACCGCCCAGGTCAAGAAGCCTTTCATCCTCAAGACCCAGTATGGCACCCATGTTATTGAGGTCACCAAAAGGACCGCTCCTGTGGCTAAGAAGCAGGTGGCTATCCTTTCCAAGACCGCTCTCGCGAGCAACGAGACTTTCAACGAGTATTACGCCAAAGCCAGCAAGTTCGCCAACATCGCAGCCGGTAGCTATCAGAACTACCTCGCCGCTGTTGACTCTTGCGGCGCATATTCCCATCCGGTGAATGGCGTTCTCGAGAGCACGTCGAATTATGGCGCTATTGATCAGGCTAAGGAAGTGACAAGATGGATATTTGACAACAAGGCGGGTAAGGTTTCCCCTATCATCACCGTCAATAACAATTACTTCTTCATCACTACCGTGAAGGGAATCCACAACGAGGGTATCGCCACACTTTCTGAGGTCACCCCTATGATTAATCAG
The DNA here is from genome assembly GCA_900320365.1 of uncultured Bacteroidales bacterium. Lineage (GTDB taxonomy): Bacteria > Bacteroidota > Bacteroidia > Bacteroidales > UBA932 > Cryptobacteroides. Next base: position 14,869 of record ONSC01000014.1, read on the forward strand.
CAGCTTTATGGAGAGCTTGCCAGCGCTAAGGCTGCAGCCGACATCGCAGAGAAGATCAAGGGTCTGAACGATCTTCAGACTATCGCCGACACTCTGCACAGCATTGTCAGCTCCGGTGTGGATGTCAGGTTCGCCTCTCTTGCTGGACAGGGTCTTGATCCCAAGTTCATTGGCGCGGTTACCGTGGCTCCCGAAGGCCAGATCTGCGGTCCTGTCGCTGGTACGATCGGAACATATGTGTTCAAGGTGAACTCCCGTGAGACCGAGTCCTTCTATACAGAGGAGGATGCCAAGAACGCCGCTGCCCAGATGAACTCCTATGCCTCTCAGATGATCCTTCCTGTCATGATGCAGGAGGCTGATGTGAAGGACTACAGGGCCCGCTTCTTCTAATAGAGAGTAAGCAGAAAAACAATAGGCTGGCTTTTTAGGCCAGCCTATTTCTTTTATGTATCACCGAATTATTCTTCGCCTCCGAAGATCTTCACCAGAGCCTCAAGTTTCTCGCGAAGTTTGGCGGTGTCAATACTTTGTGTAAGACCTTCCACGGATTTACGCAACCTTGCTGTATCGATGCTTTCAATTATGCCCTCTATGCCATTCTTGATTCCATCCACGCCTTCTTTTATGGCTACGGTGTCAATCTCGTTGATAATGCCATTAATAGCCTCCGGGATGCTCTCCAACACGCTTCCGATAGTATCAGAGGCGCCAGCGATCTCTTTTTCCAAGACCATAGAGCCGTATTTTCCCATAGCTTTCATTGTCCTGACTTTTTCCGATGTGGTGAAAGAGTCATATTTCTCATTGACCTGGGCGGCGAGAGCGTCATATTCTTCCTTGGATTTTTTCCAATCCTCCTCGTCGTAGTTCTTATATTCCTTCTCGGTCTTCTCGACAAATTTGTCGAGGCGGTCTGGAAGGCTCATCGATGTGGCACATCCGACTGTTATCGCCACAGCCGCCGCTAAAGCGGCAAATAACTTTGTTCTCATATTGTTGTTATTGTTTATACGTTAAACAGGAAATGCATGATATCTCCGTCTTGGACGACGTAGTCTTTCCCCTCGGTGGCGAGTTTTCCTGCCGCTCTGGCCGCGCTTTCGCTACCAAGGGCGACATAGTCCTCGTATTTGATGACCTCTGCCCTGATAAAGCCTCTCTCAAAGTCGGTGTGTATTACACCGGCGGCCTTAGGGGCCTTATCTCCCTTGTGGATAGTCCACGCCCGGCACTCGTCAGCACCGGCGGTGAAAAATGTCTGTAATCCGAGAAGATGATAGGCGCCTTGAATAAGCCTGACAACGCCAGACTCTTTAAGCCCCATCTCCTCCAAGAACATCTGCCTGTCCTCGTAGCTATCCATCTCAGCGATCTCAGACTCTGTCTTTGCGGATATAACCAGAATCTCGGCGTTCTCATCTTTTACGGCTTCCCTTACGGCGTCAACATATCCATTACCCGTGGCGGCAGAGGCGTCATCCACATTGCATACGTACATGACCGGCTTATTTGTGAGCAGGTACAAGTCTTTAGCCATCGCGGCTTCCTCCTCATTCACCAGCTCCACTGTCCTGCAGGACTTTCCGTTCTCCAGGGCTTCTTTATAGCGCTGCAGAAGGTCCACCAGTTTTTTAGCGTTCTTGTCTCCTCCTGTGGTAGCCTGCTTGACGGATTTGGCAAGTCTCGACTCCACCGTCTCCAGGTCTTTGATTTGCAGCTCAAGATCAACGACTTCCTTATCTCTTACAGGGTCCACGCTTCCGTCCACGTGAACAACATTGCCGTCATCAAAGCAACGCAACACATGCAAAATGGCGTCGGTCTCCCGGATGTTGGCGAGAAACTGGTTTCCAAGACCCTCTCCCTTACTTGCGCCCTTGACCAGTCCGGCGATATCCACGATGTCAACAGTCGCCGGGACAACGCTCTTCGGTTTGCACATGTCAGCGAGAACTTCCAGCCTTTTATCCGGCACGTTAGTGGAGCCCAGGTTAGGCTCGATTGTGCAGAAAGGAAAATTGGCGCTTTGGGCCTTTCCGGAACTCACGCAGTTGAACAAAGTTGATTTCCCGACATTAGGAAGTCCGACTATTCCACATTTCAAGGACATATTCCTCTGATTTATAGATTCTGTAAATTATTATTTAAGGCAAAGATACTAATCATAAGAAAATGTTTTTCTGTTTCGGTTCTTTTTTTCCGTTTCCTTTGCCCATCTTCGCCCTTGAAGTGTTTTCTATAGTTGTACTAGTTTAAGTGTTATTGTGTCTTCTTTTGGCGAGCTTTCTATGGCGGGAGCCACAGGTGCCCGCCAAGGAAGACCCTATTCTCATTATGTTCTGGAACCTTGAGAATTTCTTTGATTGGAAGGCGGACGCCGTCACTCCGAATGATTCTGACGAGGAGTTCTCGTCTTATGGCAAAAAAAGATGGACAAAAAGAAAATTCCTTTCTAAATGTAATCTTGTGGCAAAATCCATCTTATGGATTGCGGACGAGCGGGGAAGGTTTCCTGACGTGATTGGTTTTGCGGAAGTGGAGAATAGGTTTGTTCTTGAGAAGCTGCTCATGGAAACGGTGTTGAGAAGGAAAGACTATGCGATTGTTCACTATGACTCACCAGATCCAAGGGGGATAGATGTCGCTTTATTGTATAGGAAGGATCGCTTGAAAGTACTAACTTCCAGTCCAAATAAGGTATATTCCAGGGATGGTTCGCCTTTATTGACAAGAGATATTTTGCTTGCCGGATTACTCAGGGCAAATGGCGACAGTGTGGCATTTCTCGTGAATCACCACCCGTCGAAATATGGAGCCAATTCCTCATGGAGGCGGGACGTTGCCATGGAAAGGCTTTCGGAAATAACTGATTCCCTGAAGGTTTGTGGGTGGAAGAACATTGTGGCGATGGGAGATTTCAACGACACGCCCTCATCTGCGGAGAAATACTCAAGCAATATGATAAATCTGGCCGCACCCCTCGCGCGAAAAGGACTCGGAACCATCAAATATTCAGGAAAATGGGAAATGATAGACATGTTTTTCGTTTCTCCTGGCATAAACAAGAGGAATCCTGGCGTCGAGATGAAAGTCGAGAGGATACCCTTCCTGATGGTCAGGGATAACACCCATTCTGGAGAAAAACCTCTCAGGACATATTCGGGTCCGAGATACATTGGAGGGGTGAGTGATCATTGCCCGGTAACGCTCGTGATTCAATAATAATTTATTATTTTTGTGAGAATGGAATAATAACGCTCTAATCGCATAATTATGGAAATGAAAACCAAAATCAGGGAGAAATTCAAATCCCTGTACAAAACAGAGGGAGAGGTGTTCGCCTCCGCTGGAAGAATCAACCTTATTGGTGAGCACACCGACTACAATGGTGGTTATGTGTTCCCTGGCGCAATCGACTGCGGAATCATGGTCGAGATTAAGCCTAACGGCACGGACAAGGTCAAGGCCTTCTCTCTTGACTACGATGAGTATGTCGAGTTCGGCCTTACTGAGGAGGATAAGCCCCAGCAGCACTGGCCTCGTTACATCTTCGGTGTCTGCCGTGAGATTATCAAACGGGGAGGCAAGGTTGAGGGTTTTGATTGCGCTTTCGCTGGAGACGTTCCTCTCGGCGCCGGCCTTTCTTCTTCCGCGGCCCTGGAGAGCGCTTTCGCTTTCGCTCTCAATGAGCTTTTCAATGGCGGAACGATTGACAAGTTTGAGTTGGCCAAGATCGGACAGAGCACAGAGCACAACTATTGTGGTGTCAAGTGCGGCATCATGGACCAGTTCGCTTCCATTTTCGGCAAAAAGGGTTGTCTGATCCGCTTGAATTGCAAGACCTTGGAGCACAAGTACTTCCCCTTCGACCCTCAAGGCTATAAGGTTGTCTTGATAGACTCTTGCGTGAAGCATGAGCTCGCCTCTTCCGCTTACAACAAGCGCCGCGAGTCTTGCGAGAATGCGGCGGCCGCCATCCGCAAGAACCATCCCGATGTCGAGTTCCTTTCAGACGCCAAGAGGGTTTGGCTGGAAGAGGTTCGTGAGGAGATTCCCGAGGAGGATTTCCTCAGGGCTGAATATGTGATCGGCGAGGTCCAGAGGGTTCTCGATGTTTGCGACGCCCTTGAGAGGGGAGATTATGAAACCGTGGGCGAGATGATGTACCAGACTCATTTCGGTATGAGCAAACTGTATGAGGTCAGTTGCCCCGAGCTCGATTTCCTGAACAAACTCGCCCGCAAATGCGATGTCACAGGATCACGAGTCATGGGTGGAGGTTTCGGAGGTTGCACGATCAACCTTGTCAAAGAGGAGCTCTACGACAAGTTCATCGAGGCTGTCAAGGAGAAATTCCCCGCCGAGTTCGGCCACGATGTCAAGATCTATGATGTCGTGATCAGCGACGGTGCCAGAAAGGTTGAATAAGCTCTAACGGAAGAACCGGGCTACCCAGTCCTGGTCGACACGGGAAAAACCTTCTGCTGGTTTTATTGAAGGGTTGCGTCGGAGGATTCCGGCGCAATCTTCATATACATTGAATCCGATTTGGACGCCTTGCATCTGGCCATCCGAGGGATATGTGAAAGTCAACTCATGGTCAGGACCCTCTATCCTGAAAAACCTTAGAGTAGCGTCCATGATTTCTTTCCCGGAGCCTTTTTGGGAGAGCTCCATTTTGGTGACATGTTTGACCATCTCGATGACGGTGTCCTCAAGCCCGTCGTCGAAAATGTTCACTTTCTCAATTAAGGATCCTGCGTCATCCACCCTTCTGAATGTATATCCCTCAAGTGTTTCCGCGGCGGAGGCAAGACTCTTCTCAATCGCTTTGACGCTTTCTTCCGGCAAGGACCCCTCCTGAAGAAGCCAAATCATCAGGCGCTCTTCCGGATCATGATATAGCATTTGCCCTGAGACAAGATTTGTCTTTCCGCAATGGGGACATTCCCAAAGGAAAAGGGATCCGTCCTTCACCTTGGTTTTCAAATCTGGCTCAGCGGAAGTGTTGATTCCGCTATAGACCTCGATTGTGGAGGTCTGCCCACAGGAGGAACAAGTCGCTAAGGCGTTCGTTTTCATTTATTTCCGTTTATCAATCCACACCCAAAACCGGTACATGAGCCAGCCCCATCCCAAAAACAGGACCACGTGTACCCAATAAGGCACCGAAGTCTTGAATGCGCCTTCTTTCTCGATGTTCTCGAATCCCGGGATGTCGGCATAATAATATGCGCCAGCGCCGAAATCATAGTCAGGAACAAGTCCCAGCTTGTTCCCCATTATCCATAAGGCGCAAACCAAAATGGCCACAACCACGAGGATCGTGACCACTTTGAATGCTTTTTCCTTGCCTTTTCCCACTATTTGAAGAGGTCGAGGACAGGAACGTCAAAGACCACGCCGGAAAGCAGGAACCAGACGGCGAAGAGGGTAAGGGCGATATTGAATACCTGGCCGATGATGTAGAGCCAAAGCACCTTTCCGCCTTGCATGTTCTTGGCCAGCTCCTTGAAGTTGGTGTCAAGACCGATGCTGGTGAACGCCAGCACGAAAGCCCAGTTCTTATACTGATCCAAGACCTTGTTGATGGCGCTGACCTGGTCTCCACCGAAAATAGGCTGGATCAGGAACGAGGCCACGAGCGAGGCTACAAAGAATCCGATGATGAACTTAGGGAAACGCTTCCAGATCTCGCCGGCGCCAACCTTCTTCTCGGAGTTCTTCTCAACTCTCGTCGCGAAGAATACGGCGACAAAGAAGGCGATGAAGCCTATGAGGATATTCTGGATGCTCTTCACGAGGACAGCGGCCTGCTCAGCCTCAGGACCAAGGGCGTTTCCGGCGAGAACCACAGCTCCGGTGGAGTCAACGGTACCTCCGATAAGAGCGCCACCCATAAGCTGGCTCATACCGACAGCCTTGATGATCATGGGCTCGAAAACCATCATCAGGATGGTGAAAATGATAGAGATCGAGATGGCGATCGAAAGGTCATCCTTCTTCGCTCCAGATGCGGCTCCAGTGGCGATGGCGGCAGAGGTTCCGCAAACGGAAGTAGCTGACGCCAAAGTGATTACAAGTGGTTTATTGTCAATCTTCAGAATCTTTGTTCCAAGCCACCACATGAAGATAATCACGATAGGAGTGACGATCCATGCGATACCGAGGCCGTAAAGACCGAATTTGGCGATATTCGAGAAGAGGACGGAGAAACCCATGATGACAAGTCCGGTCTTAATGTAGAACTCGGTCTTGATGGCCGGTTTGAGCCAGTCAGGAACTCCTACAGTGTTCGAGATCAAGAGGCCGATCAGCAACGCCCAGAAAGCCCATTCGAGATAACGGTTGAGAGTGAACTCAGCGCTGACAAAACGGACGACCAAGGCGATCACGAACAGTCCGAGGAATGCGGGAATGTACTTTTTCACACTCTCTCCCTGGAGCTTTACACCAAGGGTGAAGAGGACGCAAAGCACCACTACCGTGACAATGAGTTTACGCCAGAACGCCCATTCGCCAAGCTGTGTGGCTAGAGGGACAGCCTTTGTGGCGGCAGCCTCGCCAACAGCCCACGTGGAGAACTTAACTGCCGAAAAATCAAAGGCTTTCGTGAGGACGGCCACGCATGCCAGAAGGATCACGATGAACCCGATCCATACGGCCTGCCAGTCCTCTTTTCCCCAAAAAGCGGGGACGGTTTTGTTTTTTTCCATATTGAGAAAATTAGTAAAAGATTCTACTATTTTTACAAATATATTAAAAAAAATCACAATGCCACATTGAATATGGCTCCGATGTAATCCTTCGATAGCCCTTTTGTGTTGAATTGGTCAATATTGTTCCAGTGGTTTCTCGAGTATCGGACCCCAATTTGGGTGTCGTAAGGCAGCCAGAAGAAGTTGCCGAGCGTGACTGCAAGGTCAAATCCTACGCTGGAAAGCTTATCTGATTGAACGCCGGCCTGGTTGATAAGATACTTGTCCGAGACGCTGAATCTCATGAAAGAACAGTCAACGAAGGGGATAAGTGTGAAGTTCTTGATATATGCGACGGGACTGAGCCCAGACCAGTCCACGTTGAGGAACCTTATCGCATAGTCGAGGGAGAACTTGCCCTTAAGCGTGGAGCAAGCGTTCAGTAGAGAGCCAACATTACTGTCCACGAACCCCCTTGGAGAGAATGTGGCGGGCGAGTCTGGCATGCTTAATTCTCCGCCTCCCACCTTCGCCCCGAGAGTTGCTGAGATCTTGAATCCTTGGTCCTGAAGGAAACCAGGCAGGTATCCGTAGGAGTGGATGTAGGCAGTATTGCCATAGTTAAGGGAAAGACCGGGTCTGGTCCTGAAACCGATTTCGGCACCAATTCCAAGTCTAGGATAGGTCTGTGAGGGAGCCTTGCCCCTCATCACATATCCCCTCACCGAGAAATCCAAAGTTGAAAGATATGAGAGATGGTCCTGATATATGGATGAGATCTCCTTAACCGTTTTCTCTCCGTTATTTTCCTCTTCGACCCGGATGCTGATTTTTTCATTGACCCGGTCGTTGGTGAACCTATAGCGAACCTGCGGGACAATTCCTCTTGAGACTCCTCCTGAGCTGAAGTTGAAAGGAATATACAGTCTCGCCGAACCCTCGAAATAAGGCCTTGAAGCTATTCTTTCCCGAGAAGTGAATACTGAGACTGAGTGTTCCCTGACCTGGGTCTGTTGGACTCGCATAATGTCTTTGGCAGCCCTGTCCCCGATGTCGGCTGACAATTCGATCATAGGGTAGAGGCCGTTGTAGATATATTTCAGATGACCCGAATGTCTCCATATCCCCTCAAGGTCCGGGTCTGGATGGATTCCGTATCCCACGAATCCGTAGCCATCACCCACAAGGTTTTGGAACAGGGCTGTCGCTCCTGGAGAGGCGGTCTTGAAATAGTCATCTCCGCTGATGCTATCCACATTGTCGTAGTTGAAATAGATAGGTGCCCAAGAATGAAGCGTAGGGGTCATCTTCCGATGGCGGCGAGGTTCGCTGAAGGTGGTGGCGGAATACTCGAGGGTCGCGTCCCAAGACCCGTCAGAAAGCCTTTTCTCTTGCTCTGTGAGGGCGTCAGCCACAGGATATTTATGAATATCTGAGAACGAGATCGGGGTCATGGGAAGATCTTTCGCCGGGGTGGCGTATAGCATCCATCCCTGGCGGTATGCCGCCGGATTATCCGAAGGGGCGAGGGAGGAATAATACAGGGTGTCCGCCGAATTATTGAAGACGGGGGAAGATATTCCATAACGGGTTGATGTAACCTGCAGAAGGGTTCCTGTGTCTGGTTTGAGAAGATACATCTCGTTTACCCCCGTCCTGTCGCATACAAAGGTCAATGCCCCTTGCGACTGCCGCAGAGTTGACAATTCCACAGGCATCGGACCCAGAATCGGGCGAAGAGGCTCAAGTTCATAAATACCCATCCCATTGTCGGAAAGTCCGGCCACAAAGAGACGGTTCCCAAGCCATGCGGCTTCCGTAAACTGCAAAGAATCAGGAGCTTCCAAGGCTTTCTCGAGGGAGCCGTCAGTTGAGTTCAACACCACAATCCTTGAGCCTCCCATAGGTGGATATTCCGTGGCAGCCACAAACCTGCCGTCCGGCGATGGGGCAGGATTGAAATAGCGACCCTTATGTGTGAGATCATTGACCTTCATGGGGGAGTCGGTTGAGACAAATCTGATGCGGGAGCTTCCGCCCAGAGACCACCTTGGATCCGCCACCGTCTCAGACCACCAGATTTTGTCCCCGGCCTTATCATAAGCCAAAGGACTTGAATAAGAAGCGAATGATCTTACCCGAGTCTCCTTTCCCAAAGCGCTTTTAGACACAAGGGCCTCGGAGACCGTCAGTCCGCTTTTCTTGGCCCAGATAATACCATTCCTGTCGATTACAGATCCGGAATAAGACACATGCCGCCAAGGTTTTTCTGACACTTGTGACGATGGCATAAAGGGTTCTCTTGTCGAGGCTTCGGAAGACCAAATGTCATGATAATTTGACAAGATGGAATGGAATGCTTTATTAATGCCCATGCCACTTGACGACTTTATAGTTTTTTTCAAGGCGAACAATCCGCCATGTCTTACCCTTGTGAAATAATCATCAGTGAAGAGAGGATTCTCAAAGAAGACCCTCATTCCCGAGACAAGCAAGTATCCTGCTTTGTAATGGTCTGGAGTATAGCGCCTTCCTGATCCAAGAGACCACCTCCAGTAGTCTCTCCAATCACCGCAATCGAGAGCAGGGGCCATATATTCCAGGAAAGAGGCTTGCCGACCCCTGCCAGAGCGGGTCAAAGCGGTTTCTGTCGCTACAGCATCTCCCTCCAAAAGGGTGGGTCCGGCATAAATCCCCGCCACGGCTCCCGCTACAAGTTCTCCGACAACGTAATGAAAAACCCTCATGTGTCCTCCTGCGCCCGCTTGCATCTGCGAGGCGTGGCGGCCCTCATGAAATGCGAGAAGCTTTTCCCATGGGATGGGTGTTGGGGAATATGGATCTAAATTTGTGAATATGTCCATCCTTTTCGGCGCCCAGGTCACCGAGGCGTTTGCCACAGGATTGAAGTTGTGCAAGACGACCGGCATCCGTCTTTTGTAATACTTCCCAATCTCCATTCCGGATGACCAGCTGACCGCTTTCCGTGCTTTTTCCAGCCAAGATCCATAGACTACGGCGAGGGAATCAGATCCTTCCGGATATATTATTCTCATGTGTGGAGTGTCCATTCTCATCCAACGGACACGCCCGGGATCCTCTCCGGAAAGGGAGAACTGGGCTTTTAAAACTCCACAAGAGAGCAACAGTATAAAGATTAAGGCAAGCTTTCTCATTTATGGAACGAAGATACGGATTAATGACAAGTTTTCAGTAAATTTGTAGGAATATCTTTTTATGAGAGCCTATCTGAAACACACCTTTGAGGTTGTTTGCCTCTTGCTCATCCTTGCCTCGTGTGGAGGAAAAGGACGTCAGGCCCCTGTTCCGGAGTCACGGTCTTTCCCACCTCCGCCCCAGGCTCCGTCTGTGATGTCTGAGCCAGCCGAGATCTATGGTTACATAGCCGATCATTTCTGGGACGCTTTCCTCGGTAAAAGCTATCATTGCGACTCAGCCATAGTCAACGGAGTTCCCGCAGATGAGGTGGAATCGGCTCTCGGGAGATATGTCACTATCCTTGAGACTTTCTGCGAGAGAAGGAAAGCAACCAAATCTGTTGAGGGTTTCTTCCGGAAAGTCAGCGACTTCCAGACGGCCAATCCAGCCTCCAACGTGTTCGGGTTTTTCGAGAAAATGGTCCCTAAGTATTTGTACGACCCAAATTCCCCCGTGCGGGACGAAGACCTGTACCAGCCATATATCAATGGCATGGCGACCTCTGCTCTCGTCGCCGAGGAAATGAAGCCGGCATATTCAAGGGACGCCCAGATGTGTTCTTTGAACCAAGTTGGGACCAAGGCCGCTGACATAAAGTTCACAAGTCTTGACGGGCGGATCAGGACCCTTTACGGGATAAAGGCCGATAATGTGTTGTTGCTCTTCACGAATCCCGGTTGCCCCAACTGTGAGGAGGTTATTTCCAACCTCATCCAAAATGACCGGGTCAATGAGGCCATCAGTTCCGGCAGGCTGGCGGTAGTCAACTTGTATATCGATCTTGAGGTTGAGAAGTGGAGGGCGCTGGCTTCGGAATATCCCAATATTTGGACTAACGGTTACGATCAAGACTACACGATCAGGAAAGATTTGAGTTACAACGTCAGGGCGATTCCCTCATTATATGTCCTCGACAAAGACAAGGATGTCGTGATGAAAGACGCCCCGATAGAAAGGGTCCTTCCTTATTTGGAGAATATTTAATAATCAATGATATGAAGGTCACAAAAGAATCTTGGGGCGTCAGCCCTTGCGGAAAGGAGATATTCCTTTACACCATCCAGAACGAGAGCGGAGCTTTCGTGAGACTGTCAAGTGTCGGGGCCGGAATCGTCTCTATTGCTGTTCCGGACAAGGACGGAAAGATGGCGGATGTCGTTCTCGGCTATCCTGAGGGAAAAAGCTATTTCGCCGATGGCCCTTGCGCCGGAAAATGCCCTGGAAGGTTCGCTAACCGTATCGCCAAAGGAAAGTTTACTTTGGACGGTGTGGAATATTCCCTTCCGATCAACAATGGTCCCAACCATCTTCACGGAGGTCCTGAAGGTTTCCAGAACCAAGTCTGGGACAGCAGGATAGCAGGAGACGCCGTGGAGTTCATGTATTTCTCCGAGGATGGTGAGGCTGGTTATCCCGGCAATCTTAAAGTCGTCGCCAGGTACGAGTGGAGCGAGGACAACGCCCTGAAACTCTATCTCACGGCAAGGACGGATAAGACCACCATTGTCAACCTTACCAATCACGCTTATTTCAACCTCAACGGAGAGGGTAATGGCGACATTCTCGACCATGAGCTTAAACTCAACGCTTCCGTGTATCTCCCGACAGATGAGACTCTCATCCCCGTAGGAGAGCCGGATCCGGTCGCGGGTACCCCGATGGATTTCCAGGAGTTCAAGAGGATTGGAGCCGAGATAAAAGAGGATTTCCCGGCCTTGAAATTCGGCAAAGGCTATGATAACTGTTGGATGATTAATGGTTATGAGCCTGGACAGCTTCAGTCCGCCGCCAAGCTCTATTCTCCCCAGAGCGGCCGTATGCTTGAGGTTTTGACCACCCAGCCGGCAGTCCAGATCTATACTGGCAACTGGCTTGCGGGTTGTCCCGCCGGAAAATGCGGCCGGAGCTACTTCGATTATGAGGGCGTGGCGATTGAGTGCCAGCATTGCCCTGACTCTCCGAACAAACCCGAGTATCCCACTACAGTCCTTCGCCCTGAGGACGTATTCGAAGAGGCTATAATCTGGCAATTCTCTGTGGCATGAGACAATATCTGGATCTTCTCCAAAGGATAATGGACGAAGGCGTGGTCAAACATGACCGCACCGGCGTGGGGACGAAATCTGTCTTCGGCCATCAGATGAGGTTTGACCTGGAGAAGGGCTTCCCTCTCCTGACTACGAAGAAAGTCCATTTGAAATCAATTATTTACGAGCTGCTTTGGTTCATCTCGGGAGACACGAACATAAAGTACCTGAAGGATCATGGTGTCTCAATCTGGGATGAGTGGGCGGATGAGAATGGAGACTTGGGACCGGTGTATGGCCATCAGTGGCGTTCTTGGCCAGCTCCGGACGGAAGGTCTATCGACCAGTTGACACAGGTGGTTGAGACCATAAAGAATAACCCCGATTCCCGCAGGATCCTGGTGTCGGCATGGAATCCGGGAGAGGTTGACAAGATGGCCCTTCCTCCTTGTCACTGCCTCTTCCAGTTCTATGTCGCCAATGGCAAGCTTTCCTGCCAGCTTTACCAACGCAGCGCCGACACATTCCTGGGCGTGCCTTTCAATATAGCCTCCTATGCATTGTTAACCATGATGATAGCGCAAGTTTGTGGCTTGAAGCCAGGTGAGTTTATTCACACAACGGGCGATACCCACATCTATCTTAATCATTTTGAGCAGGTAAAGGAGCAACTTTCACGTGAGCCCAGGCCTCTCCCGAGAATGATTCTCAATCCTGAGGTGAAAGACTTATATGATTTTGTTTACGAGGATTTTACCCTTGAAGGTTACGATCCTTGGCCGGCAATTAAGGCCCCTGTCGCCGTATAATAGTAGATGAATATGGAAAAATGCATTATAGTCGCTATCGCCGACAATAGAGCCATCGGCAAAGCTAACGCCCTTTTGTGGCACATCGCGGAAGACATGAGATATTTCCGCCAGACCACCACCGGCAGTCCTGTGGTTATGGGTTGGATGACATTCCAATCCATTGGAGGAAAGCCTCTTCCAAAGAGGGACAACGTTGTCATCTCGATTTTCCCTTGGCCCGATAAGCCGGAAGGTGTGAAGGTTGCCGGTAGCCTTGAGGAGGCCTATAGTATGGTGGATGTTCCGGAAGACAGTAAGGTGTTCGTGATGGGCGGCGGCGAGACTTATCGCCAAGCTCTTCCGACTGCCGACAAGCTTTATATCACCCACGTCCATA
>ONSC01000180.1 GCA_900320365.1 uncultured Bacteroidales bacterium
CATCAAGATCGACACCTACAGTGGGATGAGCATGTACCTGCCCTGCGGCGGAACGCCCCTGTTGGACGCCGCCTATCGGAACGAGGCCTGGAACAAGGCGATACGCTTGGTGGAATAAAAAATATTTCCTATCTTTGCCCGCCCTTTATAAAAGCATATGCTTTTGGTGCAATGGGGTTCCGGTCCGTCCGGAACTGAGTAACACATTTTTAATTAAAGTACAATGAAGCATTTTGAACTCAACGGCGCCGTTCGCCAGGTCGGCAACAAGGCCGTTATCAAGGCGTTCCGCAAGCAGGACCTCGTTCCCTGCAACCTCTACGGACTCGGCATGGAGAATGTTCTTTTCACAGTCACTGACAAGGACCTCCAGGGTATCACCAACACCCCCAACTCCTACATCATCGACATCAAGCTTGACAATGGCAAGGCTTACACCGCCGTCGTCCACGAGCTCCAGTTCCATCCTGTCAAGGACAACTGCCTCCATGTCGATTTCCTCGCCGTCTCTGAGGACAAGCCTATCGCTATCAAGGTTCCCGTGGTGGTCAGTGGTCACCCCGTGGGCGTTCAGAAAGGTGGAAAATTCGTTCTCGTGTCCAGATTCATCAAGATCAGCGCGCTGATGAAGGATCTTCCCGACACTCTTGACATCGACGTGACCCCTCTCGACATCGAGAAGAGGATTGTCGCCGGTGACATCAAGCTCGACGGTGTCAATGTGGTCTCCCCTAAGGGTACCATCATCTGCACAGTCAAGGCCACCCGCAACATGTCCGCACAGGCTTCTGATGAAGGCGCTGCTGAAGGTGCTGAGGGCGCTGCTGAGTAAAAAGCGGCCTGAAGTCGATCCTGGTATGAACTATCTTGTCGCCGGTCTTGGTAACATAGGCGCCGAGTACGCTTCAACCAGACATAACATGGGTTTTATGGTATTGGATGCCTGGTCCGAGGCATCCAATGCTTCTTTTAGCACCCAACGCTACGGAGACGTGGCTGAGGTAAGCTTCAAGGGACGGAAGTTCTACCTGCTTAAGCCATCCACATACATGAATCTCAGCGGTAACGCCGTGCGCTATTGGATGGACAAACTTAAGCTCCCCCTCGAGAACCTGGTTGTCGTCTGTGATGACATCAACCTTCCTTTCGGGACTGTGCGGATGCGCAAGAACGGAAGCGATGGGGGGCATAACGGGTTGAGGGACATTGAATACCGGCTTGGAACAACCAGCTGGGCCAGGATCAGGATCGGGGTTGGAAACGATTTCCATCCCGGCAGCCAGGTTGACTACGTTCTGGGCCAGTTTTCCGATGAGCAAAAGGCCGAGATTCCCGGGATTTGCGCCAAAGTTATTGAGGGAATAAAGAATTATTCGACAATCGGCGCGGACAGGGCGATGAACTTCCTTAACTCCAGACAGAAGTAATGTGTTAAAATAGCTTTTTTGTCAATTTTATTTGTTTATTCCTTTTTTTTGCATATATTGCGTGCTGGAATAGCGTAAGTATAGATAGTACAGAGCATTATATTAACAACTCACTAAATTTTATAAGAAATGAAAAAGCTTGTAGCACAGATCAAGGAAGAACTTGAGGCTTTTGTCGTGAACGCAGACGCTCAGGTAGAAAAAGGTAACAAGGCCGCCGGTGCCCGCGCTCGTAAGGCTGCCCTCGAACTCATGAAGGATCTCAAGGAGTTCAGGAAAGTTTCCGTCGCCGAAGCCAAGAAGTAATTCACTACAAACCATTTACAAGCGGCCGCCATCAAGGGGGCCGCTTTTTGTTGATGAGACGGTCTTTTTTCACATTAATATTGGCTATCCTTCTTGGGCTCCCGGTTACAGGGACATCTCCCAGGAAGGGGGCCTTTCTCATGTCCCAGCCTGACGGAACTTCTTTTATGGCGAAGCTCCATGGAGATGAATTCATGAAGGTCCTCACCACGGCTGATGGCCATGCGGTTGTAAAAGGTGACGACGGTTATTATCACTACGCCACGTTCGGACCTGATGGCTCAAGGATAAGTTCCGGCTACAGGATTGGTGGCAAGGCCCCGGCGGACATCCTGGCCGCGAGTCACTCTATTCCGTGGACAGTCTTGAAAGACAAGACTAAGGCGGTCCGGAGGGACAGGCGTGAAGCCGTCCGCTTCCATCCCGCCACGAGGGGGCCTTCACCAATAAAAAGGCACTGCATCGTCATACTCGCCCAATTCCAGGACATAAGCTTCACCGGAGGAGAAACAAGGCGCTCGGATTTCGTGAACTTGATCACAAAAGAGGGCTCCAAAAGTGTCCTGGACTATTTCAACGACCAATTCCAAGGCCAATACGAGTTCAACTTCACGATAGGTCCCGTAGTCACACTATCAAAGAATCATGACTATTACGGAAAGAACGACGAAGACAAAGCCGGGCAGGACATGCATCCCCAGGAGCTTGTCCGTGAAGCTTGCGTCCTTTCCAACCCGCAGGTGGATTTCTCAAGCTACGATGATGACGGCGACGGGATCGTGGACAATGTCTTCGTGATAGTCGCGGGGAAGAGCGAGGCTGAGGGTGCCGATTCCGATTGCATGTGGCCTCACCAGTGGTATGTTCCCGATCTCACCTTGGATGGGAAGAGGATACGCACTTACGCCCTATCCACCGAGCTCACAGTGAAAAGCCAGAATAGCGGTGGACAGCTCGTATGGGGGCTTTGCTCGATCGGAACCTTCTGCCACGAGTATAGTCACACTCTCGGACTTGAGGACTACTACGACACCGACGAGGAAGGGAGTGGAGGCATGTCGAAAGGGATGTGGGGTTCCACAGCCTTGTTGGACGGCGGCAATTTCAATGATAATGGTAACACTCCGCCGTATTTCAACGCCCTTGACAGGCACATGTTCGGAATAGGCAAGCCTGAGGATATGGCCATAGGGACTTATACCCTCGAGCCTGTGAATAAAAACGGTCGCTATCTGGTACTCGAGAACCCCTCAAACCCTGACGAGTTCTTCCTTTTCGAATGCAGGTCGAAAAAAGGATGGGACGCCTTTATCGGAGGTTCAGGATTGGCCATTTACCATGTGGATATGACCACTAATGAAGCCGGTTGGTCAGATGACGCCGGCAAGACCGTAACCGCGGAGTATCGATGGGATAACAATGAGATAAACTGTAACCCCGAATTCGAATGCGCCGACATGGTTGAGACTTCCGCGGACGCCATGGATGTCAGGCAGGCTTTCTTCCCTTACAAGAATATCTCCTCATTCAATATCAATTCGTCACCAGCTTTCAAATTCAATGACGGAACCCTCTCTCCATTTGCCATCTCAGGCATCAAGGTATCGGGGGACAATGTCAGTTTCACCGTCTACAACAGCTCAGACATAGTGCCAAAGGCGACAGACGTGCTCACAGAGGTCTATCAAGACGCCGCCATCCTGACATGGAAGTCAGATGTGGAGGGCTATACAGGAGAGGCCATCGTGACATGGGGGAAGACCTCTGGAAGCGCTAAGACCGAGCGGATCAGGCCTTATGAGAACGGGAATTATTCTATCACTTTGGAAGGCCTCTCCCCCACCACGCCATACACTGTGGATATCTCATTCGACAGGAATGGAGTGACCGGCGACATAGTCTCGAGTGACTTCCTCACCAAGGCCCTGGTTTCTGGTGGGCAACCATATATTTACCTCGAATATCTTTCCGGTTCCAGAATAGGCGGATGGTTCCCGACCGGATCAGGACTGCCACTACGGGTCTATAACGCTGTAGGAGAGAAAGTCAGTTGGAGCTATGACGGAGCTCATGTCCAAACCGACGGCAGCGGTTATTTCCACCCCGCCAAATCAGGAGTGCTGAAAGCTGTGGTATACCACTCTGACGGCACCCAAGATATCCTGCATAAAGAGATAATACTGCAATGATGAAAACCCTATCTATATTCCCTGCCATTCTATTCCTGGCAGTCATGTTCTCCTCTTGCGACAGGACTCTTGAGCCAGACAGCTCGTTCATAGGCAGCTCAAACATAGAGCTTTCTATTGGTGGGAGCGTTGTGTACACGTACGACCCTGCCAGCTGGCAGCTTGGTTATAACGCATCAAAAAAGGAATTCCGGGTTTTCGATGACTCAATGAAGAAATACTACACGGTCACATGCTCCACTCTCCCCTCCTCCACAGGACAGAAGTTGGAAGCCACAATAACTTGGTCCTCAGGTAGTTCCACCCAAAC
>ONSC01000184.1 GCA_900320365.1 uncultured Bacteroidales bacterium
TGATGTTTACGGTTCTCTGACACAGGGATTTCCTCCGGCTCCATCTCGTGGCGCTCCATCGCTTCCACACCTTGGAACAGGCCACCGGGTACTATTCCGGTCCAAGTCTCGGGAAAGCCAAGTCCAAAGGCATAGGCGGAGATGGCCGCTATATCCCTGACCTCTGGCTCCTGAATCTGGCCACCCTCGACCACGGTCTTTCCCGCTACCCCGAGGAATACATATCTCTCAGCATCTGTATCGCCGCCATGAGATCCTTCAGGTGTGCCGCCGTGGTCGGCGGAGACTATGAAAAGCGTCTCGTCCAGGATGCCTTTTCTCTTTACGGCGTCATATATATTTCCGATTAAAGCGTCAACTGCGGTTATAGCGGACAAGTGCCGCGCCGATCCATATCCAGAACCGTGGCCGGCTCCATCCACAGAGTCAAACTGTACGAAAATAAGGGTCGGATCATTGCCCTGAATATAATTAACCACCTTGTTTGCCACTTCAGGGTCACTTCCCGTGCCCTTGACCACCCCGAGATTATCCTCGATGATGCCAATATTTATCGGGTTCCAGTTGCAGAAGGAAGCCATATTCGCATTAGGAAAAGCCTCTTTGACAATTCTGAATATTGAAGGGAATGGACTGTCCGGTTTGAACGGCTTGCTTCCCACCGTACCGTTGGTCAGACGGTGGAACTCTGGAAGAACTGAGTGAAGCATAGACCCCCAGCATTGGGCGCTGATGGTGGGATATGATGTCTTGGTCCTGTAAGAAAAAGCCCCTTTCTTGAATATCGCATCCATTCTCGGAGTGGGAGTATTTTGGAAGAATGCGCCTCCACCATCGACACCTATGATTATCACATGTTTGTACGCTCCTTTGGATACCGGGACAGGTTTCGCCTCGACACTCACAGCGCAGGTGGCTGTTTTGCCTCCGTCTGTCGTTGTGACTGTGATAGTCGCGGTTCCTTCCTTGAGCGCCTTCACTTTGCCGCCATCATCAACGGTGGCGACCTGCGAGTCGGATGATGACCAAGAGAATGACTTGTTGGTGGCGTCAGACGGAGCTATGGTTGCGATCAAGCCAGTTTCCTCACCCTCAACGAGTTCCAGAGTTCTTTTATCGAGAGTAATTCCTGTCACTTGTATAGGCTTGGGCTCTACCGTGACTTTACATTCGGCAGTTTTGCTTCCATCCGTTGTAGTGACAATGATGGTTGCTGATCCAGCCTTGACTGCCGTTACCTTGCCTTCTCCATCCACCGTGGCCACATCGGTTCTGGAGGAAGACCAGCTGATGGACGGGTTGGTGGCATTGGACGGAGAGACAGTTGCCGTGAGCGACTCGCTTTCTCCTTCGACTAGAGTGATAGTTGTCTTGCTGATGGATACACTGTCCACGGAGACGATAGCAGGCTCGTCGTCTTTGCAACCCAGCAAGGAGACCGCTAAAATAAAAGACAATGAACAGGAAAGAAAGCTCTTGATAGTCATTTTTAGTGCCATTAAGCGTGTGTTATTATCTTTAAGGGTTGGCAAAGATAGCCATTAACCTCGTAATAGCGATTAACGGATTATCCAATATTTTTGTTCAAATGGAAAAAAGTGTAACTTTGCACAACTTTTTAGGGAAGACTTGGTTCGGTAGCTCAGCTGGATAGAGCAACAGCCTTCTAAGCTGTGGGTCTTGGGTTCGAATCCCAACCGAATCACCTGTAACACTTCAAAACCGCTCCCAGGCCATTCTGAGGGCGGTTCTTCGTTTAAAAACAGGCCGGAATTGCGACATATTTGCGACCACGTCTCTTCTCGAATTTGCGACCAGTTTAACTGATGCGCTTGTTTTGTATATGAATATTATCTATATATTATCTATATTTGAAAAAAACGACATCTTATGAAACTATCCTCTCTTTTGTCTGTCGTCCTGATCCCTATGATCTTATCCGCCATTGGATTACCCCTGGAAGCTAAAAAGGATTTGCCAGAAACGGGATCAAGGAGCCATTTCGTCGTCGAGTGCGAGTCTTTCAAGCACAAAGGAGGATGGTTGGTCGACCATCAGGCATTCGAGAAAATCCACTCCTCTTATCTTATCGCCCATGGAAACGGGACACCTGTAGAAGATGCCTTCACAGATGTAACAGTCTCACGACAAGGAGAATACCATGTATTCGTAAGCACTTATAACTGGACAGCACCATGGTATAAAGCGAATGGACCTGGAGCATTCCAGATAGCCGTTGACGATTACACTCTCCCGGTTGTACTCGGGACCGAAGGAACTGAGTGGGGGTGGCAATATGCGGGAAAGGTGGACATTAGTTCGGACAGTTTCCGGTTAACCCTGAAGGACTTGTCCGGATTTGACGGCAGGGTGGATGCGGTATATTTCTCGACTCGCAAAGAGGCCCCTTCATGCTCTTACAAGTCGTTTGACAAAAACCTTCGGGAAGTGTCCGAGTCCCATGACATTCCCAAGGCGGATTTGGTAGTCATTGGAGGTGGTATCGCCGGTTGCTCCACCGCTCTTACCGCAGCAAGATATGGGCTTGATGTCATCCTGGTGGATAATCAAGCCTATTTGGGAGGCAACGCCCAACTCGGTGTCACCGTTGACGGGGTGGGTTGGAAGAATCTTTACCCAAAACTCGGATCCATAACATGCGAAATAGCCGGATTTAGTCCGGATCAGAAAAACGATCGTAAAAGCTATTGGTATGATCCCAATGGTATCGGAGGGTTATCCATCAGTTCGTATCGAAGGGATTATCGTAAACCAGTGACGGATTCCCGTACATCTGATTTTCTGGAGGCGGCAAGGGTTGTTAGGGCCCGGGGAGACTCCATTACTGATCCGCGTGAACTTAATGTCCTGGAAACTGAATACATTAGGAAAAATACCGCCATCAACAGGGAACATATTCTCAAAGAAGCAGGAGTCCGGGTTTTCCAGAATATCCAGATCTATAAAGTGGACAAAAAGGGGAAGTCCATCAGTGAGGCCACCGGCAAGAACCTCTTGACAGGAGAAAGCTACATTTTCAGAGGGACTCTTTTTGCCGATTGTACGGGAGACGGTTCTCTTGGATATCTGGCAGGTGCCGATTACATGATAGGTCGTGAACCTAAGGATTTCGCCAATGAGATATCGGCCCCGGAAAGACCTGACCACAAAGTGATGGGAGGTACTATGTACTGGTATGCTTTCCCACGAAATGATTCCGGGTCATTCCCGAAGCCTGAGGAGATTCCGTGGGCGATGCAGATTGACAAGGACTCATACCAGAAACCCTCTCGATCCCTGGGCGTCCTGGTGCTGTCAGATTGGGCCCCTCAGTTAGCTGAGAAACCTTATACTCAGGGATATACAAACGGATGGTGGTGGGAGACCGGAATGGACTTGGATCAAGCCAAAGACGCCGAGTTGGCGCGGGACAATTTACTGCGGGCGATTTATGGGAACTGGGCTTATGCCAAGAACTTCGACCCCGACTATTCCTCTTACAGGCTGGATTATGTTCAAAGGATTTTTATGAAACGGGAATCCAGAAGGTTGGTTGGAGATGTCGTCCTCTCTGAAAATGACATCCTATCTAAAAAAGCATTTGAGGATGCGAGCTTCACCACTACTTGGACCATCGACATTCACACAGCCACACCCGATAACGCCGCAAGATTCCCCGGCTGGGAATGGTTGACCATGAGTACAAACGATAAAGCGAAAGCCGTGGTTGACCGTTATGATGTTCCTTACAGATGTCTATATTCAAGGAACATTGATAATATGTTCATTGGAGGGCGTTGTATGAGTGTAACTCATCTTGCGCTCGGCACAGTGAGAGTTCAATTAACATTGGGTATGGCAGGCGAAGTTGCAGGAATGGCTGCATCGCTATGCCACAGCCACGGATGCTTCCCGAGGGATATTTATCGGG
>ONSC01000091.1 GCA_900320365.1 uncultured Bacteroidales bacterium
TGGAGACGCTCATGAGGGTTACATCGGCTTCCAGGATCACGGCAATGATGTCTGGTACCGCAATATCAAAATCAAAATCCTTGACTAGATATGAAGGGTATCGGCATTCTGTTAATGAGCGCTTTGATGGTCGCTGCCTGCGGGCAGGAGCCTAAGGCGCAGGAGCCTGTGAAGAAGGAAATCGGTCTCCAGCTCTATAGCATCAGGAACGTCATCGGCAACGCCGAGAAGTACGCCGCCAATCACGAGGAGGTTTTCAAAGCTCTCGCCGAGATGGGGTACACAGCCGTCGAGGCCGCCAATTATGACGGTGAGAATGGACTGCTTTATGGCGTCAAGCCCGAGCAGTACAAGGCTGACCTCGAGGCCGCTGGACTTAAGTCCATGTCAAGCCATGTGGGTCACGCCCTCTCTCCTGAGGAGTTGAAAACCGGCAATTTTGAAGAGTCCATGAAGTGGTGGGACAAGGCTGTGGCTGTCCACAAGGCCGCTGGTTGCAAGTACATTGTGACCCCCAGCTTCCCTATTCCCGACAATCTCAAGGACCTCAAGACCTATTGCGACTATTTCAACGCTATTGGAAAGAAGTGCGCTGAGGCTGGAATGGGATATGGCTACCACAACCACTCCCACGAGTTCCGCAAGGTCGAGGACAAGGTGGTCTACGACTTCATGCTCGAGAACACCGATCCTAACCTCGTGTTCTTCCAGATGGATGTGTACTGGGCTTGCATGGGCCAGGCTTATCCTGTAGAGTACTTCAGGAAGTATCCCGGCCGCTTCAAGATGTTGCACATCAAGGATCACTATGAGCTCGGTGAGAGCGGAATGGTGGGCTTTGACGCCATCTTCAACAACGCTGATGTCGCTGGTCTACAGGACTACATCGTGGAGCTCGAGGGCTTTACCAAGGGTGACTGGAATCCCAGCATCAAGGCCTGCGCCGACTATCTGCTCGGCTCCGACTTCGTCAAGGAATCCTACGCTAAGTAAAGACAAGACAAACGCTCTAACCACATGAAGAAGGGCCGCCTCCATGGCGGTCCTTTTTATTTAGTCTGGTTGGCGGCAAGATATACATCTCCCCGGAGGGCTCCGCGGCCTATGGACGCTCCGTACCCTCCCACTGTCTCCTACGTCATCGCCTACGGCGATAACTTGTATCCAGCGGGCCCCATCCCTCTTCCCGTGGCCGAGGGGGGCCACGCCTCCTGGGAGGTGTATATCCCGCCGCCAGCTAATGCGGAAGGAGAATCCCCCTGGAAGGCCTGTCCACCCCCGGACAGGGGCGTTAAACCGGATTAGAGGAGGTTGTAAGGGATGGCGAGGAGGCGGACGGGACCGAGAAGGCCGGAGCTCTGGAGATCGTCATCCTTGTCGAGATAGGTGGAAGTCTGGAAAGTGAATCGCTCGGACTCTGGAATGGCCTCCTTCTCGCCGATCAGCCTATTGCGCCAGCAATTGACCACCTCGACCTCGATCACATTCTCCCCTTTCTTGAGGAAATCGCTGATATTCAGCCTATAAGGAGCAGACCACACTCCCCCGGCATATTCCCCGTTGACCTTCACCTTGGCCATCACCATAACCTTCCCAAGGTCGAGATAGACCGGTTCCGCAGGGAGCTTCCTAAGCTTGATGGAGCTTGAGTATACGGCCGTTCCGGCGAAGAACTTGATTCTCGGGTCAGAGTTCTCAGTCCAATCGGAGAGCGACTCGAACACCACGGGAGTATCGGGGCCTCCCCTGCCTTCCTGGAAAGCCACTTTCCAAGGACCTGCCACCTCAGCCACGACTGTCTCCACAGGATAATTAAGCCCATTCGGAGCCGCAGCCTGAGCATCACCACGGAAGACCACGAAAGAGCTCTCGAAAGCATCCAAGCGCATAGGAACCTTTGTGGTTTTTGACAACGCCTTGAATTGAGGCAGTAAGCGAGTCTCTGCGGTAAGAGGATTCCAAAGCTCAGGAGTCATGCCGCTGACCCTGAACATGGCGTCAAACTCGATAGGCTTATCGCCCTGGTTTGACACGAAATACACCTCGGCATCACCCAAGGTCAAATGGATGAACTGAAGTGGAAGATCTTGATCATCAACACGGAAATCCGCCACAATACCCTTGTCAGCGAAGACCTGCTCAAGCGATCCGCTACGATAAATCACCCCCTTCCCATAATCCAAGGAAGTGGCGAAAGGCTCCTCTGAAGTCCTCCACATCCGATCAGCGATGGACTTGACAACCTGGTCAGCTCGTGGATAACCAGCCAGGCTCGGGCTCTTCTCCGGAGCCGGTCCCATAATTGTAAGCCCTTCTTTCACAAGAGTTTCCAACTTAGCAAGCAACTCCGGACGCATGGTCTTGATCTTCGGGAGCACCAGAACTGAATACTCCATACCGCTGTTCAGGAGCAACTTCCCGTCTTTCACCTTGGCGTCCATCAGGACCTCGCCATTGATGAAATCGTAGGAATATCCCTCCGGAATCTCAGGGTCACGTATTCCGGTCATCTTAGGAGCATCCTCACCCAGGAAATAAGCCACATCGGCGACATAACGCCCCTGCTGGAGCACATAGTTGCAGCGCTTCAGATAGTCGCTGAAAACATCCATCTGGGAGAACCAGGTGTTGTGGCGGTTGAACTCATTACCGAACCAGGCGTTGATACCAGGCACACGGTCGTCCGGCTGCTGGATGTAAAGATGCATCAATGAAGCGTTTATGCCCTCTGTGAAGAAGCGGTCTCCCCTCTGCTTCATCTGTCCGGGATACTGGGTGAAGTCAGGCCCGCCGCATGTGAAACTCTCAGCCCAGACCTTCTTCTTGCCATAAATATGGCCGCAGGAAGAAGCCACACGGTTCTCGATATCCCCAAGATCACCGAAGCTCCAGAACTCCCCAGCGATCTCGTCAGACTGCCCGCCATACTGCAGGAACTCACCAGGGAAGCCCCAGTGGCCATAATTCTCAAGCCATGTGGTTAGACCGTGCTCATTGCTGACCTCCCTCAGGCCTCCCACATAATTATAAGAAACCTCGTCAGCAACGAGCCTGCGAAGGTCCCAAAGGAAGCGATCAGAAATATCCCTGCTCCCAACAACAACTCCGCTCAGCACGGGAATAAACGGAGTCGGGTCATAGCCGTATGCTTTCTCGAAATCGGGAATCAGATCATCCGTCCAGTTCTGTCCGACGGACTCATAGCTGTCCTCCACGACAATCTTGAAAGTCTTGCGATCGGCGGCGGGAATCTTGTCCAGAATGACTCCTAGGTAGTTGTCAAAATGCGCCCTGATGTGCTTCTTGCTCATCTTGTCCGTCTCAAGACCTCGGCCCTCCTCTGGAGCCGGGCCATCCATTGAGCCGGTCGGGAGCATAGCGGTCCTCTCAATCACCCACTTCCCTACCGGGACGTTCCATGACAAAGTCCCATCAGCGGACATATATTTCGTAATATCAATAACTTCCGATAGATCCAGCACCAGACCTCCGTCATCCGAAGGCTGCTCCCGCCACATATACGCGTCCCACATCGGGTGCGGGGTCTGCCACATCTTCGCGAATGTCTTCTCGGCAAATCTCTCGACAGCCGGCACATCGCTTAGAATGACCTTGTCGACAACCCCCTCTTTCTCTAACTTGAGGACGAACTCTTCACCTGGAGTCGCCGGGATGGAAATCACCACGGGAGCATAAGGATCGAAACCGACATTGACGCCCGCATTGCTCCTGTCCACATGGAACTTCTCGACTGAACGAAGTTTCCCGTTCTCCTTGACAAAAAGCTCAGCCCAAGTCTCGCCATTCTTATGCACGGGCTCGATGACGACAGTACGGACTGGAATAGGCATCGATGACTTAAGCGTCACCTCCTTCCTTGAAGCCCCCAAAGTGGCTGACAACACCTCAGATGGACCGATGAAAGGATATGCCAACACCTTGACATCCTGAGCGTCAGCACCAACCACAGGAAGTTTCCCTTTAAATACAGAAGGACCACTCACCGTGTCTTTCACACTGCCTAGATACCGCATTGCTTGGGAGGTTTTCACCCAAGGGCCGCCACTCTGGCTCCATCCGGGACAGTTGAACAGGCCCACCTCTATCCCCAGATCACCGGCGGTCTTGAACATAGTATGGAGGATGTTCCACCACTCTTCCGTGAACATCCGGACAGGGCCCTGGGGAGCGCCCTGACCCTCACCTATCATGCCAATTTGAACCCTGGTGATGCCAGCCTTTTTCATAGCCTCGAGGTCCTTGACGACACCTTCTGAGGACATATTACCGGAGATCCAATACCAATATACACCTATTGGCTGGCTCCATGGAATATCCTTGAAATTCTTCTCAATAAGGCTGATATTCTCCTGTGCGGAAGCCGCTGTTGAGATAGCGACGGCAAGGGCAAAAAGCGCCCTGGAAACAATCTTCATGTGGCTCTGTGGTTGATTATATGGCAATATTAGTGATTTTTTCTTATATTTGGAAAACAGGTCAAGCCCATGGGAAAGATATTTCTTAAAGACATAACGCTCGACGGCAGGCAGGTGGACATCGTGGTGGATGAGGGGGTCATCGCGGCCATCAGGCCCGCGGGGGGATGGCCGGTCAAGCCGGCCATGACGGAAGGGGCGCTGGCCATGACGGAAGGGGCGCCGGACGTGACGATTGATTGTGCGGGGAAAACGGCCATGCCAGGCTTTGTCAACACCCACACACATGCCGCAATGAGCCTGATGAGAGGTGTCGGCGAGGATATGGTCCTGAAAGACTGGCTGGATCATGTCTGGTCGATTGAGAAGAATCTTGACAACGATTTCGTTTATTGGGGGACGAGAGTTGCCGCCCTTGAGATGGCCATGACAGGAACCACAGTGTTCAACGACATGTATTGGTACCCATCGGCAGCCAAGAAAGCCACCTCAGATTCTGGACTACGAGGGGTAATATCCTATGTATTTCTGGATGGATTCAATAAGGAAACAGCTGAGCGTCAGAAAGATGAGTGCGAAGCCTTCATTGAGGAGGCCAAATCCTGGGAGGATCGTGTGATCCCCTCAATCAGCATTCATTCCATATACACTGTGCGGGAGGAAGCCATAATCCGGGCCGCTGAGCTCGCGAGACGGAACGGTCTGAGAATACATATCCACCTCGCCGAGACAGAGGCTGAAGTGACTGACTGTAAGGCCGCCCATGGCGGGCTCACCCCGACAGAGTATTTCGACTCTCTTGGAGTCCTTGGGCCGGACGTGATCGCAGCCCACTCGCTCTGGCTGTCTGAAAAGGATGTGGAGATCCTCGGCCGGAGGGGCGTCAACTGCGTACATAATATTAACTCCAACCTCAAACTCGCCTCGGGATACCGCTTCCTCTGGAAGGAGCTCCGGGACGCTGGAGCTAATGTTTGCCTCGGCACCGACGGTTGCGCCTCATCCAACAACCTCGACATGCTGGAGGCCATGAAGACGGCGGCGATAGTCGAGAAAGCTTGGAGAAAGGATCCCACGGCGCTCCCCATCCAGGAGTTGCTGGATATGGCCACAGTCAACGGAGGCAAGGCCCTTGGTCTCAAGACCGGAAAGATCCAGGAAGGCTGGGACGCTGACATCCAGATAGTTGACACTGACAGCACCTTCTTCCTATCCCCCGCCCCATTCCTCGCCAACTACGTCTATTCCGCCCACAGCGACTGCGTCAACTCTTTGATCGCCGGAGGCCGCCTTGTGATGAGGGACAGGATCGTGGGAGGTTCCAAGGAAGTCCTGGAAGGAGGCCGCTCACAATTAAAGCAAATCAATAAAACCAAATAGTATGGACCCAAGAATAGAAAGAATCCACCAGGCCGCGGACTTCGTCAAGAAGCAGATCGGAGACCGCAAGCCACTGGTCGGCATAGTTCTGGGCAGCGGTCTTGGCAAACTCTCCAACGCTGTGAAAGATCCGATCGTGATCCCCTACAAGACCATTCCCGGATTCCCTGTCTCCACCGCCATCGGCCACAAAGGCAACTTCCTTGTCGGGGAGATAGAAGGGAAACAGGTGATTATGATGCAGGGGCGCATCCACTTCTATGAAGGCTACCCGATGGAGCTGGTGACCCTTCCCACGAGGGTGATGGTAGTCTTGGGAATCCAGTATCTTTTCGTCTCCAACGCCGCCGGTGGTGTCAATTACGACTACAAGGTGGGAGATCTGATGATAATTAAGGACCATATTTGCCAGCAGCCGAACCCGCTTATCGGTCCCAACATGGACGAGTTCGGCCCCAGGTTCCCCGACATGACCAGGCCATACGATCTTGAGCTCATCGCGAAGGCGGAGAAGATCGCCGCCGAGATGGGGATAAAGGTCCACAAGGGAGTCTATTACGGAGGAACAGGACCCACTTACGAGACCCCTTCTGAGTATAAATACATCCGTATCATCGGGGGTGATGTGACCGGCATGTCGACTATTCCTGAAGTCATCACTGCCCGCCACTCGGACGTCCGGGTGTTCGGAATGTCAGTCGTGACCAATGAGGCTCACGATGACTATGCCGAAGATTATGTCAATGACGGAGATGCCGTCGTAAAGGCCGCTGACGCCGCGGCTGACAGAATGTGCGCAATATTCTCAAAACTCATAGAAAGCTTGTAAAGCCATGGTTAAGTTCATGAATATCATCTACTTCGTGTTCGCGGTTTTCATCATCGGATTCGCAATTACCCTGCTCGTGAGCGGCTCCGGAAAGTTATGGGCGAACATCTGCATCCTGCTGATCGGCATCTATTTCCTCTATAGGGGTGTCGCCGTGACAGTAAACAACGCCCGCCGCCGTGAGAGGGAGCGCCTCAGCCAGGAGGATAAAGGGAACGATCCCGCAAACGCTTAATATATTCAGGTAAAATGGATTACGGGTTTTTCAGGGTCGCGGCTGCGGTGCCGCGCGTCAAGATCGCCGATATCGACCACAACCGTGAGGCTATATGCTCCTTGATTGACAAGGCTGAGGCCGAGAAAGCCTCCCTCGTCGTGTTTCCGGAGCTCTCGGTTACAGGATACACCTGCCTGGACATGTTCGGGCAGAGCCTGCTTCTCACAGCCTCTGAGGAAGCGGTTAAGAAAATAGCAGACCACACCCGCGGCAAGCACGCCACTGTGGTCGTGGGCGCCCCGGTACGCTACCGCGGACGTCTTTACAACTGCGCTATCGTGATCCGAAACGGTGGGATCAAGGGAATAGTTCCGAAGATATATCTTCCGACCTACGCCGAGTTCGACGAAGGCAGATGGTTCGCTTCCGGATCCGACTTCCTCTCCCCTTCCAACACCCGTGTCGGGCGCTTTGTAGACGATGGCAAGAACTACTACCGTGACGGATTCGACTCAGTCACAAAGTATTGCGGACAGCGCTGCAACCTCTCACCCAACCTGCTCTTCTCAATCGGCAGGACGACTTTCGGCATTGAGATATGCGAGGATTTCTGGACTCCGGTTCCGCCGTCCTCCTTCCTGGCCCCTTCCGGAGCGCAAGTGATAGTAAATATCTCCGCTTCAAATGAGGTGGCTGGGAAGAACCAGAAACGCAGGGAATTCGTGATCAACCAGTCTGGCCGTACTGTTTCTGGATATGTCTACTGCTCAGCGGGTTACGGTGAGTCTACTATGGACACTGTCTATGGAGGGTCAGCGATTATCTGCGAGGACGGAGAGTTGCTGGCCGAGAATGCGAGATTCCAGATGGAGGACTCGATCACATTCGCTGACATCGACATCGAGAAGATAGGGGTTCACCGTCAGAAAAAGATCTCCTTCAATCCTGCGGTGGAGCTTTCGTACCTGAGGCCGGAGGAACAGAGAAACCTGATCGAAGCTATGGACTTCACCCAGGCATCTCCTTCCCTCTCCCAGGCCCAGCGCCTGAAGAAACTCAGCCAGGAAGGCTCCTGCACCGGGGAAGCCATGCAGGATATTCTGGGCCTGGACGACTGGGCCACCATGAACCGCCCCGGCACCATCGGCGGGAACTGGCTCTGGCGCATGAAGCCCGGCGCGGCCACCCCGGCCCTGGCCCGTAAGCTGAAAAAACTGAATCAGCAATGCAAGCGGCAGACGGAGGAAGAATAATCTTCGGAACTTCGTTTGCGAACAGGAGGCGTTTCCCCATGATGTATCCGTTTATGACGCTCAATGACGACACAGAAATCACTCACTCGGAGATGAAGCCTGATGGGCGGGTAAAGGTTTATATCGAAACGCCGGATGAAAAGGATGGATTTCACAGCGCCGTGTGCTGGCTGCCGGAGTATCAATGGGAAAAGATTTATGGGTATTCCGAAGCGGAAATGACGTATTTTAAAAAGCTGATCAGAGAACAGGCACAATTTATTCTTCAAAAAGTTCGCTGAATGATTAGAAATTGAAATGCTATACCCTCTTTATGGCTTTCTTGGAAGGGGGTGCGGGGGAAACCGTTCTTTGGCCTCCAAAGAACGGTTTCCCCCGCAAAAAGGAGACGCAGACATGAGCAGATTAGGCGATTTGATTCGTTTGGAGCGCACGCGCCAGGGGCTGACTCACAAGCAGGTAGCCCGGAAATGCGGCGTGAGCGACAAATACTTAATGGAGGTGGAGGCGGGCACCCGCATCATCGCGGACGACCAAGCCCGGCGCATCCTCAAATCCATGGGCATGACGGAGCACACCGAGGCGGATTTCACCCTGGACGACATTGCCGCCACGGTGGATTTGCAGTCCGCTGTGCCGCAGCTGAGCCGGGCTACGGAAGCAAAAAAAGTCCCAGCCAAAGCGACGAAGGAAGCCGAAGTGGTAGCGGAAAGCGACCCCGGCGTGGCGGGCTCCATCTGGCTGGACGCCCTGTCCGGCGTGCTCAAGCACGTGCCCATTTACAATGCCGTGATGAAGGAGGTTGGCCACCGCCTGCTGCCCATCACCAACGGCAAAATCGAAGGCGCGTCCCCGGACAAGGTGTTCTATTTCATGGCCCCGGATAACGCCCTGCGGGGCTTCCGGG
>ONSC01000193.1 GCA_900320365.1 uncultured Bacteroidales bacterium
TCACATTGGAAGGAGCGGAAAGGACATCTGCTGCGCCTTCCACAAAGCGGAACTCCGGGCATATCTCAAAAAACGCAGGTTCTACGCCGGCACTTTCCGTTTCGATCTGCTCTCCCCCTACGACAGGATGAACTACGACATTGCACATCCTGGAGACGGACTCGATTTCCGGAATGTCCCCGATGGCATCCGGGAAACCATAGGTAAGTGCCGGAAACATCGGTAATCCAGGCACATAGATCCGCTCCCGGTCCGGATTCTCCCATGTCACGGCATATTGCTGCCATACATAGGAACCTATGATAATCACAAACGCCAAGCTCACGGCCAGCCCCACCGCCTCGATGGCGGTGTATAACTTATTGCGTGACAGGAACTTCAGGTAACTATTCATTTTTCAGGGAATCTACGGGGTTGGAGGTGGAGATGCGCCAGGTGTTGAGGACGACCACGATGAGGACGATTAGGAGCACAGCCAAGGTTCCGGCGAGGAAATAGAATGGGTTGAGGGGGACTTTCTCGGCGAACTGCTCCAGCCACTTGCGGGCTACGAAGAAGGTTCCGGCACAAGCGAGGGCGGCCATCACAAGTGAAAGTTTGAGGATGTCGGCGGCGAATATTCCGAGAATATCCTTGGAAGTCGCTCCGATGATTTTGCGAACGGCCATCTCTTTGGAACGGCGCAGACTCTCGTCCCGGATGAAGCCAATCAAGCCGAGGAGGGCGACGAGGAGCGAGAATATGGCCCCGATAGTCATCGTGTTCCTCATCTTCTTATTGTCCGAATAGGCAGCGCGCATCTGCTCCTCGTAGGAGATGATGTTAACCTCACGGCCTTCCAGGGCCTGCGTCAATGCCTCACGCACTTTGTCAAGAGATGGCCGATCAAGTCGGCCATGACGACCACCGTCATTCCCGGCCACGCCGGGAATCTTGAACAGGATGTGCGGCATCCAAGACGACATGGATCCGATCTCGCCATAGAACAGGGCGCTGGGGCGACTGTCGGCAGCGACAAGACTGCCGATAAGATAGCTTTTATAGACTCCGGAGATGGTGAATGGCTTCGTGGCCATATCAATCGCACTTCCGTGACCGGTGATACAGACCTGCTTTCCCACCGCTCCGTCACTCCAATCCGTGAACTCTGCCATCTTTGCCACAAACTTTTCATCCACAACTATTTCCGAGGAATCTCTCGGAGCTCGTCCATCGACAAATTGAATATTCATCAATTCATAGAACTCCGGCGAGCACTCGTATTGGTCGGCGATGTTGAAGAGTTCTCGGTCGTCTTCTGGAAGATAGACATTGTCGCCACTGGATCCATCGAAGGGCAGGTTATATGTGGCGGCCACGCCCTTAACCTCAGGGAGGCTGCGAAGGGTTGAAACCGCCCTTGTGATCGCTTGACGGTCGCCGTCGAACATGCTGATGTAATAGAGGTTCTTATAGTCATAACCTGGATCGCTGTTGGACACCATATGGTACTGACGGCCGATAATCAACATCATCACAACGAGGAACACGTTGATCAGCACCTGAACGCCCAATAGGGCTAGTTTCCAATTGCGGGAATGCTCGGTATAGTTCTTAAGTGCCTCATACACAGGGATTCTCTGGTAGAGTTCCGCCGGGACGACGATAGAGATGAGCAGCACGAAAAGGATGACGGCAACGATCGCGGCGACACTCTTCGGCACCAGCAGAGTAGTGAAAGGCACACCGAGAAGGTTCTCAATGATGCCTCGCGCGGCGAATATGATCACAGCGGCAAGGGTAAGGGAGAGAATAAGGTGAATAGATGCTTCCTTCGTCAGCATACCGTAAATATTCTTGCTTTCCGCTCCGTAACACTTCCTTACACCAACCTCCTTGGAACGTTTGACCATTGAGGAGATGACTATCAGTATATAGTTCAGCAAGCTGATTATGATCAGCAAGGCCGCCACGATTGACAACAGGATTATTTGCGATTTGACTCCAGGCTGGGAGGTGTGAATCTTACTGAACGGGCTCAGGAAGTACCTGAGACTCGTGCCGTTAGCCTCAATCTGCTCCAACATCCTTCAGGGTACTCGGGTCCACGTTTGGCATAAGTTTGACATAGCCTTTGTAACGGTCGTTTCCGAGCCAGTTGTCAGTGCTTTGCTTGCCGTAGGTCTCCATCGAAAGAAGGATGTCATAGTCAATGCTTCCGTTTTTCGGGAAGTCCTCGAACACACCTTCAATGGTCAGTTTCAGCCCATCCATATCCGCATTGGCGATCTGCTTGCCGATGCACTCCTGAACGCCGCCTATCT
Source organism: uncultured Bacteroidales bacterium (assembly GCA_900320365.1). Taxonomy (GTDB): domain Bacteria; phylum Bacteroidota; class Bacteroidia; order Bacteroidales; family UBA932; genus Cryptobacteroides. The sequence goes on from ONSC01000193.1 coordinate 2,304, forward strand.
TTTCGGCGAAGCTCCTGTTCACCATCACCGAGCCCCATTTGCCCAGCACCTTCACGGGGTCACCGGCCAGAATCGGCCTGTCGAAGACCTTGAAGAAACATGTGTCGGCGCAGACCAACGCAGCTTTCAACTTGTTGCCGTCCTCGTCAAGATAGGTGTCACCATTGAATACAAAAGTGGTTCTGGTGCCGGTTTCTACCCCGGGCACCTCGTTCATGAAGCCGACACTCACAGCGCCACTGACCTGACCGTAATCCTTCTCGTCTCCGTTTTGCGAAATCCACGTCCTAATGCTGTACACCCGGTCGATGTCCTTGTAGAAACTATCGTAACTCAGCTCAAAGAACACCTTGGCGATGAGGACGATTCCCACCGCCAGGCCGATGCCTAAAGAAAGAACCTTGATAAGGATGTCACTGTGTCTATTCATCTTCTTTTAATTATTCTGCCCCACTTGTTATCACCTGCCGTGCCATATCAGTTAATTCGCTATTTCACAGCAACTTCCATAATTCGCAAAAGTGTAAAGAAAGTGTAAAGACCTTTACACTTTTACATTATACTTTACACTTCTATTCCTTTTTGAGTTCGGTGGCGGGGTTGGTGCGGGCGGCCTTGAGGGTCTGCCAGAGGACGGAGAGCAATGCGATGAGGACTGCGGCGATGACCGCGACAATGAAGGCCCATCCGTAGCCGGAGATCCTGTAGGAATATTGCTCCAAAAGTTTCCCGGCGAGCCAGACAGCGAGCGGCACTGCGATGACGGCGGCTACCACCATAAGTGTAAGATATTCAAGAACAGTCTTTTTGACCTCTCCCTCCACGGTGCTGCCGAACACCTTACGTACAGCGATGTCACGGGAGTTCTCGTCGGCATAATAGCCGCTCATCGCGATCAGGCCAAGAGCCGAAAGAAGCAGGCTCAGCAGCATGAACAGCCTGACCAGAGACAGCCTGTCCTTCACCTCGGTGAGCTCCTCCGAGATGATCTCGGGAATATACCCGAACATGTAGGGCTTGTCCTCGATTCCGTTCCGCTCGACGCAGAGGTCCCTGTAAAGCCCGTACAGGCTCTTCCTGGCCTCTCTTTTGTCGCCCGTCGTCTCTATCAGCAGACCATACTGCTCCTCAGAACGGCCTATCTTCACGTAACTTCCGGTCCCTGAGTCGTAGTTCAACACATCGTTTGGCGCGAAGTCCCCGATTATTCCTCCGATCGACCGGCCCATAATGTAATGCTGGCGGAGTTCCTCAGTATTCCTGTCAATTCCGAAACGGGTCATCTCCTTTTCCGAGATCCAGACAGTCCCGACTGCGGGCTCCTCGAATCTCTCCTTGACATCAAAACCGAATATGTCGAAGGCGGTGGCGTCACAATTGAGAATGGCCAGGGTCAAGAGTTTGCCTTCCTTGTCCTCGGTGACCATTTCCTCGACCAGTCCCGGGAAATATGTGCTGTGCCCTATCCTGCTGACACAGGGTAGGGAAGCGGCTTTTTCCTTGAAAGCCTCAGAGAGTCCGGGATCTAAGATCTGGACATAGAAATCATTGTCCACATCTGCCCCGAGAGGGCGGTTAACCATGTGAGACACTTGTAGTTCCATCACGATGGCCAGCGCCAGAAGGATGATGGAGAACACGTGTTGCAAGATGATGAACACCTTGCTGAACACATGCTTGTTCTTTGCCCTGAACTCTCCTTTCACGACAGAAATAGCAGGGAATCTGGAACTTATCCATGCCGGAAGACTACCCTGGATGAACGACACGAGAAGAATGAATAATGCGTACACCACAATCCATCCTGGTGAATACCTGACCTTGACCGGCACGCTCCCGCCGATAATCCGGTTGAACCAAGGCGTAAGCGCCTCGGCGAGAATGACGGCGAGCAGGAAACAGGCTGTCGTGAACAGGACCGACTCCAGGATCCGGTTCCCGAACAGGCTCTCTTTCGAGGCCCCCAGGACCCTTCTTGTCGCCATTTCCCTGGCCCGCTTTCCGGTCATGGACACGCAGAGGTTGATGTAATTGAATATCGCCGAGATGAGAAGGATTATCGTTATCAGCAGGATAATCCTTGTGTAAAACCGGTTTCCGCTTTTGAGGCTCTGGTTGTTGGCCGGGGAGTACCAGAGTTCGTCATACCTGACTAATCCACTGTCTTCCAAGAAGTTCCTTGCTCCGAAAGCGTCAAAAGCCTTGGCCGCCAAGGAGTCGGCCTTCACTTCTAGCGCTGCCCTGTCAGTGCCTTTCCTGATTTTCACGAACGGGATCACATCCAGCATGAATGGTCTGTTTTTCCTGTTGGTGAGGTTCTCGATGCTGACTATGACATCCGGCTCCCCGAAAATCGGGTTGGGAGTGTCCTCGAAAATCGCTGAGATAGTGTACTTCCCGTCGATGACCTTACCCATGACAGCCGATTCGCCGCCAAGACGGTTGGCGAAGGACCTGGAAATGATGGCGTTGGAAACATCGTTCAAGGCCATTGCGTTCCCAGTCCCGAACTTTGAAGGGAATATGTCGAAAAAGTCACCGCCGACCATGCACTCCTGTACATGGTATTTAGCGCCGTCAATATCGATGGTGCTCTCTTCCTCTGACATCGCTTTCCAGAACATCGCCGCCTTCTCCACTTCCGGAATATCCTCCTTCGCCTGGAGGGCTGTTCCCCATGAAAACCCGACGCCGGAGGTGCCGCGCATCGACCTGTAGAATGTGTACACATCCTTGTAGTCAGGCACGTTCCGGGTCATTTGCCTTTGGAGCCAGACGAAATGGCCTGTGAGCAGCACGAAAGCCAGGCTAACGATCAGCCCCACCGCCTCGATGGCCGTGTACAGTTTGTTTCTACTTAAGAACTTCAGGTAGCTTCTCATATTCTTGATTGAAATGTGCTATATTTGTAATGACACTATCTAAACTGATGAATTATGAAAGACGAAATCATTCTTGTTCAAGACCTTATCCATGAAATCCGTGGAAAGAAGGTGATGCTGGACTTCGATCTGGCAAGGTTGTACCAAGTGGAGACCAGGGTACTAAACCAATCAGTCAAGAGAAACCTGAAAAGATTCCCATCTGATTTTATGTTCCAATTAACGGTGGAAGAGGTCAGGGAGATGTCATCACAATTTGTGATATCATCAAAAAGA
>ONSC01000151.1 GCA_900320365.1 uncultured Bacteroidales bacterium
TACCCACTTCTGGACTCCGCAGACCGGAAGGAATGGAGACGGATGGACCTACACCTATTCAGCGACCAAGATCAGAGGGTTGAAACAGACCCACCAGCCGAGCCCATGGATCAACGACTACGGTTCATTCTCAATAATGCCGGTTACGACTGGACCGGTCTACGATGAAGAAGGTCGACAGAGCTGGTTCTCTCATAAGGCGGAGACCGTGAAACCTTATTATTATAGTGTCTATCTCGCCGAACACGACGTGACAGCGGAGCTCGCCCCGACAGAGAGGGCCGCCTTGTTCAGGTTGACATACCCCGAGAAGGATATGTCATACCTCGTCGTGGACGCGTTCAAGGACGGGTATGTCGAGGTGGATACGGAGTCGTATACGATTAGAGGATATTCAGTTTACAACCACGGCGGAGTGACGGAGAATTTCCGGAACTATTTTGTCATAGTCAGTAACACGCCTTTCGAGACCGAAATGACCAATGGCAGCATCGCCATGGTCGGTTTCAAGACAACCAAGGGCCAGCAGGTAGGTCTCGCCGTTGCTTCATCCTTCATAAGCCAGAAGCAGGCCGAAACGAACCTCAGGGAATTGAAGGGCAAATCTTTTGACGACGTGGTCGCTGCAGGCAGGGCCCGCTGGAACGAGGTCCTGGGAAGAATAGCTGTCGAGGATGACAACATTGACAATCTGAGGACATTCTATTCCTGCCTCTACCGTTCGGTCTTATTCCCGAGAGACCTTTCAGAGATAGACGCGAATGGCAAGAGGGTTCATTACAGTCCCTTCGACGGGGAGATCCACGAGGGTTATCTTTTCGGTGACACCGGTTTCTGGGACACTTTCCGAAGTCTGTTCCCTCTTCTTGACCTGGTATATCCCGACCAGGAGGTCAAGATGCAGGAAGGTTTGGTCAACACATGGAAAGAGAGCGGCTTCCTTCCCGAATGGGCAAGTCCGGGGCACAGGGGCTGCATGGTAGGAAACAACTCCGCTTCCGTTGTAGCCGGAGCCTACATAAAAGGCCTTAGGGGCTATGACACCGAGGAGCTCTGGAAAGCCGTTACCCACGGCGCGCACGCTGTCCACCCGACCGTATCTTCCACAGGACGATTAGGTTGGGAGTATTATGACAGCCTGGGCTTTGTCCCATGTGACGTGGGAATAAGGGAAAACGCCGCCCGTACCCTTGAATATGCCTACGACGACTGGTGCATTTACTCTTTCGGCAAAGCTCTGGGCAAAAGCGAGGATGAGTTGGCTCCTTACGCCAAAGCGGCCATGAACTACAAGAACCTCTTTGATCCGGAATACAAGCTGATGGTCGGCAAGAATCAGGACGGAACCTTCGAGAGTCCTTTCAGCCCGCTTAAATGGGGAGGTAATTTCACCGAGGGCAACAGTCTCCACTACACTTGGAGCGTTTTCCACGACATCCAGGGACTCATCGACCTTATGGGCGGGGACGAGGCGTTCGCCACCAAGCTGGACAGCATATTCGTCATTCCCCCGCTCTTTGACGACAGCTACTACGGCTTCCCCATCCACGAGATCAGAGAGATGCAGGTCATGAATATGGGCAATTACGCCCATGGTAACCAGCCGATCCAGCACATGCTGTACCTCTACGACTGGGCAGGCCAGCCGTGGAAGGCTCAGAGTCACATAAGGGAGGCTATGAACAAGCTTTACAACTCCAATTTCGACGGCTATTGCGGAGATGAGGACAATGGCCAGACCTCGGCTTGGTATGTGTTCTCCGCCCTAGGATTCTACCCCGTCTGTCCTTCAAGTGATGAATATGCCATCGGCACTCCCCTGTTCAAAAAGGCGACAGTGTCTCTTCCGAACGGGAATATTATCACTCTGGAAGCTCCTGATAATTCGAAAGATAACTTCTACCTCGGAGAGTTGCGCCTGAACGGGAAACCATGGAGCAAGAATTACTTCAAGCACAGTGACCTGATCGGCGGAGCCAGCATAAAGTACAGCATGTCCGCCGAGCCGAACCTCACCCGCGGCACAGCCCCCGAGGACAAGCCGTATTCATTTTCCATAGCGAAGGAATAATACATTGCTGAACGACGTAAAGACACAAGAGGCGGAGCTGATCACCATGCTCAAGCAAGGCTCCGAGGAGGCGTTCAAGTCTTTATATGACATGTACGCCAAGAGGCTTTATGCGTTATGCCTGGAATACACCAAGTCCCGGGAAGACACGGAGGAGATTGTCCAGGATGCCTTCGTTTGGCTCTGGAAGAACCGTTCCTCCATCCGCCAGGAAACCACAATCAAGAACCTAATATTCCTTAGAGTCAGGCATTTCCTAATCAATGCATGGAGGACGAGGTTGAAAGAACCCGTGTTCGAGGACTATGTTGACTACATTAATCTTTTACAAGACAAATCTTCCGACAGACTCGAATATGACGAGTTCCTCTCCACGGTCAAGTCGATCCTCGACAGGCTGCCTCGCACGCAAGCCAGGGTCGTCATGATGTCCAGGATCGAGGGATTCAAGAACAAGGAGATAGCCCAGAAACTTCGGCTCAGCGAACAGACTGTAAAGAACTCCCTATCAGTTGGGTTGAAATCCCTGAAAGAGGAGCTTGGGAAAATGATCATTTTGGTACTTTCTTTCATTATTACTTGTCTATAAAGAACAAATGGATACTTTGCTGGAAGAAAAATACAGAAGGGACACTCTTACACCCGGAGAATTGCGGCTTTTGAGAGAAAAGCTTGCGGGATCCTCCGATGAAGACATTTCCTCGGAAATGGAAAGGCACTGGATGACCGGTGACTTCGACGGCTCCGCTATTTCTGAAGAAAGAGTTGATAACCTATATCTGGACATCCGTAAGAAACTTGCTCCGGAAAAACAGTCCAGGACTTGGATATGGTGGAGCGGGATCGCCGCATCCCTCCTGTTACCCTTAAGTCTGTTCTTCACGGCAAGGAGCATCACCACCATCCGGCAGCAGTCTTCACAAGAAATCGTCATCTCAACAGCCAAGGGAGAGCAGAGCACAATAAGCCTTCCTGATGGAACCACAGTCAAACTCAACGAACTGTCCAACCTAAAGTATTCACCGGGCTCATTCAGCAGAAAGAAAAGGGAGATTGAATTCGAAGGAGAGGGCTTTTTCAATGTTACGAAAAACGATGAGTGCCCTTTTATCATAGAAGCGGACAAGATGACAACGACCGTGCTAGGGACATCCTTCAACCTTGAAGCCAGAGTATCGGATGCGTTTAACAAGGTCCTGCTGATTGAAGGTAGTATCAAGTTGGTGTCATCGATTTCCGGAGAGACCATCGTGATGAATCCAAATGAAGAAGTGACCCTGAACAAGAATACAGGCAAGATGGTTGTCACAAGGCCCGATAGTAAGGAGAGTATCACCAGTTGGGTGAAAAAAGAAATTGTCTTAAAGAGGGTGAGCCTCAGGGAAATCACAGACCTCCTCTCCGATAAATACGACATCGTGTTTGACATCGATAAAGGCGTGGACATGGAGGAGCTTTTCACCGGGACTCTGCCGACAAATGACCTGCTATTATGTGCTGAGATTCTTGAATATGCCTACGGCGTGAAGATCAAGCTTTCCAGAGGGGCCGCGATTATAAGTAAATGAATCATTTAAACTTTTGACCAAGTCCCACGACTCGCTAAGTCCGGCCAGTTTTTCTGGCCGGATTTATTTTCACGCCAATAAAAAACGTGATTACTTGGTACTTTTTGTCAGTCACGTTGTCTATTATTATATAAAACCTTTTTATATTGTAGTTTAACCACAAAAACAAAATGACATGAACAGCTCACGAATGTGGAAATTCTTTTTGCTGGTATCTCTGATGTCATTTTTCTACTCCGGGGCTTTTGCCCAGACAGGAAAAGTGAACGTCAAAGTTGACGGAGCTCCACTCTCGCAAGTCATCCAACTAATTGAGAACCAGACGAAATACCGGTTCTCGTACAGGGATGAAATCCTGAGTGGACAGAAAAACATCACCCTGGATCTTCAAAACGCGACTGTACAGGAGGTCCTGGATGCCGCGTTCTCCGGCCGGGACATCAGTTACCGGATTCTATCCGACAAATCCATCGTGTTGTTCACAGAACCCGAAGAAGTGAACAACACTATCACCCTGACGGGAACCGTCAAGGACAATGATGGCAATCCGTTGATCGGAGTCGGAGTCATCCTCGATGGAAAGCCCAATGTTGGCACGGTAAGCGACGAAAACGGAAACTGGTCACTGACTGTCCCCAAAGGATCAACTCTTCAATTCTCATCTATCGGTTACAAGACAGTCACGGTCGCCGTAGGGAACCGGTCTGTCATCAATGTCACTATGGAGGAAGACATCAATCGTCTGGACGATGTGATTGTGATCGGATACGGTACGGCGCGCAAGGCGGATCTCACCGGCTCTACCGCATCTGTCCAGGGCGACAAACTGGCCGCGAAAAACACTCCGAATCTTTCCACACAGCTCCAGGGTCTGATGCCCGGAGTTCAGGTGACACGAAACACTAGCGATCCGGCCGCCGGAGCGACGATACGAGTGCGAGGTATCACAACCATGTCAACCAACGATCCGCTTGTGATCATAGACGGAGTGCCAGGATCACTGGACAGTGTTTCTCCTGAAGATGTGAAAGACATTCAAGTACTTAAAGACGCCGCTTCCGCAGCGATTTATGGATCAAGGGCAGCCGCGGGAGTCATACTTGTCACCACAAAGAGGGCAAAAAACAACGACTTCTCACTCAGCTACAACTTCGAGTACGGAATCGACAAGGCAACGGCCATCCCCCAGCAGGCGAGCATCGTTCCCTGGATGATAGGATTGAACGAACTTGCCTACAACGACGGTGCCTCCTCAATGAATTCCCGCTACCCGGAGGATCTAATTAACAACTACGCTTCCATGAGAGCCGGCGACCCGGACCTCTATCCCGACACCGATTGGTTCGGTCTTGGCCTGAAAAAGACCACCAATCATCACCGTCACGGATTTACCCTCTCCGGTGGAACGGAAAAACTGACGACAGTGTTCTCGTTCAACTATTATGATGCCGACGCCTTGTACGACAACAAGAACTACAAACGCTACAACGCCAGAATCAACAATGACTACAAGATAAATGATTGGATCCATGCGAGCGTGGACATGGGCTTGACCCACAGCGATGCCCACAATCCTCAGGTCATGAGCGGGAGTTATGTGTATTCACTAATGGAGAGATCGCCTCTTTTCAATGCCTACTGGTCAGACGGAGAATTCGCTGACGCGAAGGATGGTGACAACTCCATAGCGGCCATTCATCTGGGAGGACAAGCGCTCAACCAGTCCTACACGTTGAACGGTAAAGTCCAACTGGACATAACACCTTTTAAAAACTTCACATTGACAGCCCTTGTCGCCCCGCAGTTCAATTTCTACTATGGAAAAAGCCATGTGAAGAAATTCGATCTGAGGAACGCGACGGGAGGATATATCGCCGGTACAGGATTCGGTTCCACTTCCCTTAG
>ONSC01000185.1 GCA_900320365.1 uncultured Bacteroidales bacterium
CTGCGCTGTCACCGGCAAAATGCTGGACGAGATCCGCGACAAGAGCGTGCCCTGGAGCAGGACCAAGGACATTAAGACTTGCGAGTTTTGTGACTTCAAAACCATTTGCGGAAGATGATAAAAATTCTCAAAGCCTCCGCAGGGTCGGGCAAGACATTCGCCCTTGCAAACTACTATCTGGCGCTTCTGACGGAGCGCTATGCATACCGTCACATACTCGCGGTAACATTCACCAACAAGGCCACGGCCGAGATGAAGAGCCGCATACTGAAGTTCCTGGCCACGTCCAAGGACAGCAGGAACCAGGAAATGCTGCGCGACATACTCCACGACTACAGCGCCTTCTCGGTGAGTACGATTGACCGCTTCTTCCAACAGACCTTGAAGGCTTTTTCCAGGGAAATAGGCCAGTTCGCGTCCTACCAGGTCGAGCTGGATCAGAAGTCCCTCGTTGCCGAGACTGTCGACAGGATACTCGATTCCCTGACTGAGGATGACAAGGGCATGCTCAACTGGTTAAGCGACAGCATGATGGAGCAGCTTGAGAAGGGCGAGAGGCCAAAGCTTGAGAAGAGCCTCAATGATGTTGCCAACAGATTGAAGTCCGATGAGCACAGGGCTGTTATCGAGGAAAACGGTATCGATGAGGAGAAAGCCTACTCTAAAGAGAGCCTGACTCACATGCGGAAGTTGATGAGAAGCGTGATCTCCAGTTATGAGAAGGACATGAGGGAAGCCGCGGCTGAGGTGGAGAAAGCATTCTCAGACAATGGGATATCCCCAAATGACACCTCCAGTGGATTCATAGGCAAGAACCTGTTGAAAATCACCGAGGTGAAACCGGGAGAAGAGATACGGGATTTCACTGACACGTTTAAAAGAGACGTCTCTGACTTCAGCAAATGGTTCAGGAAGAACGATCAACCTAAATATGCGGGTCTTGAGGGTGCCCTTGCCCCTCCTGTCGCTAAGTTGTTGTCCATCTACCGCAAAGGATCAAAAGCTTACCGTACCGCCCATATCCTCATAAAGCAGATAGGAGGTCTCGGGATCGCCTCGGAGCTTCGGACGGAGTTCCAGACCCTCCTGAAAGAGAAGAACGTTATGAGTCTGGATGACTCGAATGTCATTCTCAAGAATATAATCGATGGAGCGGACGCTCCTTTCATTTATGAGAAGCTAGGGACACGTTACGAGCATTTCCTTCTCGATGAGTTCCAGGACACATCGAGGGTTCAATGGGACAATTTCCTGAACAATTCCCGAGAGCCGGGCAAGAAAGCCTTAAAGGCAACTGGAGAAGCCTCCGCGGGCTCGTTGAATTCAACAACGACTTCTTCGCCTACGCCGCCGGACGCTTGGACAACAAACACGGATCACAGGAAGCCGGGTTGTCCGTCTCCTCTATATACGGCCAGAGGGAAGACAAAGGGTTCGAGCGCCAACAGGCGATGACCAAAGACACCGCTGAAGGCCTTGTGGAGGCGATATTCTGCGATGCTGAGGATCAGGACCTATATATTCTCCAGACAATAAGGGAAGTCATGGAAGCCGGCGCTCTTCCAGGGGACATAACCATTCTTGTGAGGAACAATACGGAGGGGTCCCATGTGGCGTCTATGCTTATGGACGAAGGCTATAATGTCATCTCCGATGACTCTCTCCGCCTTAAATCATCTCCCGCCGTCAGGAAACTTGTGTCGTTACTCGCATCTGTAAGAAACCCGGAGGACACCATAGGATCATTCCTGGCCCGCGAGGCAGGCTTTGATGCCGGCGAGCTCTCCTATCACTCGCTTCCCGATCTCTGCGAGAGATTGGTGAGAATCCTTAAGGCGGGGGAAGACCGGGAGTCGTTTGATAGCGAGACCCTTTACATTCAGTCTTTCATGGACTATGTCCAAGACCATGTGGCGACAAACGGCAACTCTCTCGATTCATTCCTGAAGTCTTGGGAGGACGGTGAGGATCCGAAAGTCAGTTCCCCTTCAGACACCGGGGCGGTCCGTGTGATGACCATCCATAAGTCCAAGGGCCTGGAATTCCCATATGTGATCCTGCCATATTCCGATAAAGTCGGCTTGTACAGGTCAGGAACCTCCTGGACGGTTCCGGATGTCGAAGGCACCGCCTTGGAAAAAATGGGCAAAGCCGCATTTGACGTTTCGCTTTCTTCCAAGAGCGAGGGGACATTGTTCGAGGAGGATTACCAAAAAGACCGTCTACTCCAGTACATAGACAACATAAACTTGTATTATGTCGCCCTCACCAGGGCCTCGAAAGGAATGACAATCATTTCTGACATAGGTTGTTCCGCTGAGAGAAGCATGGCTGGTATCCTTATGGAATACCTTAAGAGTCAAGATCCTCAATCGGGATCTCCATTAGTGTTCCGGAGAGGGGAAATGTACGATTTCACCAAGTTGGACAGATCGGAATCCCTCGTCTCCGCCAGGGTCTCTGACTACCCGTCCTTCCCTCTTAACCCCGAGACATCAACAGAAGAAGGTGAAAGAAGTCGCTTGAGGGTATCTTCCGAGGCATTGGACTTTTTCACGGAAGAAGGATCAGCGGCTTCTTCGGCCAGGCACAACGGGACAGTTCTCCATGACATCCTCTCTAGAGTGAGAATCCCCTCTGACCTTGGTTCCTCAGTGCATCAAGCGGTCATTGCGGGAGAGCTAGAGGCGTCCAGGGAAAAAGAGGTCGAGGTTTTATTGGCAAACAGGATCGCCGGTCACCCGGACTGGTTCCCTGAAAAAGGAGCCAAGATTCTGAATGAGACTTCTTTGATAGACTCAGACGGACGGGAATGGAGGCCTGACAGGGTTGTGGTCAAGGATGGAACCGTGACAATTATCGACTATAAGTTCGGGCAGAAAGACCCCGGATACCGCTCGCAAGTTGCGAGATATGCCGCCATCTATCGCAGACTCGGTTTCGGGAAGGTCAATGCCTTTCTTTGGTATGTTCCTTCAGACGAAGTTGAGTGACTTTTTGTATATTTGAAGGTCAGGAGAACTAATATGGATAATAACGAAAAGAAATTATACCCTTTTAAATTCCTCGAGGACAACTCGCAAACCGCTTGGGGCACTGTAAGCTACCATATCGCGGATCTCGGATCCGTGGATTCCATGATCGCCGAAGGATGGTTTGGCGGCAACTCGCTGAGCGAGCTGATGGGGACTTATCTGGAGCGTGTGGTTGGAGACGACTCGTTTGAGTATTACGGTCTCCAATTTCCCATTTTGGTAAAGGTCATAAAGACCACGGGGTGGCAGCCGCTTCAAGTGAACGTGCCTGACGAGATCGCCGAAGAGCGTTACGACTCTCTCGGAAAAACATCGCTTTGGTATATTCAAGAGGCATCACCGGAAGCCACGATGTACCTCGGCTTAAAGAGGGATGTGGACGCCGGCGATTTTTACCGGAGAAGCCAGGAAGGCTCGCTTAAGGATATCCTCAATGAGACGCATCCCAAGGTTGGCGATATGATTCCCATCAGGCCAGGAACGGTGTTCGCCGCTGGTCCTGGATTGACTATCGTGGAGATCGGAGAGTGCTCAGAGCTCACCTTAGGCATTCACAACTGGGGAATTGAGCTACCTGACGGTGATGACCTCCTTCTCGAGGAGGCTTTTGACCTGATTGATTTCAAGCGCTTCTCCCCTGCCCCTCCATCCGGAGATGACGGGTTCAAAGTCTCTAGGATGGAACTGGTGAACCCGCTTCATATATTCAGTGAGCAGCCAGGGGATTTCGCCATCTATCACTGCGTCTCCGGCGAGGCGGTAATACAACCTGGCCCGGGAGCGGATGCGTTCAGTCCTGTTGACATCAAGGCTGGGCACACAATCCTCGTCCCTTCGGAAGTAAATGATTTCCTGCTACTTCCGACCAGAGAAGGCACTGTCCTGCTTGAGGCGGTAACCGAAAAGCGGAACGTCCTGGACTCATATACAGGCTCTTCCGACCAGCCTGATGCACCTGACCCTCATGTAAGAATTTGGAATTGACACCATGGCTGAATCTGACAGGATAGACAAAGTCCTCTGGGCACTTAGGATCTATAAGACCAGGACAGAGGCGACAGAGGCCTGCAAAGGCGGCAAAATCAAGATAGACGGCTCCAACGTGAAGCCGTCCAGGCTGGTGAAGCCCGGTGAGACTATCAGTGTCCACAAGGGGATCATCCAATATTCGTATAGATTGAGGCAGATTCCTCCGCATAGGCTTGGTGCAAAACTTGTCCCTGACTTCGCCGACAACCTCACTCCCCAAGAGGAACTGGACAAAATGAGAGCTCCAGTCGAGACGTTCTTCCTGAAAAGGGATCGTGGATCCGGAAGACCCACGAAGAAGGAGAGGCGCGAGATGGAGGAGGCTTGGGACAAATTCGACATCGCCGCCCAGTATGGCATGGACGATGACGATGACATGGAATGAGAGACAATACAAACCTTTAATATTATGAGACGGACTTTTATGACCATCATGCTCGCCCTGGCATTCGCCTGGGTTGCTGGCGCCCAGGAACTCTCCAACTTCGCGAGAGGCGGCCAAAAACCTATCGTTTCCCCTGACATCCAGGGAGACAGCGTGACTTTCTCTCTTAAAGCCGACTATGCGACAGTCGTCAAGCTTAGCGGCTCATGGATGCCGAATCCTTGGGGCGGAACCATAGACATGACTCGTGGCGAGAACAATGTCTGGTCTGTGAAGATTCCCCTTCCGGAACCTGAGATCTACACCTACAACTTCGTCGTGGACGGTGTGGCCGTGAACGACCCCCAGAATGTCCTGGTCCAAAGGGACGGCACAAGATATCTACCGATGCTCATAGTTCCCGGAGCACGGACAGAGAACTATGTGGAGGCAAAGACACACGGCACTGTGAGCCATCCATGGTATCAAAGCGATATCCTTGGATACAGCCGCAGGCTCACTGTCTACACGCCCTACGGATATGAGAACAGCCCCAAGAAAAAGTACCCGGTGCTTTATCTCCTGCATGGAGCCGGAGGCGATGAGGAAGCGTGGATCTC
>ONSC01000064.1 GCA_900320365.1 uncultured Bacteroidales bacterium
CCCTGGCAGCTGTTCCGTTGCCGATGGCGATGACCTCGATGCCATACCGTTCAATCATGTCCGAGACCGCCATTATAGACTTTATCTTCTCGCTCTGCGGTGGATGAGGATATATGATAGTGTGATACAGCAGGTTACCATGCTCGTCAAGGCATGCGATCTTGCAACCGTTACGGAAACCCGGGTCTATCGCCATGGTCCTTTTCTGTCCCACAGGAGGAGAGAGAAGCAATTGTGTCAAGTTCTCCCCGAAAACCGCGATAGACTCTATGTCCGCCTTCTCTTTAGCCTCCTTGAGAACCTCGTTGGAGATAGAAGGCTCAAGGAGACGCTTGAATGAGTCGTCCACAGCTTCCCGGATCTGCTCCCCCAACTTCGGACCGGGATATCTCTTCTCCTGGCAAAAATCATAATAGATCTTGTTGCCACACTTCTCCGGATCAGCGTCTAATCCAACCGAGAGGAAGCCTTCTTTCTCAGCCCTCAGGATCGCCAGAAGGTTATGGGACGGGATTCTCTGAAGAGGCATCGAGAAATTGAAATAGGCTCTGTATTTGGAAGCCTCAGGATCCGTTGACGCGGATTTTGTGGCCCTGGACTCCACACGGCGAGTCCGGAATATCTGACGCAACGATTCTCGTATCTTAGCGGACTCGGAGAACCGCTCAGCAAGGATATCCCTTGCCCCAGAGAGAGCATCCTGGACATCCACCACGTTATCATTCAAGTATTTCCGTGCCTCAGACTCGGGATCTGAAACCTGAAGGTTCCACATCTTATCCGCGAGAGGCTCCAATCCTTTTTCCTTAGCGACAGTCGCCCTGGTGCGGCGTTTAGGGCGATATGGAAGGTAAAGATCCTCCAATTCACTGGAAACCAAACAATTCTCAATCTGAGACTTAAGCTCTGGAGTCAGTTTACCTTGCTCCTCGATAGTGGAGAGTATCCCGGCCTTGCGTTTTTCCATCTCGGAGAAAACATCACTCCAATGCTTGATCTCCGCCACAGCCATATCGTCCAAGCCACCGGTCTTCTCTTTGCGGTAGCGGCTGATGAAAGGAATAGTCGCCCCCTCTTCGAATAGGCTGATACAATTCTCAACCTGCCAATCCTTGACAGAGAGTTTGCTGGCTATCTCTTTAATATAAAGCGATTTCATATCTAATCCTGAGAGAACATCCTTAACTCATCCCTGTATGCCGAGAATATCTTCGACTTGGAGACAAAACCGATATAAGCCCTATCCGAGCGCCTGACGACAGGTAGGTTCCAAGCGGAAGTGGTCTCAAACTTCCTCATCACAGAATCCATACTCTCATCATCGTAGACATACTCAACGGCGCTGCGCATGAAATTGAAGACGTGAAGGGTGTCATATTCCCCGGACCTGAACATGTCCTTCCTGATGTCCTCAAGCGAGACATATCCTTGGAAACGGCCTTTTGAGTCCACCACAGGAAAGACATTCCTTGAAGACTCCGAGACCACTTCCACTAGTTTTCCGAGTGTGTCATCAATCTTGATCGGCGAGAAGTCATTCTCAATCACATCATTGACCTTAAGGAGGGTAAGGACAGCCTGATCACTGTCATGAGTGAGCAACTCCCCTCTCTGGGCTATACGCTTGGTGTAAATGGAATACTTCTCAACAAGCCTAGTCGTGCCGAAAGCTATAGTGGCCGTCAGGATCAAGGGCAGGAACAAATCGTAGCCTCCTGAAATCTCCGCGATCAGGAAGATGGCTGTCATCGGAGCCTGCATCACCCCTGCCATAAGTCCAGCCATACCGACCAACACGAAATTCTGCTCAGGAACGGACAACGAGGTGCCCGACAGAAGAAGGTTCAGTGTCCTAGCCACGACGAAACCGGCTATGGCCCCTACGAAAAGAGTCGGACCGAAGGTACCTCCAACTCCCCCACCTGCGTTGGTCAATGTCATTGAGAATACTTTCAGGAGCAGAATCAGCAAGAAGAAGACCGGGACCGACCATGGGCTCCCGGAAAGGAAAGCCAGAGGTGTTTGCCCCTCCAGGGATAGCTCCTTTCCATTCAGAAGCACTCCTAGTGAGTCATATCCCTCGCCATACAGTTGCGGGAACAAGAAAATCAAAAGGCCAAGACCGAGAGCGCAAAGTCCCCATCGAAGGTAAGTGTCGCTGATCTTCCTGACCTTGTCCTCGAGCCATAACGTGGTCCTGATGAAGTAAATCGAGCATCCCCCGCAGAAAACTCCAAGTATAAGGTAGAAAGGAATATTAGCCAGATTGAAAGGGGTCAAGGTACACTCGAAAGGAGTACTCTTCCCGAGGAACACATAAGATACGACTGTAGCCGAGACCGTGGAGAGCAACAATGGCATCATCGAGTTCATGGAGATATTGAAAAGGAGTATCTCCAACACGAACAGGACTCCGGCCAACGGGGCCTTGAATATTCCCGCCACAGCCGCGGCGGCTCCACAACCCAGGAGTATGGTCATGCTCCTGTACGACATTCCGGCCTTGCGGGCGAAATTGGATCCGATCGCCGCTCCGGTATACACGATTGGAGCCTCAGCACCCACTGAGCCTCCAAACCCGATCGTGACCGAGCTGGCGACAATTGAGGACCAAGTGTTGTGAGGTTTTATCCTCGATTCATGTCTGGAAACCGCTTGAAGAGCCTTCGTGACCCCATGACCGATGTTGTCCTTCAGCAGGTAACGGCAAAAAAGCATTGCCAGGAGCATTCCCACTCCCGGCAACACGATGTAGTACAACGCACCGTTCCAGAAATCCCCGAAAACGTTTCCCAAGCCCCTCTGGATAAGGCTGATCAGAGTCTTCAAAATGACAGCGGCCAGACCCACAACGAGTCCGGTGACCACGCTGAGCACCAGAAGCTGATTCCTCTCGGAGAGACGTGAGATGGGATTCATCAGGAAGCCACTTTACATTCCAAGTCCGGTGATGATTCCGAAGGTGACGGATTTGAACTGAGGGCCATAACCTTCCTCGAACTGAGTCACAGGGCAATACTTGACATAGACACCAATCCCTCCGTAAGAGAGAGCACCGAATACGTTATAAGTGAATGTCCTGGTCTTGATCTGGTCGGAGAAATGCTCCCCACCCTTCCATTCCTTGACCGTTGAGTCATCACGGCTCTGCCCCTTGAACCTGCACACAGCCGGGAGATTATATTCTCCAGCGACACCGACGCGGAAAGTGAATTTGTCGAAGTCCTGCTCAAACGCGATAGGAACGGAGAGGGTCCTGACTGAGAGACGGGATTTCTTAATTCTCTTGAAACCAGAGTTTTCCATCGATGAAATGGTAACCTTCTCCTTTGAAGAGTCAGGCGTCCAGAAATAAGTGTCCCTGAGACGATAATAATCCCAATCGAAATCAACGCCAAGTGTGAACATGCCCGAATCGTAGGGACGTATCCTCATCTCTATCAAATTAATGAAGAACTCCGTGAGGGCCTTGCCCTTATTGTTCTCGAAAACAGCGTCAGCTTGAATTATGTTGTGGTCGCCGAAAGCGACATAGCTGACGGGCTCCGCTGAGAAAACACCCTTCCCTATTGAGAAATCAGCATCCTCATTGAAGTTAATCTTAGTTTGCGCGAAAAGGCCTGAACAAAACACTGTCGCGAGAGCGACGATTGAGAGTATCTTTTTCATAAAATCCGTTTTTAATTCGCTAATTTAAGAAATATTCGACAAAAAGACTTATTTTTGATTCCATGAAAAGGGTAATTATCTCATTAGCTTCGCTTATTCTCCTTGCCATCTTGGGCTTGGTGGGCTTTAACCAAATGAAGAGCAACGGCCCGAGAGGAAGGGTCATATCTCCCACAGGCTCAAAGATCATCGTCGAGGAGATGAGCTATTATGTCGGCGGAGAGAAAGTGTTCGGAAAAGTATTCAAGCCCGCCGACGGGAACGGGAATTATCCCGATTCGCTCGGAGCTTTGCCACTGGTGGTTTTCTTCCATGAGCCCCTGAAGACCGAATGGCCGGAGAGTTTGATCAAATCCCTTGTCCCTAAAGGTGTCATAGGCTACACATGTGGCTTCCGTGGCAGCGATAAAGATGCCGAGTCTCTTGTGAAACGACTTCGCAAAGAGAAGATGGTCATGGACGACATGGTTTTCATAATCAGCGACTCCGCATGCGGAAACGAGGTTGTCAAGGCCGTGACGAAACTTGGACACAAGATCCAAGGCCTTGTTTTAATCGAGCCATCTCTGACCGGGAAAGCGAGGGAAACTTACGTGAGATACGCCAGGGAGTTCCTGACCATCAATGAAGCATCGAAGCCGAATGCAGCCTCGATGATTGAGGACTATCTTGAGGAGAGAGGGGCGCTGAAATGAGAAAGACAAGATTTGGGATCGTAGGCACCGGGCGCATAAGCGACTGGGTGCTCAAGGGGGCCGTTATGGAGCCCCGCTTCGAGGCCGCCGCTGTCTGCTCGCGCTCGATGGAGAAGGCGGAATCCTTCGCTGCCAGTCACAGTATTCCAAAGACGTTCACTGACATAGACGAGATGGCCTCGGATCCATCGATTGATGCGATCTACATCGGCACCCCCAACCATACCCACCACGACATAGCTATCCGTTGCATGAATATGGGCAAGCATGTCATCTGCGAGAAACCGTTGGCTTCCAATGCGAAAGAAGTGGAGGAGATGATCCTGGCCGCCAAAAAGAACGGCGTCGCGCTCATGGAGGCGATGATCTCAACCCTCAGTCCAAACTTCAGGATGGTCCAGGAGAGACTGGGGCAGATGGGACACGTCAGGAACTACTCAGGGGTGTTTTGCCAATACTCATCTAAATACGACCTTTTGAAACGTATCCTCTCAGGAGAGGAAGACTCCCCTGTCCCGAGCTCGTTCAATCCGGACCGTTCCGGAGGAGCGTTGACAGACATAGGGATCTATCCCATCTACCCAATGGTCACATTGTTCGGAATGCCTAACGGGATCAAAGCCAATGTATTGACTGTCAATGTCCCCACAATGAGAGGGATGTGTCCTGTTGATCTACAGGGTTCCGTGCTTTTCGAATATGAGGGGATGACAGCCGGCACTGTCTATTCCAAGATAGCCGATTCCCGGCTACGCACCGAGTTCTCATGTGACAAAGGTATCATATCCCTGGATCAAATCCACATTACCCGCCAGGTTGAGCTCATCCCGAGAGGCGCACCGACCTCAGGCCGCTCAAGCGGCCCGGCAAGAGAGGACATCACTGTCCCCTGCGACCCGGACGAGTATCTCTGCGAGTTCAAGGAGTTTATCGACATCATCGAGAACGGGAGCCTTGAGTCAAGAAATAACTCCCTCGCCAATTCTCTCGCTGTGGCAAAGGTCATGGATGAGATCCGCCGCCAGGCTGGGGTCACTTTCCCCGCCGACTGATCACTGGCCGCCTAGACGGGAAAAGAAAACCAATACGTCTTCCCAAGTCTTGAAGTCATCGGAGCCGAAGTGGACGAGTGTGCCCATAAAGTCTTGTCCGCCATTTAGTTCCGGCTCAGCATCAATTAGATAATCGGATAGTGTCAAGTTTTTGTGGTTACAAATCTCTACCCGATTCCAAACGGGGACTCCGAGATTTGACTCGCACCAATGGAACACTTCCTCACACTTCTCTGGAGTGTTGTAATCGACAGAGGCGAGAATATGGACATCATAATTCCGGCACAGGGTCTCCACGGCCCCTCGCATCCCGCTGGAATGATTTACCAGTTTGTCGCTGAGGGATATGAATATCACCGGCCTTGACACCCCATTCTGGCGGTCGTCTATCCACCTGATTACCGGAAGGACGGAATGGACTATAACAGAATCATTTAAGTGATGCTCACCGTCGAAATGGACCGCTTGAGGATAATGGGCGTGGAAAAGGTCGAAAGTGTGGACCATGTTGTCCCTCGTGCCGAATAACCCGAAAACTCTTTCCCGATCCTCATCCGCTTTCCCGAAGCAATGGGAAGATACATTACGGAAATGCTCCAGGAGTGTCTTCGTCACGAGAAATGAAGTCTCCCCGTCCGCTCGTTTATTGTGGAACTCCCTGCGTCCCAGACCGTTATTCTTGAGTATGGTGTCAGCGAGCTGAAATGCCGGATTGACAATGATCCTGTCAATCCCGTACAACATCTCGGCATACATTCCTCCCATCGATGTGCCGATGATGAGGTCCGGGTTCTCGTCGCTGACTACATCCCTGAGAAGGTCCATGGCCTCGGCAGGCTCAACTGGCAGGTCTGGGGCTATAACGGCCGCGTCGGGCAAGAGCAGCCTAAGCGTGTGAACGCTACCGGTCTGTCCGCTCGACGCGAATCCATGTACATATAATACCTTCTTGCCGGCCATCAGGCCCGGCATGGCATACTCATAAAGTTCCATCTCTACTCCTCGACAGCGCGGAAAGCGGGAAGGCTCTCCTTGTCGAAGTTAAGGATGTATGAACTCTTGCCAGCCACAGTCTCGCATGCCATCTGGCAATAGACCTTGGCTGACCCCAGGAACATGTCGGGAGCCACAGTGGCGTCACGCATAAGGAGCAGTGACATCACGATCTCGCCGGTCATGTCATAGAGCCTGCGGGCAAGGAAATCCTGAAGCTCAGGGTCCCCGGCCTCACGAACCTTGGTGATGCAATCAGACAGGACACCAGCGCATCCGGCAATCTTCTCCTTGAACGGAACCAGTTCAGGCAGAACATCTTCGCCCAACATCTCATTGATGATGTTAAGATAAGTTCCATTGGTGATGTAACGGATGGCGGCCACAACCTGAAGCTGAGTGGTACCCTCGTAGATAGAGAATATGCGGGCGTCGCGGTAAAGCCTCTGGCTCTTGTATTCCATGATGAAACCGGAACCACCGTGGACAGAGATGGCGTCGTAGGCGTTCTGGTTGGCATATTCGGAAGCCATACCCTTGCAGAGAGGAGTGAAGGCATCAGCCAGACGGCTGTAGGTCTTCATCTCGGTCCTCTCGTCAGCCTCGAGCTTGCGCTCACGCTGGATATCCTCAAGAGCCTTGTAGATGTCGACGTACATCGAGGTCTGATAGAGCAGCGAGCGGCTGGCGTCAAGTTTCGCCCTCATGCGGGAAAGCATGTCATAAACCCCAGGGAACTTGTTGATCTTCTGACCGAACTGGGCACGCTCGGCAGCGTAAGCCACGGCCTCGTTGTAAGCCTCCTGGCTTAGGCCGACGCTCTGAGCGCCGATGCCCAGACGGGCACCGTTCATGAGAGCCATGACGTACTTGATAAGGCCGAGCCTCCTCTCGCCACAAAGCTCAGCGCGGGCATCCTTATAGGTAAGCTCGCAAGTCGGGGATCCGTGGATACCAAGCTTGTGCTCAATGTGACGGACATTGACCCCACCCTGACGCTTGTCGTAAATGAACATTGACAGTCCGCGGCCATCCTTAGTTCCCTCCTCGCTACGGGCAAGGACAAGGTGAATATTGGAATCACCATTGGTGATGAACCTCTTGACACCGTTCAGGAGCCAGCAGCCCTGCTCCTCGCTCCATGTGGCCTTGAGCATGACGCTCTGAAGGTCAGAACCAGCGTCGGGCTCAGTAAGGTCCATGGACATGGTCTCACCCGCGCAAACACGAGGGATGAACTTCTGCCTCTGCTCCTCACTGCCGAACTCGTAAAGGGTCTCAGCGCAGCTCTGAAGGCTCCAGATGTTCTGGAAGCTTGAGTCAGCGGCGGAGATTATCTCACTCGCCATGCTGAATATGGTCTCGGGAGCGTTCAGTCCGCCATAGCGACGGGGCATGGTCACACCCCAGAGTCCTGCGAGGCGGACAGCCTCCATATTCTCAACAGTCTTGGAAGCATAAAACATCCTGCCGTTCTCAAGATGCGGGCCCTCAAGGTCAACATCCTCGGAATTAGGGGCTATGGTGTTGGCCGCGATGTCTCCGGCGATCTCCAGGAGACGGCGGTAATTCTCGATGCAGTCCTCGTAATCGACCGGTGCTTCCTCATATTTCTCTTTCTCCGAATACCAGCGCTCCTTGAGCTCGGCGACTCGGCGCATCAAGGGATGATTAAGATGGAATCCGATCTCGGGATGGTCTGTATAGTAATTAGCCATTGCTTTTCCTCCTTATTTGCTGTTCTGCTTGTAGTACTTGATGAGTTTCGGCACAACCTCCTCGACCGGGCCGGTGATGACATAGTCAGCGATCTTGTTGATCGGGGCGTCAGGATCGGTGTTGATACTGATGATGATGCCGCTGTCCTGCATACCGGCGATGTGCTGGATCTGTCCGCTGATACCGCAGGCTATATATACCTTCGGATGTACGGTCACACCAGTCTGGCCGATCTGACGGTCATGGTCGCAGAATCCGGCATCCACGGCGGCGCGGCTGGCGCCAACCTCAGCGTGAAGCACCTTGGCGAGCTCGAAGAGCATATCAAAGCCTTCCTTGCTGCCCATTCCGTAACCTCCAGAGACCACGATTGAAGCACCCTTGAGGTTATGCTTGGCCTGCTCCACATGGTGATCGAGAACCTCCACCACATAAGCCTCCGGGGAGACATATTCATTGACATCAGGATAGACGACCTCACCAGCGGCCTTGCCCTCATAAACAGCCTTCTTCATGACGCCAGAGCGGACAGTCGCCATCTGCGGACGGTGATCCGGATTGACGATGGTGGCGACGATGTTGCCACCGAAAGCAGGACGGATCTGGTAAAGAAGATTCTCGTAGGTCTTGCCGGACTTTGCGTCGGTGTAGGGACCGATCTCAAGTTGGGTGCAGTCGGCGGTAAGTCCGCTGGTCAGGGAAGAAGATACCCTCGGACCGAGATCACGGCCGATCACGGTAGCGCCCATGAGGCAAATCTGAGGCTGCTCCCTCTTGAAAAGCTCCACAAGAATGTCAGTGTGGGGAGCGGAAGTGTAAGGGAACAAACCTTTTCCATCAAAAACAAAGAGTTTGTCCACGCCGTAAGGGAGGATCTGATCCTCAACCTTGCCCTTTATTCCGGTACCGGCGACCACAGCGTGAAGCTGGACACCGAGCTCATCGGCGAGTTTACGGCCTTTTGTGAGCAACTCCTGGGAGACCTCCATCACGGTTGTCCCCTCTATCTCGCAATATACAAAAACGTTGTTCATGGCACTATCCGATTATCTTCTCATCCAACAATTCCTTAATCATGCCCTCTATGTCGGCGTCAGAGGCGGTGAGGTGCTTGCACTCCTTGGCCTGGAAGACAATATTCTGGACACTCTTGACCTTTGTGGGCGAACCCGCGAGGCCGCACTGGCCGGGATCTCCATCCACATCGGCCACACTCCACTGATTCAGAGTAAGGTAAGGACGTTCCTCGTAAAGCTCGGCGTAAGGCACCTCAGCGGGGCGCTCCATAGGGCAAGAAGCCCTCTTGTACTTCATCACGAGCTTGGTGTTCTGCGGACGGCAAGGAGCGGCACTTCCGTTGACGGTGATAAGGGCGGGAAGCGGGACTCTCACAGTCTCCGCTCCTCCATCAATATGACGACGCACTGTGGCGACACCGTCCTCAACCTTGATCTCCTCGGCATAAGTCACCTGGTTTAGTCCAAATTTCTGGGCGACCTGGGGACCCACCTGAGCGGTGTCACCATCGATAGCCTGACGGCCACCTATCACTAGGTCAACATCTCCTATCTTCTTGATGGCGGTAGCCAAAGCGTATGAGGTCGCGAGGGTGTCAGCCCCGGCGAAAAGCCTGTCAGTCAAAAGCCAACCTGTGTCAGCGCCCCTGTAAAGACCCTGACGGATGATTTCCCCGGCGCGGGGCGGTCCCATTGTGAGGACGCCAACAGTCGATCCTGGATTCTGTTCCTTGAGACGGAGAGCCTGCTCGAGAGCGAGGAGGTCATCCGGATTGAAGATGGCGGGCAGGGCGGTGCGGTTGACAGTACCTTCTGCTGTCATCGCATCCTTTCCGACATTCCTTGTGTCAGGCACCTGCTTGGCCAAGACAACGATTTTCAATTTCATAGTATAATAAATAAATATATTTCAATCCGTACCGAAAGCATTCGGCCAAACGGACAAATATACGCATTTTTCGCCTTAAGACAAAAAACATTTTAACATGGGTGCCTTCCGTAAAATAGACTAAAGCCGAAAAAAACGGGACAGATTTCCCTAATGGAACCGTCCCGAATTAATTATCAATAGAATACAAATACTCCCCTGACACTAGAAGCTGTAATACAGTCCAGCGGAGGCTACATTGCTCAAACCAATGCCGAAAGAGGTGTCCGAGTTGTAGGCGATAGCGCCGATATGGGCGACAGCGGAAAGCTTCCCGCTAATCGGAGCGGCGATGCCAGGATATAGACCGATCTCCCAGGAGCCGTCATAATCTTTGGGCTTCATATACGTGAATGCGGCGTCAGTGAAGAGACTCACAGGCCCAGCCTGGAGCAATGTGTACCTGACATAAGGTTTGATGGAAAGGACGTTCGAACTGCCGTAGCCTTTGTAGCTGTGCGTATAAAGCCCGAGAGCGGCGCCAACAGAAAACTTGTCGTTGAGAACATAGCCTACCTCAGGTGCGATGCTGATCGAGGTGGACTCCGCATCCGAGTTGGTCTTAAGAGACAATGAGCCACCAGCGTAGATCTGCGCATTGGCGATCGCGGCGAAAGAAATAGCGATCAATGTAAAGATGAGTTTTCTCATAATCTAAAACTATAATAACTGATTATTTGTCCGGCAAAGTTAATGAAACTTCTTCCGTATCCAACAAGAAAATATGGTACAACTTCATAAATCGATAAAGTCAAAAAAAAATATACACCCTCCGGTTTTTTTATATATAATCGCGGTAACAAACGAACTATCAAGTGATAATAAAACCCTGCATACACTACCAAGAGGGCTAGTCCATGGCGGACTAGCCCTCTTTCGTTATTAGACGACACTATTAACAAATATTCAACAAAATGAGTTACGACAGACTAGAAATGGTGAAGGAATCCTTCGTGAAGAAGTCGATTCCCGCAAATGTTCCCTCGAAAAAACCGTCTGAGTATTTCGGGGAACTTGTCTTTGACCGCGACAAAATGCGGAAGTACCTTGACGCCAAAACTCTTTCATCGTTGGTCAATTGCATCGACAAGACAGAATCACTTGATTTGAAGATCGCCGATGCTGTCGCCAAAGGCATTAAAGAATGGGCTCTGGAGCATGGAGTCACCCACGTCACCCATTGGTTCCAGCCTTTGACAGAAGGAACCGCCGAGAAACACGACTCGCTAATAGACTACGATGGCTAAGGAGGAGTCATCGAGTCCTTTGATGGATCCTCATTGGTTCAACAGGAACCTGA
>ONSC01000190.1:0-2539 GCA_900320365.1 uncultured Bacteroidales bacterium
CAATTTCATCTTCGCCTGGCCGGATGGGTTGACGTGGTAGCCTTGCACTGTGGCGCCGACTGTCCTTTTCTTGGCTTCCTCGATGCCGTAAGACACGGCAGAGCCAACCGCCGCTCCGGCTATTGCCGAACCGGCGGTCTTAATGAATTCCCTGCGGTTGAAGGGCATATTCCTAAAGCGTATCGAGCCAAGCCTTCATCTCGGGAGTCTTCGCATAAGCGGAGCGGAACAAAGCAAGCTGGTTGCGGGTGCGGACCAGGTTGTGCTCCGGATACTTGATCTTGTAATAGGTGTCTCCGTTGATGTAGTCGGCGAAGAAACGTACAGCCTGCATGAACGGGAACAGGCATGCGGCGTAAGGCAGATTATCCTTCTCGATCGGGGTCAGGAAGGACTTGGTGCCTCTTATGTAACCTCTTGAGAAAGCCTTGAATATGTCCATGTCGAAGTCCACCTTGTCCAATTCCGGGGAATCCTCAGCGACAGGGTTGGCGGCATAACGGAGGAAATCACCGAAATCAGAGAACACATAACTAGGCATCAAAGTGTCCAAGTCGATGACGCAGAGCACGTTGCCATCCTCGTCGAACATCATGTTGTTAACCTTGGTGTCGCAGTGGCAGATCCTCTTGGGAAGAAGTCCCTCCCTGTGCAATCTCTCCGCCTTGCACATCTCCACTCCGTGAGCGTCAAGTTCCTCAAGAATCTTGTGGAGCTCTCCATCCTTCGGATCAGCGGCGAGCCTGCCGGCCTTGTCGTCATGGACGGCCTCGACCAGCTGGCGAAGCCTCAGCTCCATGTTGTGGAAGTCAGGAATAGTCTCTCCGAGGGTGTCCGGGATGTCGGCCAGCATGGCCTCGAAATGGCCGAAAGCCTCTCCCGCATATTCCGAGTACTCGGGATTGACTGTCTCGTAAGTCTTCGCGCCGTCAATGAACACGGAAATTCTCCAGAACTTCCCATCCACCTCGATGTAGGTCTTGGGGCTGTCCTTCAAAGGGATGAATCTGAGCACCTTCCGGTCTATGTCAGTCTCTCCGGCGGCTTCCAGCTTACGGCGGATGTGCCTCGTGGCGGCCTCGATGTTATTCTGGAGCAGTTCCACGTCGGTGAAGATGGCGTTGTTAATCCTTTGCAGGACATAATCCGGCGTGCCACCTTCTGTCGTGACTTTGTAGGTGTCATTAATCAATCCGTTCCCCAGAGGGGCAATCTCCTTGACCTCGCCTTCGATGGCGAAGCGTTCCACGATCTTTTTCAGGTCTTCCATCATATCATGTTTTAGTGTTTGACTTTTAATCTTTCAAAAATAACAATTATTCACGAAATTAGCAGTTGTTATGGAAAAGAAAAGATACGTCGTTCTCGACGCTCTTCGAGGTTTCGCCATTCTGGGGATTTGTCTGGCCAATTTCCCGGAATTCTCATTGTGGACATTCTCTGACCCGTCCGGTTGGACAGGGCTTGACAGGGTGACCCGAGCGGTGCAGACTTTCCTTGTGGACGGGAAGTTCTACACCCTCTTCTCGCTGCTTTTCGGAATGGGATTCAGCATCCAGCTTGAGAACGCCGGGCAGAAGACAAGGACTTTCTATCGCCGTATGATCGTTCTTTTCCTGATTGGTCTGTGCCATTTGCTGTTGCTCTGGAGCGGTGATATACTCATGCTTTACGCAGCGATGGGAATGCTTCTGCCTTTGTTCATGAAGCTTCCGGTGAAGAAGATTCTGTTTGCCGCCGGCATTTTCTTGGTCCTTCCGGTGATCTGTGAGGCCATATTCGGCACGAGGCTTTCCGATCCGCTCGTCGCCGAGCAATGGAGGATATGCGCTCTCTATGGGATCACAGAGACTAATTTCGGGACCTGGCTGGCCGACATCACCAATTATAAAGGAATGCTCCAGTTCCTACATCAAGGCGCTGTTGAGCGAATGTGGGAGTTTGTCTCAAGCTACAGGTTCTTCAAAGTATTAGGTCTATTCCTGATAGGGTACGCCGCCGGCAGGGAAAAAATGTTCGCGGATCTTGAGAAATACCGGAAACTGTTGAAAACCATATTGTTTTATGGTCTGCTGCTAGGCATCCCCTTTGGTTTATTGTACACTTGGAACTCAATGGAAGGGGGGCTGCTCGGACCGATAGCTCAAAGCGTTTTCTATCTGTTGAGCGTCTATCCGATGGGTTTCGCGTATGCCGCGGGTTTCTGCCTTCTGTTCATGAGAAGTCCCGAGGGGAAGGGGTGGCAACTTCTTGCCAGGCCTGGCAAGGTCGCCTGCACGAATTATCTGATGCAGTCCGTATTTGGAGTGATCCTGTTCTACGGTGTCGGATTCGGTCTTGGAGGCAAGGTCGGTTTGCTCGGGACCGAGGCCATAGCGCTTGGGGTATATGCCATTGAGATAGCTGTCAGCTTTTTGTGGACCAGTTATTTCCGTTATGGTCCCGTGGAATGGGTATGGAGGATGCTGGCCTATGGAAAGAGATTGCCGTTGAAGTTATAGTTACCTGGCCGCCCTGGTGTTTATCTTTTTCCCGTCCT
>ONSC01000190.1:2562-6116 GCA_900320365.1 uncultured Bacteroidales bacterium
TCCAACTGATGAATAGCTCAAGGTTTTGTATCTACGACCCTCTGAATCGTAGAGATATATCCAAGCGCCGTTCCTGGATACAAAGAAAGACGAACTGTAGCCTTTAACCTCACCTACAGAGCTGGCGCTGAGGGTCTTGTAACGAGTGCCTTTCTCGTCGTACATATATATCCAGCTACCGCTGGTCTCGACGCTTGATATCTTGTGTCCGCTCGAAAGAAGGGATAGGGACAATAGCATTGCGAGTGTTATGTGGCTCATGGCGATCCTTTTTAAAGGTCTTACTGCAATATCTGTGAAAATAGCTAAATTTGTCTTAGACTTTTTCAAGGTTTTTTCCAATGAGAGCTGTAATTCAAAGGGTTTCATCGGCATCCGTCACAATTGACGGCGAAGTCAGGTCATCTATAGGGAATGGGCTGCTGATCCTTCTCGGGGTAGGCCATGAGGACGGACCTGAGGATATAGACTGGCTGGTCAAGAAGACAGCCGCCCTGAGGATATTCCCCGATGAGGATGGCGTGATGAACCGGAGCATCGTGGAAGTCGAAGGCGAAGCTCTGGTGGTCAGCCAGTTCACCTTGATGGCTTCCACCAGGAAAGGCAACAGGCCGTCGTATATCCGGGCCGCCGGGCATGAGTTGGCGGTTCCTCTTTATGAGGCTTTCTGCGCCTCGTTGTCTGATGCGATAGGTCGTACTGTAGGCACGGGGGAGTTCGGGGCTGACATGAAGGTGGCGTTAGTGAATGACGGCCCTGTCACCATCTGCATAGACACGAAGAACAAGGAATAACCTTTTGAAGCGGATTATCTTCCATATTGATGTGAACTCGGCGTTCCTTAGCTGGACGGCTGTCAAGATGGTCCAGGAGGGGCAACCGGACATACGTCTGGTGCCTTCGGTCGTGTCTGGGGACCCGAATGACCGCCGGAGCATAATCTCCGCCGCCTCGATCCCGGCGAAGAAGGTCGGTATCAAGACCGCCCAGCCGCTATCAATGGCAATGCGTATTTGCCCAACCCTTGTCGTTGTCGGGGGAGACTGGGAATGGTACAAACGGTGCTCAGATGGATTCATTGAGATTTGCCGGAGCTATTCTCCTGTCCTTCAGCAGTTTTCAATCGATGAGTGTTTCATCGACATGAGTTTCCGGTGTTATGGGAAGGATCCTGTTGAGGTGGCGACACAGCTAAAGTACGAGGTCAAAACCAAGCTTGGCTTCACGGTCAATGTCGGGATCGGCTCGAACAAGTTACTCGCAAAGATGGCGTCCGATTTCGAGAAACCGGACAAGGTTCACACCCTATGGGAGAGCGAGGTCCAGGAGAAGATGTGGCCTTTGGGCGTCAGGGATCTTCTATGGGTTGGAAAAAAGACCGAGGAAAAGCTTTTGTCTTATGGAATCAGGACTATTGGAGACCTGGCCAACCTTGGTGTGGAGTCTCTATCCAGATTGGTGGGAAAGAAATTCGCCTTTCAACTTCATGAGAACGCCAATGGTCGTGATAACTCACCTGTGGATACGGAAACTGCTGAGGCTAAGAGCTATAGCGCTGAGAGAACGTTCTCTAAGGACCTGTCTGATCTAAAGGATATAGACAGGGCTTTGTTCAATGTGGCTTGCGTGGTAGCCCACAGGATACGCCGCGACAGTTTCAGGGCGTCGACAGTCTCCATGTTCATCAAATACAAAGACTTCTCCATCGCTCAGAAACAATGTCAGGTGCCTCAACCGACTGACATCACGGCCGTTATTTTGAATGAGGCCAGGAGGATGCTCTCTGAGGTTTGGGACGGGGTGACCCCAATCCGTCAGGTAGGGCTTGGTGTCTCAAAACTGACTCATGAGAGCTATGAGCAAATGTCGCTTTTCGAGGATCCGAAACTCGAGTATTACAGGGAATGGGATCGGCAATATGATGAGCGCCGGGCTAAGGCCGAGGACGCCCGTCTGCTAGCCTACGAACGGAAGAAGAAAGCGGATCAAGAATAATTATTCCTACAATATTCGCATGGCGATGGCGGCGCAGGCCTCCGCATCGGCGAGGGCGTGATGGTGACTGGTCAGGTCGTAGCCGCACGCCGCTGATACAGTCGGTAGCCGGTGATTTGGAAGGCTGTAGCCGAAATGTTTTCTGGAGGCCCACAGGGTGTCATGGAACTCATAATCGGGATAATCCATCTGATAGACTTGGAATACGGCTTTCAGGCAGCCCTCATCGAATCGCGCGTTGTGGGCGACAAGCGGAAGCCCCTCAATCAGCGGCTCGATCTTCTCCCACACGTATGGGAATACGGGAGCGTCCTCGGTGTCTTCGGAGCAAAGACCGTGGACCCTCATGCAGAACCATTGGTAATACTCCGGTTCCGGGTGGATCAGGCTGTAGAATCGGTCGGTGATCACTCCGCCTCTAACCACCACTATCCCAACGCTGCAAACGCTTGAGGGGCACTCGTTCGCTGTCTCGAAATCTATAGCCGCGAAATCGGTCATATCAATGTGATCTTGTGCCCGGTCGAGGGAATATATTTGCCTAGGAGATCCTCTGTCTTGATCTTGACGAAACATGTCGCGGTGCCGTCTGTGCAGGCGAACATTTCGCTTCCGGCTATATCCTTGTCCATGATCAGATGGACTTTTGAGCACTCCGGAAGGATTGCGCTCAGTATGGTGGTGGCGCCGACGAGGACCCCGGTTAGTTCCAGCAGTTTGTCGGCCGGGGCGAAAGAGACCCTCGGAATTCCCAGCGCCTCGAAAGTCTCGTAGACCTTGCGCTGCAGCTCCGATGAGAACTCCTCTGGAGGTGTAGTTATTATCTCGCTTACTTTGAACATATTCCAAATCTATCGCTTAGGGAGTGGTTTCCCATCGCATATCGCTTTAATGTAGCGTTTGACGACATTGTGGGCGGGGAAAGGCATTCCACCATGGTCGTAGCCGTCGAACTCGTAGAGGAAAACATTCTCGTTTCCGACCAGCTTCATCATACGCCAGAAATATGCCTGCTCCTCATAGCGGCCGTAAATCTCCAGTTCCCTGTCACCGGACAGGACAAGCATTGGCATAGGGATATTCCTTACATGGAAGAGAGGTGCCGTCTCGTCAACCATCGGCTGCAAAGGATTCATTCCCAGCCCTTTCCGAACATTGAAATGGGTAATCTTCTGGGCACTGTAGGGGAAAGCCCCCGCGATCCGGTCGGCGTCGATTCCGTATTTCTCAAGCCAATGCTTGTCAAGTACAATCATGTCAATGAGATAGCCTCCTGCGGAATGGCCGGCGACAAATATCTTGTCTGGGTCTCCACCTCTTTTCCCGACCTCCTTGAAAGCCCAGGCTACGGCAGCCGCGGCATCGTCGATTATCTCTTTGACATCGGCTTTCGGAAGAAGCCGGTAGTTGACTCCTATTATTCCCAAACCGGACTCTTTGAGCCCTGCGGGAATCTCTTTCTGACCACCTTCCAGACCACCACCATGAAACCATACGATGGTCGGAAATCCTTTAATGTCAGCGGGATAGTAGAAGTCCAGAACGCAGCGTGAGGCGGC
>ONSC01000195.1 GCA_900320365.1 uncultured Bacteroidales bacterium
CTCGATGGCAGGTTCGCCAAACCGGTAGGTGGTCTCCATCAGGCACTTCTTCGTGTAGCCGAAATACTTCTCGAAACTCTTGAAGAGCGCCATGTCGCTTCCGGCAAATCGGTAGATGGACTGCCAGTCATCGCCGACGCAGAAGAGCTTCGTGAGCGGGGCCTTCCTCCTCAATGACTGGAGGAAACGGTAACGGTCCAGTGAGATGTCCTGGAACTCATCGACGAGAATATAATCGTAATCTGGCCGGTGGCCGTTCTCGCACAGCTGGGTCGCCCGGAGAATGGCGTCCGTGAAATCGATCTCTCCGCGTTCCTGCTCCATCTTGCGGTATCCGTCAACGAACGGCGCGACGATCTCGTTAAGGGTGATCCTGTCCTTGGAGAAAGCCGCCTGAGCTGCTACCGAGGACATGGTGGTGTCCTTGGACTTGAGAAGGAAGTTGAAGGCAGTGAGCATTCCGAGGATGTTCTCCTCCTGACGGACCAGCTCCCTGGACATCTTATCGGATCCTGCTTCTGTGAAAGTGATCCCCAGCGCGTTCAGTTTGGACGCCAGCTCCGTGAAGACATCACCCCGGTGGAAACCGGCACTAGAGGTTTCCAGAAGGACCGTTCCCTTGTCCCTGTGCAGGTCCCTCTTCCAGCGGATGCCTTCCTTGTACTTGGTCTCTTCCTCTGGTGTGAACCATTTCGGACAGCGGCCATGCTCGTTGACCGCGAAATGCTCCAGATAGACCCTGTGCTGAACTCCCTCGGAATCCTTGTAGTAGATGGAGAAATCCGGGCAATACTGCCGGAATTCGCTGTCAGTCGTAGGGAATTCATACTTCTCCTCGTAGCGGAAAAGTACGCCGCGGCTTCCCAGGAAATCGCAGATCTGGCTCTCCTCGTCGGATTTGCAGAAGACCGCCCGGCCGTCCATGTCCTTGTAGTATGCCTGGACCCCGTATTTCTTGCGGTCAAGCATGTAGGCCTCCATCGATGAGTACTCGAACTGATCCTTCATCTTGTACCTGGACCGGACGATGTAATCGGCGATAGCTCGGTGGAATGAGGGATTCTCATCGAAGAGTTTGTGGTATACCTGTACGGAGAAATCAGTCGGGACTATAGTGGGTTTCTCACCTGTAGCCTCCCCAATGATCTCAAGGGCAAGCTTATGGAAGGTCCGGCACTTGAGGTTCTTCTCGCCAAGCCGTTCTGAAAGGGATTCTGCGGCCTTGCGCGTAAAGGTGATCAGCAGGATCTTGGAAGGGTCCACTTTCTGGACATCGATCAGATAACGGACCTTTCCGACCGTGGTCATTGTCTTGCCGCTACCGGCGCTGCTGATGACAAGGACATTGTCTTCCAGGGAGACGACCGCCTCCCGCTGCTGGGCATCAAGAGGATGGGAGAGTACCGTATCGAAATACTGGGCGTAGTCCTTCAACTGCTTCTTGACGAACTCCTCGTTGTTGACCTTCTTGAACCCTTTGCTGTCCGACATGGCCTTGTGGAAGCGCTCGATGATGTCTTTCTCCGGATGCCTTTCCAATTCCTCAGACCCCAAGACCTTGTTCACCTCTGAAAGAAGATCTGCGTACTTTTCATCCAGACGGATCCTTTCGGACTCCGTGATGTAGTGGCCATAACTGTAGAACGTGCTGATATCCTTGAAAGCAGGTGCGACTTCCGGGATATTCCGCTCGATGATATCCAGCCGTTCCTGATGTTTTTTCTGTTTCGAGGTCCTAATAGCGTACACTGCGAGCAGGATACTCGCAGTGACCAGCAGTATGATTAAGACATACAGCATAGAACGACCGTGAATGGAAAAGTGTGCTTTGTATACGCAAAGATAGCAAAAATGGCGTCCCTGCCCAACAAAGGGAAGGGATTATGAGAGAAGGGGCACCAATATCGGATGAATAAAAAAGCCAGAATGGTTTGCTGACCGGATAACCGCGCTACTCTTCCATTCTGGCAATGCCCAGCCGGGGCAGTTGTTATTGCATATAGAACCTATATGCCTTCCTGGCCTCTTCCATGATGACGGGAAGACCTGCCTTCTTACGCTCGGCGAGTTTCATGGTGATGAACCGGAGAGCGCTATCACACTTGGGGCAGGTCCCTTTGCATCCTTCGCCGGAAGAAGCGCACTCCTCCTCAGTGAAGGGGATGTCGTTCTGAAGGCAGATGAGCCTGCGCAACTCGCGCAGCCTGTTGCATTTATCCTTTCCGTTCATCGTCTTCCAGCATATCGTTATTGTCGGGAATCAGGTCTCCCATCAATTCTTCGGGTTCCGCAGGAATCCCCATAGTCGTTATCTCAGGATAGGGTTCATGGGTCTTGATGTACGTGAATGTCTCCGTCTCGAATCCCATCTTTTTCAGAACTTTGATGCTTTCGGCCCGGTTTCCTTCCGCGTTGAAATCAGGGATAAGGGGAACACGGCACAGGACCTTCGAAGCATATCCGTTCTTGGAAAGCCATTCCAGGTTCGTATACACGAAGTAATTGTACTCGTGCGTATAGTCACAGTATATCTCCGGATCCATGTCCTTGATGTCAACATAGAACTTTGATACGAGGGGAGCAAGCATCTGGATGTGCTCAAGTGGGACATTGAGGCTCGTTTCCATACGGATATCCATCTCATCATCCATATCCTTGTAAAACTGGTGGAAGTCCCTGATGAACCGGCTTTGAAGTGCCGGTTCCCCGCCTCCGAAGGTGATGCCGCCGTCGGAGATCTTGAAATAGTAACTGTCAACCATCAGGATGTCATACAGCTCTTCCGGAGAGAAATCCTTCTGGATGCCGCTTCTGAGCAGCATCTTGTTCAGGCAGTATTCGCAGTGAAGCGGACATCCTGCAAAAAGGACAAGTGTCCTCAGCCCGGGTCCGTCAACATTCTCACGAAGCCTTTCGAACCCCATGATTGGGGCAGTTTTGTAGTTTGTTTTCTGTTTCATGTCTCCAGTGGTTTACCGCATGGCTACGGCTCTGTCTTTCCGACCTTGGTATGGTCTTCCACCTTGATCTCGATGTTCTTGCCTTCCTCCAGATAGAAGACCTGCTGGACCCAGAGATATTGCGGCGTCACTGAGGAATTGTCGGAATACATCTTGATGTACAGTTTGACCTTGATCGCACGGGAACTGGCCGTAAACGTCTTCGTCGACCCTTTGACCGCCATGCTGATGGAGTTGTTGGCGACCTTCTCACCGGCATCGTTATACTCATAGGCGGTGAGGTCATAGTGGACTGCGGAAGAAGATGTGACTGAGGACATGGACATCGTCACCGTGTAGGTGGTGTCGGGTTTTGTGGGCTCAGCTTTCTCGCAAGAGAACATCATTGACAATGCCAATGCTGACAATAGGGTAGTGAGGATTCTTCTCATGGCTTCCTGGATTAGTTTTGGTTCTTGA
>ONSC01000196.1 GCA_900320365.1 uncultured Bacteroidales bacterium
ATATTGTAGAATAGATTCCTGACTGAGATGTTTGTTCCCACTGGTGTGGATACCTCAGAAGTGGAGACATGCTTCGATCCTGCCATCTCGACTTGGCAGCCCGTCTCGTTTTCGGCCGTTCTGGTCTTCAAGGTGACTTCAGCCACCGCCGCTATTGAGGCCAGAGCCTCCCCTCGGAAACCGTAAGTCATGATTTCCTGAAGATCCTCAGCTGTGGCTATCTTAGAGGTGGCGTGACGCTCAAAACACAGGACAGCATCGTCCGGAGTCATGCCGGAGCCATCATCTATCACTTGGATCAGGGTACGACCAGAGTCTCCTATCACAACGTTGACCTGTTTCGCACCCGCATCGATGGAATTCTCCATCAGTTCCTTGACCACGGAGGCCGGTCTCTGGACAACCTCTCCCGCGGCGATCATATTAGCTATATTCCCAGGAAGAATCCTCAGTTCCATCCTACAGCAGGAGATAGAATTTGCAAAGATAAATCAAGACGACGGCGAGAAGGATCAACCCCACAATGCCAATGATCTTCTGGGCAGCTGTGGCTGTGTCATCCCTCTTGGCGTAATTGCCATCCCTGAAGGCCCCGCGGATGTAGGATCCGGCCTTATATTCGCCGTTCTCCTTCTCCTTGGCTTTCTCGGCGTCAAGCCTGCCGTCGACCTTGCCGAACACCTGGCGGCGCTCCTCTTCGTCCTTGTCGTAGTATATCGGCCTGTAGTTGAACTTCCTATGCTCTTGCTGGCCGGGGAATGTGAAAAAGCCCATGGCGAATGATTGTTTCGTGAAAAACAAATATAATTATTTTTCTTAAATTAGCGATTCACAATAATACTGACTTATATGAAACTTAAAGGAGTCTCAGTCGCCGCGGCAATTGTCTCTATCGCGATATTTGCCTGCGCTTGCACAGTCTCTTCCGCCTCGGAGGAAGATCTGACACAATATGTCAATGTCAAGATCGGTTCTGGAGGGCACGGACATGTGTTCGTTGGGGCGAGCGTCCCCTTCGGGGCGGTCCAACTTGGTCCCACCAGCATTCCCCAGAGCTGGGATTGGTGCTCAGGCTACCACGATAGCGACCAGACAGTAATAGGGTTTTCCCACACGCATTTGAGCGGGACCGGAATAGGTGACCTGTTCGACGTGACCTTGATGCCGGTAATTGGTGATGTGAAGTATTCCAGAGGCGTTGAAGATGACCAGACTTCCGGTCTTTGGTCATATGCCGACAGGTCAAAGGAGATAGCCCGTCCGGGGTATTACAGCGTACCCCTTACCCGTTACGGGATCACCGCGGAGATGACTTCTACATGCAGGGTCGGGTTGAGCCGTTACACTTTTCCCGCCTCTGACGAGGCCGCTGTCGTTATTGACCTCCAGAATGGAGGCTGCTGGGACTCGGCATACGACACCGGGATAGAGATTATTGACAACAACACTGTCTCGGGCTATCGCTTCTCCCGCGGCTGGGCGAAGAACCAGAAGATATTCTTCTACGCCGTTTTCGACAAGCCTTTCGAGTCGCTCGAGGTCATCCCGGTTAAAGAAGACGAATTCGGCTCCGTCAAATTCGGCAGGGCATGTTTCAAGACTGCCGCCGACGACCAGGTGATGGTCAAAGTCGCGATTTCGGCTGTCAGTGAGGAGAACGCCAAGATGAATATGGAGGCCGAACTCCCTGGATGGGACTTCGAGGCCACCGAGAAGGCCGCTGTCGCGGCTTGGAACAAAGAGCTATCAAAGGCGAAGGTCAGCGGCTGCGACGACGACACCAAGACCGTGTTCTACTCTGCCTTGTTCCACACCATGATTGTGCCCTCCGTCTTCAGCGATGTCAACGGGGAATATCGTGGAGCCGATGGTTTGGTCCACCCGTCCGTCACACACACTACCTATACCACATTCTCACTCTGGGACACCTACAGAGCCCAGATGCCCTTAATGACCGTCCTTCATCCCGATAGGGAGGCGGACATGGTGAACACCATGATCAGTATCAACGAGGAGCAAGGGAGACTCCCTGTATGGCACCTGATGGCCAATGAGACAAACTGCATGGTCGGCAATCCCGGAATCATCGCCGTGGCTGACGCCGTTGTGAAGGATATCCCTGGCATTGATCAGGAAAAAGCCTGGAAGGCGTTGAAAAACACTGCCATGTGCGATGACAGAGGCCAGGACCTAAGGAAGAGATACGGCTACATCCCGTCTGACCTTTTTAACCAGTCTGTCGCTTATGACATGGAATACGCCATCGCTGATGGAGCTATGTTCTCCGCCGCTGAACATCTTGGAAAGAGTGAGGATGCCGCTTATTTCCGCGAAAGGAGCCATTCCTACAGAAATTATATGGACAAAGAGACTCTACAGGCCCGCGGCAGGTTGTCAGACGGCAGCTGGAGGACTCCTTTCAGCCCTTACCATTCAGCCCACGAGGTCACGGATTACTGCGAAGGCACCGCTTGGCAATATACCTGGCTTGTTCCACAGGACTATGACGGCTTGGTGGAGTTTTACGGTTCCAAGGATCTATTCATCGAGAGGCTGGATTCCCTCTTCATCGCAGATTCACATTTGGAAGGTGACAATGTCTCCAGCGACATCACTGGTTTGATCGGCCAATATGTCCACGGCAATGAGCCGAGTCACCATATTATTTATTTCTACACGATGGCCGGACAGCCTTGGAAGACAGCCGATCTGGTCCGCAGGGTGTATTCCGAGTTTTACCAGAATAATACCGAGGGTCTAGCCGGCAACGAGGACGCAGGGCAGATGTCCGCATGGTATGTTCTCTCATCCCTTGGATTCTATGAGATGGAGCCTGCGTCGACCCGTTTCTGGTTCGGTGCTCCAGCATTTGAGAAGGCGGACATTACTGTTCCAGGTGGTGTCTTGAGAATCAAGGCTGAGGGACTTGACGGATCTAACAAGTATATCCAGGAGGTCACTTTAAACGGGAAAAAGCTTGATAGAGGATATGTGGATTATTCCGAGATAATGGCTGGAGGAGACCTTGTCTTCAAGATGGGAGACAGTCCCGCCGTATGGTACTAGATTCTTTTTCAAAAAAATCCACAAAAAATTTGTGGAGAAAGAAAAAGTTGTTACCTTTGCAGCCCGCTTCTAATTCGAAGCACCACGTTCATTGAAGATTCCTTCCGCAGGGCCGGCAGTGCCGGCGCGCCGCAAGGCGCCGATCGTCCCCCTTGGGGGATTGAGGGGGTTGGAATTTTCAAAGATCGCAGATCTTTGAAAATATTGAAAGATTAGTACAAGCAAGTACCGAGAAAATTTGAATCGAGAGCGTTGATTTCTTTAGAGAAGCTGTCGGGGTCGGACTAAGATTTATAGTGTATATACAAAGAAG